>DASTVZ010000121.1:0-3488 GCA_035758845.1 Vicinamibacterales bacterium
CGACGCTCTGCTGAGCTCGCCGGAAGCAATCGATCGCGCTGCGCTGTCGTCGGCGGCTGAGATGTATCGCACGGCGGCACCCGAGAGTTATCGGTCGCGAAGTGCCGCCTGGCTCGCCACGATCAAACGGCGCTTGGCCGACCTCGCGTCCGACCCCGCTGCACACAACGCTTATCTGACCACGGTACAGGGTGCGCTGGCGGATGTGCCGGGATTGAAGTCGCTGCGTCCGGTTGAACCAAAACCGGTTCTCCCGACGCCGAGCGCACAAGTGGCAGAGAACGCGCCCGCGCCGACACCGACATCCACTGCTTCAACAAGCTCTCCTGCGGGTGCCGGATCGACTGCGGTGGTGACGCCGGCTGCGCAGCCGCCGGCAGCCGCGGCGCCTGCTGCAGAGCCTGATTTGTTGGGCAAGTGGTGCGGCGAGGGCCTCGGCCTTGCGTTCGCGGCGGACGAATATTCTTTCGAGCTCGGCGGCGGACGCTCGATCACATACCCCGTTGTCCGCTACCAGCGTGCCGGCAACGTCATCGCGATGTCATGGACCGACAAGAATCTGGGTGCGATGGTGACCGAGTTCGGTGAGTTCTCCACCGATGGTCAGAGCATGGTGCAGATCCGCGGCAAGACCGCGGCGAGCGCCCAGTGGCAGAACTACAACCGACGTTTCCGGCGCTGCAAGTAGCGCCGGCTGCCGGAACTCCCGATCAAAGAACGATATCGATTCCAATGCCGTAGACGACATCCGAGCGCAAGCCATGGTCGCCATTCACTGGGACGATGACATACGCGTTGAGGGGTGCGTTGGCAGCTTTGAACGGGTTCCATTTCGCGGATAGCGCCGCATCCAGCACGGTGGTATCGATCGTTTCCTGATCCGGGTTGTAGCGGCCGAGCAGGTCCAGGCCGGCGGTGAAGGTCGGCGAGACCCGCACGTCGAAACCTGCCGCATACGACAGGTTGTCCAGAGAGTCCTCGCCAGTCGAGGTCTCGTAGGCAACGTTCACGTGCGGCCCGAAGGCACCGTAGCGTTTTGAAGCGACCAATCCAGCCTTGTAGCGCGTCTCGCCGGTACCCAGGAGCTTCTTTTCATCGCCGGTCGGCGCCGTGACCTGCGCGAGCAGCGCCAGGTCGGGCCAGGCTCCCTGATCGCGAACGAAGTTGTACTTGGTGCGCACCACGACATCGCCGATGCCGGTCTCGGTACCGCCGGTGGAGGAGTTCTGCAGCTCCTCCTGACCGAAGAACGAATGAATGCCGGTGGCGCCGGAGACGGGCACAACTTCCGCATGAGCGCGCGCGCTGGCGTCCACGTTGAGCACCGGCACGACGATGCCGACGTCCCAGCGATCGGTCAGGCCGTAGTTGGCGAAAAAAGCAAAGACGTCGTACTCGAGATTGATATCGAGATTGACGCGCACCAGGTCGGTTTCGAACCCACTGATGACGCCATCCGGCGGCGGTCTCTGGATGCCACCCTGGAACGAACAGCAATCCTCGTGCGGAAAGTCGAGCACGATGCTGTCGAGGTCCTGGCCATCGATGCTGTCATATTTGAAGCGCGAGATGCCGAAAGCCAGGTTGATCTTGCCCTTGCCGAGGGTCGTGGCGCTCTCCGCGAGCAGCGGTCCGAGACTGTCCTGCGTTTCGACCGGTACACCCGTCGTGACGTCGAACGTGATGCCGGTGAACGTCGCATTGAAGGCAAACTGCCCCGCCGACGAGGCGATTGCCGAATTCAACAACGTGAATGCTTCGAGCGACTCGGCCGAGAAATGCGCCGAGTGCGCGGCTGCGAACGGCCCGCCCTGCGACGAGAGCGTGACGCCGTCGCCACCGTAAAGGTCGGTCACGAAGTTTTGCAGATCGGCTGCACCGGCTGTGCCGGACGCGAGGGCGAGGGCGATGGCGCCAGCCAGGCGTGCCGTCGGACGATTGTTGTACATTCTCGACTCCCTACCGGACGGAGCGTCAAGAGTGCGACCGCCGCGCTCGTGACTCAATCGCCCATTCGGCCTACTGCCAGCCCAAGCGCTTCATGCGGTGCGACCCGTTGCCATGGTACCGCGGATCTGCGGCAAATTGCGTCGACGAGCGCAGTCGCCACCGTTTGCGCAATCTCGTCCTGAATCGCGAACACGTCGCCGGGCGTGGGTTCGAAGCGGTGCGACCACTTGTGATAGCCGCTTGCGACCTCGATGAGCTGCACCGTGATCCGCAGCCGCTCGCCGTCCTTGCGTACGCTGCCCACCAGCAGCGCTTCCACGCCGAGTTGCCGTCCCACTTGCCGGATATCCAGCCCGGGGCGGCGGAACTGGAAGGATGCCTTCCGCGCAGCGACACGCAACCCGTCCACATTCGCGAGGGCGCCGATCACTTCCTCCGCCAGGCCGTCGCAGAAGTGTTCCTGGTCCCGCGCGGCGCTCATGTCCGTGAAGGGCAGGACCGCGAGCGCAGTTACGCCCGGTGCGGACAGAGAACCAGCAGCACGAGAAAGTGCGGCCACGAACTGATAGCCGGACCGGTGCCTCGTCTCGATGTAGCGAGGCTTTCTTGGGTCGTCGCCCAACGCCTTGCGCAACTCCTGAATGCAGGTCGTGAGCGCGTCGTCGCTGACGGCCCGATCGCTCCACACCGAGGCGAACAGCTCCGCCTTGGTCACCGGCCGGCCGGCGCACGCAACGAGCAGGCCGAGCACGGCAGCAGCCCTACGCGTGAGCTTGATTTCCCGCTCGTCGGCCCACAGCCGCGCGGTCTGCGGCTCGAAGCGGTAGCGATCGAAGCAGACTGACATCAATTGCTCCCCGGGACATTTCCGTAATGCAAGGTCCGTCGAGAGATCGCCTCTCACACGGCATAACGACAACGAGCGACAAAAGGCGACATCCATGTGACGCACGTGCCCGAACAAATTTGCGACACGTTTCTACGTGCAACCAAATTGCGGTTGCGTCCGCAACGGCGCGTGCTATTCTTCGCGCCGTTCGTTTTTCCGCGGCACCTGCCGCATCCATTTGCAAAGTGACTGAAATGCTTTCGATCAACGGGACAGCCATGCAACACACGCAACGCGAATTCCATCGCGCCGCGCGCGGCTGCCCGACGATTACGGGTAGCTGGTCGCGGCCGGTCGCGAAAGTTTTTCGCAACCTCGCGACCGAGCTCGATCGGTAACCGCCTTTAGGGTCCCTTGCCCCGAAGGCGTAAGCCGGACGGGGCACCCACGGGGGCCTGGCCACCTGAGAAGTCTCTCAGAGTCGGCAAAAACCACCCAAAACAGTGTTCCGTCCGCGAGGTGAAGTCCTCGATACGGATTCGTACGCGCTGTGCGTATGGACCCCTGCGCCGCACGTTCGGCCAGGACGCTGTTTAAGAATCGGAACTGTAGATCAGGGCTCTCACCCGGATCTCGCATCGCGCGTCGAGTTCTTCGTCGCGCCGCACGCACGCGCGTCCAACACGCGCTGAGGTGTTTGCGACGTCCG
>DASTVZ010000171.1:0-4641 GCA_035758845.1 Vicinamibacterales bacterium
CTCGAGATCGGCGGCGCCGTGCTCGATTGGTTTGGTGCCCGAGCAGTTGGTCGTGGACCAGCGGCCGTCGGCGGTTCGTGTCGCATAGATCACGTAACGGCGTCCCGGCTCGAACCTGTAGTCGCATGAGGACCCACTGAAGACCGGACCGGGATGTTGGGTCGAGTTCGCAATTTGCTCGGCCGATGGCTGAACAGCAGGCACGAGCGTGATCGATCCGCGCGGCTCCCCGCGCAGCGGCTGTTGCACCGAAACCCTGGTGACGTGCCAACTCAGGTTGCCACCGACGCGCTCCGCGATCTGTTCGACGGCGGTCCCGATGAACACGGCGTCCGCTCGCCAGGCCGCCGCGCAGGGTGGGATGACGCCGTCGCATGAACAGGCGGCGGCGTTCCGCGCGGCATTCGGGCCGGCTAGCAGCAACAAGACCAACAGTGCTTTGCGCATATGCATTGGACGCCACCACACGCAAACCGGCTCGCGCGGCGAACCGCCGACTCTCCCTGAACGGTCGCGTTGTAATACCGCAAGACGGACCGACTTCCGCATTCATGCCGACGCCGTCCGAAGCAATGATCATGGGGAGAATCGAACGCGGCGTAGGGCACAGCTCAGCTCGGGCGCCGGAAACACGCGCGCGGAACCAGCCGGGTCGGTGGTCAACACCCGCGATTGTCTACTTGCAGCAGCGTCCGCCCGTCTGTACCCAGCGTCGCTCCGCGACGAGCATGTTCGCGAAGTATCTGAGCTGACCGTCGGAGAGTCCCGCCGCGCGCGCTTGCTTTTCGAAGTCCAGCATCTGATCCAGGCTCCCGCCCCAGCGCGTCTGCAGCGAAGCGAAGTACTTGTAGCGAACGACGAAATTTCGCGGATCGACGCGGATGGATTCGTTGAGCATCCGTCTTGCGAGATCGTCACCACCGACCATCGCGTCCAGCATCGTGACCGCGATTATCGAGTGATAGGTGAGCAGCGGCTTTTTGGTCAGCGTGAGTGAGGCGTTGTAATCCCGCAGCGCCCTCGCGAGGTAGGTGGACATGATCGCGATCTGTTGAGGCGGTGTGTCCTCGATATACGCGCTGCCTCGCGCCTGCTTTCCCACATAACGCAAATAGAGACCCCGCGCCACCAGCGCCGAGTATGACCGGGGCATCGTCTGGACCCAGGCGTCGTAGCGAGCCGCCAGCGTGGGGTCGGTATCGTAGAACGCACGGAACTCGTGCAGCAACCGCTCGTCGGTGATTCTTCCCGTCTCGTACGAGCGCTGAATGCCGTTCATCTTCCCATCGAGCTCGACGTAGCGGGACCGGCGCAGCAGATCCAGAGTCTCGTGCTGGCTGGCAATTTCCTCTGGCGTGTTTGGTGGATCGTTCGCTTCCTGGGCGTGTGCGGAAACGGCAGCCATGATCGAAACCCAAGCCAGAATTGCAACCGAAGTCGACATTTTTGCGGGTCTCGTCACTGTGGTCCCCCAGACTTCCTTTGAACTACCGCGTCTGCAGGTTGCGCGTCGCCGAACGCATCAAGGTCCATGCCACGTGGTCGCCTCGTCCGATTCGATGAATCCACGGCACCGTCAGCCGCGGGTTTGGAGAGCTGCTTGCGCGAGGAATGACATGAGATCGGCTCGGACCGCTGACGCTGGTCCCGATGCCGAACGCGTCGTGCGATCGCCACCATCAGGAGCCGGCGAAGACGCTGCGAGAACCCCGCTGATGATCTGGCCGCCGCGCCGGGTGACGCAAGAGGACATGCTAGCGACGGCGATTCGGGCGGCGGGCTACCTCGAATACTCCAGCGGCTTCAAGTTCCGCGACAGGGATGAGCGGCCCAGGGCAAATCCACTCCAGCAATGCTTTCTGCTTTGGTTCGAGCGCGACAGGAGCGCGGGCACATTCAGGACGTTCAACAGCTCCGTCGTGTATTCGGGCAGCCAGTACGTGGCGCTTCCTGCCTGCTTCCGATTCGTCTTCGAGCGGTGCATCAGGATCATCGAGCGGGATCACGGCGCAACCGCGCGCATCACGCAGCCTTTCGCAAACGCGGCGGCCAGACCAGCCGTATCATGCCACTCATGACCAAACCACAGCCGGATGGATCGACGCGCGAACTCCTGCGGGCGCTCATCGTGGTAATGAATGACGTAGAAGCCTTGAAAATCGCGTATCTCTCGAGCCCAATGGGCTACGGCCCCGCCCAGCAGAAATTGGCGTATGCGCTCGACGCCACTTCGCACAGGATGAAGCCATTTCTTGATGCTCTGAATACTGCCGACGATCAAGAGCTACTCAAGTTGCTCGGCGCGTGGAAGGGTGGGCTTACGTTGTAGGCGTTCCACGCGTCGCCAGCCGATGGCTTGTGAATAATCTTCGGCGAGCATTCGGAGCTCGTCAGCCTACGCGCGGTTTGGTGGAGTTCCAGCAAGCTCACTGGCGACTGCCGAATCCAGCCATGAGAAGAGCCGCGTCTCCAAATTGTCTCCAGAACCACGGGCGACCGAAAGGGAGTCGGGAAGACAGGGAGCGCCACGACGCGGCAAGCTAAAGACGTTGGCAAATGAGCAGACGTCAACCCCGTAGACTGCCATTACCACCTCGCGGACTCTGCGGCGATGAATCCGCACGTGATGGACGCGGACGCGCTACACGGTCTGTCGGAGACGTGCGAAGAAATCGCGCGGATGGCACGGGGCGTCTACGAGAGCCTTAGCGCGGACGTGTTGTCGGGCGATGTGAAGCAGCCCGCTAGTGCTCGAGGGTGAGGGAAACAGCAGATCCATGGCCAAACGAAAGTAGATCGTCGGCACCGAAACGGAACGCAGCAAGGATGCGGCGGCGCCGAAGGTGCGCCGGGCGCGCGTGACTCGTCCTCAGACGAGCGTGTCCCTGTTGTTGCGGCGCGCGATCCGCGGGGAACCCTACTCCGGTCGTCGGG
This sequence comes from Vicinamibacterales bacterium, assembly GCA_035758845.1. Classification (GTDB taxonomy): domain Bacteria; phylum Acidobacteriota; class Vicinamibacteria; order Vicinamibacterales; family 2-12-FULL-66-21; genus JALZOC01. Next base: position 2,935 of record DASTVZ010000171.1, read on the forward strand.
CGTCATGCGCGGGACCGCTTCCGATGACCACCCTGGCCGCTACTGGCGGGTAAAAAAGACGTCGTATACCTCGCGATACCGCAACTTTTCCTCTTCGGGTCCCTTGGCTTTATTCCGACCCGGCGCCGTCCGCACGTGAACCCACCCCATATAGCGGAACTCGTTACCGTGCCCGTCTCGACGCTTGTGGACGCTGTACGACAGCCCTATGTCCGTTATCTTTTCGCTGACTGGACGAAGCTCATTGGGTTCGCTAATGCCGTTGTGATTGCGGTCGGTCCACAGAAGGAGCCGGGCGAACAACGGGTCGTCAGACGACACCGATGCGCGCTCCTGCCCGCCGTTCGACGCAAGATTCAGTCGTCGCAGCGCCGCAAACCCATTCCCGACCTCAGGGAGGGTGAAGTTGCCAAATAGCTCACGACCGCTCGTAATCCGGCCATCGCCGTCGCGATCGAGCGCGAGAAAAGCCACCTCGCTATCTGCTTCCGTCCAGCCCGTCCATTCAGGCGCACCGTCTGAGTTCAGGTCGAACAATACCCCTTCTGCTGCAGATGTCAGTTTGTAGGCGCTGCCATTTCGAGTTGCGATAACGATCGGCGAGCCCTCACCGTCAGGGTTGTACTCGCAGGGACCATCTGGTTCAATCCAGTTATTGTACGCCGCTTCGCACGCCTCGGCGGGATCCGGCTCACCCGCGTTCAACAGGGCAGGTTGGTCTGACGGCGCGACTTCCTGGTACTCGACGTCGCCGTCCCGGAACTTGTGGACGGTGGAATACCCCGCGGTCCCGTACGAGGACCTATACGCCTGCGTGATTGCATTGGAATCTGTCTTGATGTCGTAACAGTATGACTGATAGTTTTGCGTCGTACAGGTATACGAGACGCCGCCCGTAATCCTAGCGAAGACTTGGACTGTGCGTCCGTTGCAGCTCGATTGCGCCGTGGTACTAGCTTGAACTCGCAAGTTGCCCGGAGTGGACTCATCCGACACGTTGGCAACTGTGACGCACGTCTGGCGCGCGTTCACTAGTGGAGCCAGAAGGAGCATGATCGTGACGGAACCCAGAACTCGAGACAACCGGACCGTCCTCGATACCGCGACCAGAGGCCAAGCACTCATCGGATGCCTCCTTTGCCAACCGCATCACTCTGAGCTTCGTCACGAAACCTGTCAAGTCGGTTCTTCTCCTACAAAGTTGGTGAGTCCGTGCGAATGGCAGAAGGGCTGCGTTTCGGGTGTAGTTCCCTTCATCGCCAGACGGTAGTCGCTGCGGCCAAGCGATGGGGCCGAAGCCGTTTTAGAAAAGTGTGGCCGGCCCTCCGGCCTTCTTGCCCTTCGCCGGCATCGCGAAAACTCCCGCCGCTTCGAGTTCAGTGGCCGAGATCATTGCCCCTTCACATACGTCCTTCAGCAATTGCTTCTGCTCCGGCTCGACGCTGATCAGCATTCCAAGGACGTTAAGGACGTTGATCAACTCCGTTGAGTATTCAGCAAGCCAAGCGGAAGGCTGGATGTCTCCGAGCGGCGAGGGCGGCCGACGATCTCCGATTATCGGTCGTTCGCGGTGCGCCTTGCGATAGCTGAACCACTGGGCTAGGACCTGCTTGCCGTCGATCTGGTATTCCCACATTCCTGGGGTGACCTTCTCAACGAAGCCGACGCCGACCCGGAGGCGCTTCGTCTCAGAATCGTATGAGATTT
>DASTVZ010000213.1:0-11756 GCA_035758845.1 Vicinamibacterales bacterium
CTTCCTTCACCGCATCGGCCGCGCTCTCGGAGAAAGTCCTCGCTGGCGATCCAGCGGCGACGAAACGCTATCTCACGTTCTTGGGCGCCGGCGGCTCGAAATACCCGATCGACCTCTTGAAAGATGCCGGCGTCGACATGACGACTGACGAGCCTCTGAATCTCACGCTCCAGAAAATGAATCGCGTGATGGACGAGATGGAGAAGATACTGGCGAAGACGCCGACGAAGTGAACCGGATGAATCGTGTCGCGGCTGCGTTCGTGGCTCTCGGTATGAACTTCGATACCGGAATTACTGTCTCCAACGGCGGGTTGAACGCACCGCTCGCGGATATGGCGAAGTACCTGATCTTCCTGACCGCCGAAGGGCCCACCGCAGTGGACGGTGCTGTGCTGATGCGATCGTCGCTCGAGGAGATGTGGAAACCCCAACTGCCGGCGGCAGACGGGGAAGGGGCGACGGGATCGTCAGCGCAGGTGGGATTGTCTTTCTTCCTCGAACGACCCGATGGTGCTGATTTGGTCGCACACAGCGGGGATCAGAACGGGTTCATCTCACACTTGTACGTGCACCGCCCAAGCCGGACCGCCTACGTCGCTTCCTTCAATACAGATGTCGCCGCTTCAAAGACCCACTCCGGCCGACCGACGACCCGGCAGGTGGATGCTGCCGTGCGCGACGCGATAGTTCGCGAGATCTTCGCGCGGCGATAAGACGTTGAGGTCTCGCCTTAGCGCTTCGCGCGAAGGCGGGTGTAGGGGTGTCCCCGCCGTCGCCCGGCGGACATCCCACCGGGCTTTGGCGAGATCCCGCCGTAGCCTTGGCGAAGGCGGACGAGGGGCGAAAGTGATTACGACGCCAATTGAAGCTTGGATGCGGCCCGGGCCTTGGTCGTCTGAGCCTTGCCATTGAAGACCGCGCCATCGTCCAAGCGAATGACCGCGGCAACGATTTCTCCCTCGACCTGTGCGGTGCGCTGCAGTTCTATGGACTCGGCTGCGCTCAGGGTTCCGCTCACGTGCCCGCCGACGATCACCGCCCGCGCCTCGATGTCCGCCTCGAGATTCGCGCCCGGCCGGACCGTCACCGAGAAATTCTCCACCGCCACTGTTCCCTCGACCCGTCCGCTGATCACGATGTCTTCACGCGCGCTCAGGTCACCCTTGATGACAACCGACGCGCCGATCTCCGCCGTCCGTTCCATGTGCGCCCCCGTTTCAGAAAGTCGAGCGCTCGCGTTCTCGCAATTGCTGTTCCGAGTGAAGTGCAGTGCAACTCGAACATTTGGTTTTCAGAACGAACAATCAGCACACAGAATTTGTGTCTCGATTACAAATTCGGCGCGGCCTCCAGCCGATGCAGTACAATCCGCGCCGCATTGAATAATGAAGCGCAAGAGTTCCGAGTCTGGTTTCGAAACGTTCGTCGTCGATCAGTTGGCGGACCTGGGAACGGTGACATCTCGCAAAATGTTCGGCGGCGCCGGCTTGTACTGCGACGACCTGTTCTTCGGCCTCATCGCACGGGATCAGCTCTATCTGAAGGTGGACGACCAAACGCGCGCCCTTTTCGAAAAGGAGGGCTCCAGCCCGTTTCGCCCGTACCCGGATAAACCGTCGACGATGCAGTACTACAGCGTACCGGTGGACGTGCTCGAGAGCGCTCGTGAGCTGGTGGAATGGGCCAGACGCGCGGTCGCCGCCGCCCGGCGCGCGCAGACCGCCAAATTGAAAAAGCGCTAAAACTTTCGAAAGGTCAGATTCAGCCGCCCGGCGAACGGCAGATCCGGAGGGGCAGTGCCAGGCAGGACACGTGTCACCCCGTGATATCGAAGCCGAGCCGGACCACCAAACACAAACACATCGCCTGACTCGAGGAGAATCCTTTCAACCGGGTCACGCCGCCGAAGGCCGCCGAACAGGAACTGCGCCGAGTCACCAATCGAAAGAGACACGACTGGCAGACCCTCTGCGAGGGATGTCGCGCTTTCATCCTTGTCCTGATGTAGTCCCATCTTGCTCGAGTCGCGATACCAGTTGACGATGCAGAGATCCGGTTTGACGGAGAATCCAGCGTCTGCCGCGGCTCGTTCCGCCAGAGACGCGAGATCCCGTGGCAGCTCCGGCGCCGGAAGGCCGTCGACGTCTGAACGAACGTCTTCATACAAATAATGGCGGGCGTTCCAGTGCCGGCCCAGACACAGCATCTGGACGCTCATCGGATGTCCGCCACGGACAATGGGCGTATAGAACCCTGCCGGTTTCGACCCCATCTCGAGACAGCACGAGGCGACGTTCCGTTGTTCGGCGATCGGAAGGTAGCGTCGCAGGTGAACGGCCCCCGGCGCGACTGTAAGGCGCAAGTCCCGCATTTTCAGAGCTTACTGCCGCCCAACGTTGGTGTGCGAAAAACTTCGCGCGACGATAATGAATCGGGCTAGAGTGTCACCGGAACCTGGGCCACATTTGAGTCGTTAATTCCCGTCAGGAGACACTGCCATGCGTCCGTCGCTCGTTGCGGCTCTTTTCGGGGCTTTCCTCTCGGGTGTTGTCGTTGCCCAACAGCCCGCGGCCACCGGTGCTACATCCCCCGCGCCAGTTTCCCAGCAGGCTCCCGCTCAGGCGGCCGCGCCGAAACTCACCGACGCGCAGATGGAGGACTTCCTGCTGCACGCCAAAGTGGTCAAAAGCAAGGGGATCAGTAAGGGAATCACGGGAACGGTGCGCGCGACCATGACCGATGGAAAGATTACGCACGACGCGCACATTCAAACGATCGACGAACGGCAGCAGCAGTTTACGGGCTCGAGCGGCGGCGTCGAGTTCGATTTCAGGGACAGCTGGACGTTCAACGTCGCCGGCTACGAGGTTGACCGGCTGATCGGAATGAACTTGGTGCCGGTCTCCGTCGAGCGTCGATGGAACTACAAAGACGCAGCCTTCACGTGGTGGCTCGACGACGTGATGATGGACGAGCAGGAACGCCTCAAGCGCAAACAGGAGCCGCCGGACGTGGGCATGTGGAATCAGCAGATGCAGATGGTCCGAGTGTTCGATGAACTCATTGCGAACGTCGACCGCAACCTCGGCAACCTGATCATCTCGAAAGACTGGCGGCTCTGGCCGATTGATCACACGCGAGCGTTCCGAACCAATCACGAGCTGAAAAAGCCGGCGAATGTTACGCGCGCCGATCGAGCGGTTATCGAGCGCATGAAGGCGCTGGATAAGGAAACACTTCGCAAGGCCACGTCGAAATACCTGACGACGTTTCAGATTGATGCGATCCTCGCCAGGCGCGATGCGATCATCAAGCGGCTTGACAGCCTCGGTCCGGCATCGCTGTTCGACCGAAGCGGCTGGTAACAAAAAGGGACAAGGGAAAAGGGGCAAGGAAAGGACTGAAGATCTATCGCCCTCATGCCGATACGTCGTCAGGAGTGGTTCCTAAACCTGAGATGCTCTACGGCGAGGCAAGGCGGCGCTATGGAAGACGCGAGCGAGCTCAGCGACGTGAGCCACGCGAACGGAGCGAGCCGGCGAAGCGGCTCGCGAGAGAGGGTGTAGGGGAGTCCGAGGGGCTACGCCCCTCGGAGCAAGCATGATCTGGTTCTTTACGCGTGGCAGCGCGCAGATCGACATTGAAGTACGGCGGATCAGCGATCCTGACGGTTACGAGCTAGTGGTGGACTATTCCGATGGGTCGGAGAGCGTCGAGCGATACACGAATCCTCGACGACTGGTCGAGCGCACACTGACACTGCAGCGACAGCTGATCGGCGATGGATGGATGCCATCCGGTCCCGGAATGTACGGTGTTCGCGCAAAGGTGCGCCCGAGGCCGAAGGTGCTACGCGGACCGGCGCGGGTCTGGGCCTACGTCCACCGCACCGTCGGCGCCAGGCTGGCCGCAACGTTCGGGTTGTAGGGCCCAAAATTTCCCAGTCTGTATAAGGGCATTACGCCCACCCAACCGAAAGACTCACTGTTTCCAGGCAGTTTTAGAGGCTTCGACTTTGCAGACTGCTCTGGCTACACCCTGCAGGGAGCGCCCATGTTTCATCTGAGCGTGGTCGATCACATTCGTTTGAGCTTTGCGACGGTTGCTGCCGCTTACCAGCGTCATGCAGATGCCGCCAGCCGTCTAGATCGATGGAGTTGGTACATGAAGATTGCGCTCATCTCGCTGACCGGGCTGGCCTGCGTGCTGGCGCTCCTCGCCTTACAGCGCGGACGCGGCTTTCAGATCGCGACGACGGTGGCGGCCGCCGCCGCCTTCGTCGGTTGCGCGGTCTACGTCGCCCTGGATCTGGAGCCGCGTATCTACGCGCATCGTACGACCGCGGCGCGCTTCTGGTTGCTCACCGAGAAGTATCGCGCGCTGCTTGCCGATGTCCACGATCAAGCGATCGAGGTACCCGCGATCACCGATCGGCGTGAGGCCCTGATGGAGGAGGCACGCGCCATCTTCGAGCATGCGCCGCCAGCCGATCGACAGACCTACGACATCGCCAAGGCCGCCCTGACGGGTGGAGGACGAAAGGGATATTCTGAAGAGGAGATCGATGCGCTCCTTCCGGAGTCGCTGCGGCGGCCAAAGGGTGCAACGGCGTAGAAAGGCCTTTTTTACCGAATGTCCTTTCTCCTAGTGCGACCACATCGTCACGCAACTGCAAAGAGACTCGAGCGACAGCGTCACGATCCGCAGCGACGGTGTCCGCAAACGTGCGGGGATGACCGATGAAGAGTCGAAGCGCGCCAGGTCGCGGCAGCAATTGCCCCTTGGGCCAGACTTCGAATGCACCGGACAGATAGCAAGGCACAACAGGCACGTCGGTTCCCGCCACCAGCCTCGCCACGCCGGATCGAAATCGACCGAGTGTGCCAGAGCAGGTCCGCGTGCCTTCAGGAAAGATGATGAGCGCAGTTTTCGGCTGCGCGAGGAGTTGCCGGCAGGCCTGAAGACTGTCGCTGCCATTGTGACGATCAAGCGGCACGCCGTTTACCGCAATGGTCGACACGCAGCTGCGCAACGGGGTAGAGAAAAAGTAATCAGCCGCCGCCACAGGAAAGGCGTTGTGGATGCGCGCCAGCGGCAAACTCGCAAGCAGGCAGACGGCGTCCAGGTGGCTCGAGTGATTGCAAATCATCACGAACGACCTGTCGAGCGGAAGATTTTCTCGTCCGACCACTTCAAGGCGACTGTAGGTGCGCAGGAGAGCCCGCATTCCCAGCTGAATTGCGAGACGAACTGTCCGCACACTCGCTCCATCCGGACGGCGCCAGCTCTCGGGGACGCGAAACCTCAGAACGCCAGGGCGTTCGAATGTCCAGGTGTGCATCTGTTCACCCGTTCAGTAGACGTCGTAGAACCATCGCACCATGTGGAAGAACAGCGGCGCCGCGAAGATCAAGCTATCGAGACGATCGAGCAGCCCGCCGTGACCCGGAATCAGCGATCCCATGTCCTTGACGCCGATGTCGCGCTTGATCACGCTGAGCGTCAGATCTCCAAGCTGGCCGCCGATGCCGACAATCAGGCCGGCGAGCACTAGTTGCAGCCAGCCGAAGTGGGGGAAACTGAACCAGAGAAGCCATGGCAGTACCATCGCGAACACCAATGCACCGAGAGCGCCTCCCCATGTCTTGTTTGGACTGATGGCTTCGCGAAGCTTCCGCCGGCCGAAGAGCTTTCCTGATGTGAAGCCGGCAACGTCGGTCCCTTCAACGGCTAAAAGCAGAAACAGCAGGTATCCGTACGCATGCGGTGAGTTGGCGAGAAATCCGACATGGCTGAACATCCAGCCGATATAGACAAAACCTAGAACTGCCAGTGCCACGTTACGCAGTTGTCCCCGCGTTTGATTGAGTGCGATCGGGACCGCAAGCACGAGGCTGACGATGTAGACAGGCAGTACCATGAAGAGCCCGTACCAGCCGGGGACATGACGCCACGGATCCTCGACGAGTGCACTCGCAGCGACGGCGGCGATCCCGAAATAGACAACGCCTGTGATCCACCGGTCCTGATTGAGTCCCGTTGCACGCGCAAATTCTCTGAACGCAAATGACGCCGCAACCGCAACGCTGAGAATCGTCGCGACACGACCGGCTACCAGCACGACCAGAACAATCGGAACCATGACGAGCCAGCTACGGTACGTGCGCCAGACACTACCCAGGCGGCGGCCGCAACCGTAGGTCAAGAACACCAGCAGCATGCCGATGGCCACAATCAAGGCACTCACCATGGCGACATATGTCATGAGCGTGCTGCTGCTCAGCGCAATGGCCGGAGACATCATCGTCCTCGCAATTCATCGGAGATGCGCCGCAAACGTCGCAGTGCAGTCAGGATTCCACCGGCAACGATCACGATCAGCGCGAGAGCGATCGCCCCGTGACGGGCAGTTGAAACACTGCCGGCCCAGTTCGCCGGTACACACGCGCAGTAAACGCATGCGCCCGTGATCGTCGCCATGCGCTGAGGCTTGGCCATCGGTCCGAAGAAGAGCGCTCGGACGCCGACGGAATTGCCCAGTGCTCGCACATACGCAGTAAACACGGCCACCAACGCGGCGAGATATCCAAGCGTGGGAATTCCGCCGAGCGCCAATCCTGCTCCGACCAAAATCAGGACATCAGCAACACGGTCGGGTACTTCGTTGTAGATCTCGCCAACCGGAGATGCTCGCCGCGACCCGACGGCAATCATGCCGTCAAGCAGATTCGCCAGCAGACGCAGCTGAACGAATAGCGCGGCGAGAACAAAGAGGATCCGAACGGCACTACCGGTCGCGGTGCGAGTCTCCACGAGACAGAGCGCCGCAACGGCCGCAAAACCCATACTGCTCACGGACACCGCGTTGGCGGATACGTTCCGGGCAATGAGCCACGCGGCGACGCGACGCGCGATGTCGGCATCGCGAGACGCCAGCGGGCGTCGTTCCGCCGGTTGGTAGGTCGATTCCATCATGACCGAACCTCGATCAGCGAAGACACCGCCTCGTTGACGGCTCCATTGCGGCGCGGAGCATGCGGAAGGACGCAGACAACTTCGGGGCGGACGACGAGCCTCGGGCGGACGGTGCGGATTCGCGCGAGCGCCTCTTCGGATGTAGTGGCATCGCCGACGTTGATCAACCAGGACGCGACGAGTGCGGCGCTTCGCGAGTAACCGATCTTGCAATGCACGTAAACAGGGCCTCGATGACGATGCGCGTTGATAAACTCGATGCCGGCACGCAACTCATCGCGAGAGGGAGCAGTCAAATCGAGAACCGGCAGATTCAAGTACGGAAGCGCACGGAATGCGCGCGTCTCGGAAAATTCACCGGTGAGATCGACCACCGCTTTCACGCCCTGCCTGACGGCCGCGTCAGCTTCCCGCTCTCGAAGCTGACGCCCAATCCAGACATCAGGTGCCACCACGCCCCATGCCGGGGTTCGACGCCGGTAGTAGATCAATGACGCGTACTGCGCAAGCAGCCACGGCGCGAGGACGATCGTGGTCGCAAGCGGCAACCGCCCCTTTTCCTTGCGGGTGATGCCGGAATACAAACCAAAGTACGCACCAGCGACGATGGCGGTTGACGCCGCCGGCCAGAAGAGCGCGAGCCCCCAGGGTCGGAGATATGCGCCGGCTGCACCAAGAGCCACCGTCCCGGCGGCATACCACACGCCAACACGTGCGTTCGTCGTGACTGGTTGCGACGTGCTTTGTTCGGGGATCAAGTAATAGCTGAAGACCCCGAGTACGAATCCGCCAAACACGTCAATCACGTGATGCTGACAGGTCAGCACCGTTGACGCAGCGATGAGCGCAAACCAGCCATGCATCAACCATCGGACAGGACCGCGTGTGTGACGATGGTATGTGCCGGCGAGAATCATCAGAATTGAAATGTGCAGCGACGGAAACAAGTTGAAGGGTCGATCGAATCCGTGCAGCACTCCGAACATCGAAGCCGTCCAGTCTGTCGGCACCGGTCTTGGAAACGCGAACCGGAGCGGCATCAGGACAAACATTGCCCCGGCGACCAGGATCGCGGTCGTCATGCGGCGGCGGAAAACGCCCAGTTCCGCCCGCGCGGTACACAGGAACGGAGCTGAGACGAAGAACAGATCGAGCGACATGTACGGAACGATCAGCCATGAGACAAAGGGGAGGCTCCGCTCCCAGTTGAATGCCCACGTTCCTACGTCGGAGCGAAGCGAGGTCACCCAACCCGCGAGGCCGTAAATCGTGACGAAGAGCAGGGACAGCGCGAGCGCGGTCGCGCCGCTCAACAGACGCGACGGGCGATCGAGACTGTGAACATTCCCCATCGATCGATCTCCATCTGTGCTTTCTCGAATCCCGCGGCGTGGACGAGACCGTCCATTTCCGCCTGCGTTCGCCGGCGCATGATCCACGGCTTGCCGTCCCAGTCCGAGAGACCGCGAGCGATCAGTTCGAGCTGAGGATGCCAGGGCTGGTTGGTGTAGATCAGCAGGCCGCCCTGCGGAATGGCGTGAGCGAGTCCTTCAAGCGAGTCCAGCACGCGTCGATTGTCCGGAAACAGCTCGTAGAGTCCCGATACGATTGCTACGTCGGGGATTGGATCGACCTGTTCGAGGACGGTTCGATCAAATGCGTCCGCTCGGGTGAACATCACGTTCGATAATCCGAGCGAGCGCGCAATCGCTCTGCCTTCGTCGAGGTTGGCCGGCTCGGCATCGCGGAGTTCGGCGGTCACGCGCAGCGACTCGCATCGCTTCAAAGTGTCCAGCAGATAACGTCCCGCACCCGCCGCAATATCAACGACGTGCACAGATCCCTTGGTCGCGTGCGTCTGTTCGATCGCCTGTTTCACCGCGCGCTCGAGCAGTTGACGGCGCGCACGGATGCCGCGCCAGCCGATGCCGTTGAGATACTGGCGATCGATGAATCGGCCGAGCGCCGTGGTGCCAGCGGGCTGGTTGCGATAGACGTAGTCGAGGGTCCGGCCGGAGTTGAATCCGCTCTGCCAACCGAGGCGGATTCCCGCGCTGAGCCGGCCGACCGTGCGCAGGAAAACACCAAAGATCTGGTAAACGATCCACTTTCGCGAGAGCGGCCGCAGCGGACGGCACAGCGAGCGGTACTCGTCGAACGTATAGCCGCGCTTGTCAGCATCGATGAGTGCCGGCGGCGTCGGCGGCGTAGCGAATGCCGCCTCGATGAAGTCGCGGGTCAGCTGCAACGGCCGAGACGCATTCGCTTCGTGATAGATGTCGTGGAAGAATCCGGGCAGGGTCTCCAGATGTTTGATGGGCGAGGCCAGCCGATCAAAGAACGTCTTCTGCGAGCTCTGTTTCACGACCCAATCAGAACCGGCAACAAGCACCAACATCGGAACGTGAATCGCAGCCGCGTCTTGGATCACGCGCGTCGCAGTGTCGTGCAAATCGATCAGCACGCGGGTCGAAATGCTGTGCGTGATCAGATCGTCGCGCTCATGGCGAAGTTGCTGCGCCGGATCGTGGGTCAGCACGCGAGACTTCACATAGCTGGGAACGGAATTCATGATGCCGAGCTTCTGCGCGAGCCGAAGAGCCGGAATCGCGAATGGCAGATACAGCCGAATGCGAAAGGCCGGCGTAGCCAGCACCGCCGCACGCACACGCGGGGCGTAGTCGTGAATCCATGCCGCCACGATCGCCGCACCAACGCTGTGTCCGACGACGGCAATCTGATCGATCGGTACACGTTCGATTTCAGAGAGGTGGCGAATGAAGAGCTCAACGTCTCTTGCGTAACAGCCGAAGTGCTCCGCGTCGTCGCGCGGTCCCTCGGAGCGGCCGTTGCCGCGAGCGTCCCAGGCAAAGATGGTGAATCCCTCAGGCGCGATCGTTTCGACGACGTCGTCCCATCGTCCTGAATGCTCATGGCCGCGGTGGAAAAGAACCAGAATCCGGCCACTGGGAGCTGCGGGCCGCCACGCACGGTAGAACAGACGCGTGCCGTCCCACGTCGTGAACCAGTGGTCCGAAAGACTGAATCGCGATCGCGCATGCGTCGGCCGATGTACGTCGTCCCGACACGATCCGGGTGCGCGCCCTGCGTCCCGCTTCGCGCGTGAACGATTCAACAGGTTGGTTGCGCGACGATGGAGTGTCGTAGTGACCATGCCTGACGATACGGATCGCGGCGGACAGGAGTCCTGATGGGACGGTGAAGATTCGGTGAATTGTCGTGAAAGGGCGGAAAACAAAGGGAAAAGGGGAAAGGGAAAAGGGGCGTGGTCGCATCGCGCGCCCGCGTGTGAAAGGAACAGGTGAACTCACCGTGAATCGGACAGTCATCCTGGCGGCGCTCGTTGGCTCGATTGCTTCGGCGGCGGCGCCGCAGCAACCCTCGTCACCATCACAACCGCCATGGACGCTGACCGAGCATCAGATTCGAGCGATCGTCGGTCGGGTGCGCGCCGGACGCGATCTGACGCCGAAGACGTGGCCGAACGGCGCACGAGTCGCCGTCGGCCTGTCGGAGCGCGGCCTCTTCATCCTCACGATGCATCCGCACGTGATTGGACATCGGGCGCGGATCGCGATGCTGGATCGGCTGGTTACCTACATGAAGTCGAAGCCCGGCGTGTGGTTCGCCACGCACGAGGAGATCGCGAAGTACGTGAAGCCGAAATAGCGAACTCACCGATGGCTGCGCCTGCGCAACATTCAATCGTCAGCATTCAGCAATAAAAAAGGCCCGACGCTTCGCATCGGGCCTCAACGAATAATCCCGGGAGTGACGTTTCTCACTGCTCGCGGGGCCCCACCCCCGCTCGCGCGGCTCGACTCACTTCGTTCGCCGCCGCGGCCGCAGGCGCTCTCTCCCACACACTTTCGCATGCAGTGGCTTCGCTTACTGCTCGCGGCGAGACGCCGCTCGCCGACGGTCCCCGTCGATGGCTGCGCACGCGCAACATTCAGTCATCAGCATTCAACAATCAGCAATAAAAAAAGGCCCGACGCTTTCGCATCGGGCCTCGACGAATAATCCCGGCAGTGACCTACTCTCCCACACACTTTCGCATGCAGTACCATCGGCGGTAGAGAGCTTAACTTCCGTGTTCGGAATGGGAACGGGTGTGACCCCTCTCCTATGACCACCGGGAAACCTATTGAATGCTGAATTCTGAAGTTCGAATGCTGATTGAACTCAATCAGCATTCAGCATTCGACATTCAGCAATCGATCGTGTTGCCTGGGGTCTCACGTTTTAGGGCCGCCCAATTCTGGCGCCGGTCCGTGAGTCATCCCAGACTATGTCAAAGAACTCTGGATCTTCCGGCTAAAGCCGGAAGCCACAATGCTTGCTCTGTAGCTTCCGCCTTCAGGCGAAAGGACAATTAAATATCCTGCAAACGGTAGTTTCCTCGTTCCACTTTTAATCCGCCATAGCTCGCGACTTGTTCGACGTAGCGCCGAAGCGCAAAGTCGGAAGCGAGCGACGGCGGACGCATCGTCAAGAAAGAAATGGTCAAGCCTCACGGCTGATTAGTATCGGTTAGCTCCACACATCGCTGTGCTTCCACACCCGACCTATCACCTGGTCATCTTCCAGGAGCCTTCAGAGCCTTACGGCTGGGAGATCTCATCTTGTGGAGGGTTTCACGCTTAGATGCCTTCAGCGTTTCTCCCTTCCGCACGTAGCTACCGAGCGCTGCCGTTGGCACGACAACTCGTACACTAGAGGTGCGTCCATCCCGGTCCTCTCGTACTAAGGACAGCC
>DASTVZ010000215.1:0-23607 GCA_035758845.1 Vicinamibacterales bacterium
AGCGCGGCTTGAGTCAGCCTCAGGAAATCCGCAAGCTGCAGAAGCGTTGCTTCGCGGACATCAAAAACAGGCGACCCTCTCAATTCAGCCATGGTATGAATTGTCCGCTGCGGAAACGCTGATTCGCTTACTTGCCACTCAGGGCCGGTGGAAAGAGGCGCTCGAACACGCCGAACGCGCACTCGCCTTTGCGAGGGAAACGGGCACAGAGCCATTTATTCCGTTGATGGAACTGCAAAAGGCCCACGCGCGATTAGGGCTGGGGGTTGAACCCCGAACAATCAGAGTCCCTGTTGCCCTCAACAGGTCGATGTGGTCCCCGTCATTAGCTAGTTCAGCCTATCAGTTACTCGGTAAGGCACTAGTGTTATCCGGTTCTAATACCCTCGGGCGAGCGTACCTAACGCGCTCAGCGCGAATCCTCGAAGCAAACCTATCAATGAGTAGACCCATGGATGCGAGAGACCTAAAAGCAGATTTCGATGACAGCTCTGTTCCTCGACCCGACCTCGATAGTGCGGTCGCACTCATTGAGCTCGGGGGTCACACACACATCCTGGCGCGGGAAGCGCTGGCGGTCATCGATGCCGCGCAGTGCGCGCGCGGGGTCGCGATCATTGCCTCAGGCGCCAACGGCCCCAAGGTCGTCGACCGCAGGGGCTGGGATGAACCGGCGGCGCTCGCGGTCGCGCGCAAGCCGGCGTCGTGCGAAGTCATCCCGCTCGGCGAGCATCGCGACGAGCCATGGCAACTCATTGTCTACCCGAAGGCCGAACTCGAACACCGCTGCGCGCTGATTGCGATTCGCAAATTGATCGGCATGGCGCTCACGCTCGACCGCTATCGCCGCGACGAGCAGCAGCGTGCGGCGCTGTGGCCGACCGAGACGCTCGAGGGCGATCCGGAAAGCATCTGGGCGTCGGAGCAAATGTCCGAAGTCCTGGCAGTGGGGCGGCGAATCGCCCCGACGCCGCTGTCCGTGCTGCTGACCGGGGAGACCGGCACCGGCAAGGAAATGCTCGCGCGCGCGATTCATCGCGGCTCCGATCGATCCGATCGGCCGATGATTCCTTTCAATTGCACCGCCGTCCCGCGCGACATGATTGAGAGCCAGCTCTTTGGTTATCGTCGCGGCGCGTTTACCGGCGCCGAGGCCTCGTTCGCCGGCGTCATCCGATCGGCGGCGGGCGGGACGCTGTTCCTCGACGAGATTGCCGACGTGCCGCTCGACGTCCAGCCCAAGCTCCTCCGCTTCCTCGAGACGCACGAGATCCATCCACTCGGCGAGACCCAGCCGGTGAAAGTCGACGTCCGCGTGATTGCCGCGACCAATGCGAAACTCGAGCAGCTCGTGACCGAGGGGCGTTTCCGGGAGGATCTCTTCTACCGCCTCAACGTCATCCATCTCAAGCTACCGCCGCTGCGCGAACGGCGGGAAGAGATTCCGCCGCTGGTCGAGCACTACTTGCGGAAATACGGCGACGAACAGAAGAAAGGACGGCTGACGCTGGCCGACGAGACGCTCGAATACCTGCTGCTCTACTCCTGGCCGGGAAACCTGCGTCAGCTGGCGAACGAAGTGCGGCGAATGGTAGCGATGGCCGAAGCTGACTGCGCGCTGACCCCGACGCTGCTCTCGGCCGAGATCCAGGCGTCACGCCGGACGATTCCGGCCGCCGCGAGCGTCGAACCGGAGGTCCGCGTCAGGATCGATCAGCCGCTGCCTGCCGCGGTGGAGCTACTCGAGCAGACGATGGTCAAGAGTGCGCTCGACAAGACGCACGGACGCGTCGAAGAAGCAGCGCGCATCCTGGGTATTTCGCGAAAAGGGTTGTTCTTGAAGCGCCGTCGCTGGGGCCTGCGCATGCAGCATCATTGAGGCGGATTCACGCTTCGCCGAGAATCCGCTTCGCCTGCTTGTTGTGTCGCGCAATGTGCGCGGTCGCCCACTCTGCGAGTTGATACACGTTGATGGTGCCGACCGCTGCGTGAGTGATCCCCATGCGGCCGCCGCGCTCGCAGGTCAAGACATCGAACGCACGCGCCATCTTTGTTCCGGACGCTTCGAGCGCCGCGACAGCCTCGATCCGCTTCACTGTTGGCGGCGGATGCGACGACGCTGGCGCCTGGAGCCGATCGGGAATGGACGTCGCGATCTCCGTCCACGGACGCTCCTGGAAGGACTCAGGCAGCAGCTGCGGCCCACTCGCGTCACCGGCAATCATGGCCGCAAATCTCGTCGACACCGTCGCGACATGCCAGCCGATCTGCGCAGCCGACCAGCCCGCCGGGTTGTGGCGCTCGGCCGCTTCATCGCTCGCGCCACGGAGCCGCGCAACCAGCCGCTCGTTCGCGGAAGCAAACGATTCTCGCAGGTGCCGGACCCGCGCCATGTGCGCCGCTTGCACTGCGTCCATAATGTGTCCTGTCAACTCGTATTTTTGACTGCGCCTCGCTCGGGCCGCAGGCGCTTTCCCTTTTGCCTTTTCCCTTTTTACCGACTCCCGCCAAAAAACGCCGGCAGCGGCATATCGCGCATCGTGTGGAGACCGGGCGCGACTTCGAGGATCTTCGGCAGTGAGTTGACGACGATCGACGCCGTGGCAATATCGCCATGCACGCCGCCGGCAAGCTTCATCTTCAAGGCCGGAGAGCCGACGATCTCCACCGCATCGAATGATTCCGGCGCACCGAGGTACGCCTCCATGTGCAGTGTGATGACCGGCGTCCCGTTGCGAAAGCCGAGACCATCCTGGACGATGCCGCACACGTAACCCGGATCGACAGCGAGGAATTCGCTTGAAACGGTTTCCGTCGCCATCTTCGGCTGGATCTCGTCAGTGATCCGATCGAGCTTCCACCCCAGCGCTTCAGCAATCATGGATATCGATTCCGCCAGACCGACATGGCGCACGCTCCCATCGTCGACCTTCTTCTGAAACTGCTCGCGCGTCAGCCCGGCACCGATCTTCTGCTGAAACGGCAACCGTCGAATGCGCGCATCCTGGATGCGATCGACGCGAACCGATTCGACGCGCTCGCACACGCCGGTCAGCGCGATCGGCAACGCGTCCATCACGAAGCCTGGATTGACGCCGGTGCCGAGTACCGCGACCTTGGACTTCTTCGCCAGCTGGTGGATGGCACGCGCGTATCGCATGTTTCCCTTCGTCGGATACGCGAGCTCCTCGGTCGTCGAGACGATCGGCACCTTCAGCTTGAGGATCTCCTCCATCTGAGGGAGCACTTTCTTCAACGATGAACTCGTGCAGAGAACAACAGCGTCCGGCTTTGTCGTCTTGATCGCTTTCCTCAGGTCACCGGAAACTGTGATGCGCAGCCTACGACCCACACCTGCGACCTCGCCGAGGTCGCGACCGGCCTTCGTTGGATCAATATCCGCCGCGCCCACGATCCGGAACCCTTTGCGTTCCGCCACCTGACGCACGACCCCCGCGCCGATTGGCCCCAGGCCGACATGAAGCACCTTGATCGGCCCCGTCTCTGATGCCATTCCCTGCTCTCCTCTTTAAGATGAATGCGACCTTCGATTATAGCTTCGGAGAAAACGGAGTTCACACGAGATAACCGAGCCTCACCTCCATTCTCTCTGCTATCTCTGCCACGCTGTCGCCGCGGTGCGGTTGGTGTAGGATTGGCCCGTGTTCGGGCGTTCCACAGCGCTCGTGGCGCTGCTCATCGCGAGTGGAGCAGCGATCAACGTCGCATCCCAGGCTCCATCATCGGCCGCGGCAGTCACAGCGCCGGCCGTTGCTCCCCGATCGCCGCGAAATGCGAGTTACGCCATCACCGCGCGTCTCGATCCGGCGAGTCGCACCATTTCCGGCAACGAGATCGTCACCTGGCGCAACACGTCGAACATCGCGGCGGACGCGCTGCGGTTCCACCTTTACTACAACGCCTGGCGCAATACCGCCTCGACCTGGATGCGCGAGCGCCGTCTCAGCGGCCGGGCAGCCGAACACGAGTACGAGCCGTCGGACTGGGGCTGGATTGACGTGACGAACATCCGCGTGATCGGCGTCGACGGGTCTGCCGGCGACCTGACCAGTCAACTTCGATTCATCGCGCCAGACGATGGAAATACGGCGGATCGCACCGTGGCGGAGGTTCCGCTCACTCGCGCGATCGGGCCAGGCGAGACCGTCAACGTTCAGATCGCGTGGTCGGCGCACGTGCCGAGAACGTTCGCGCGCACCGGGGCAATCGGCAACTTTTTCTTCATCGCGCAGTGGTTTCCCAAGATTGGCGTGCTCGAGAACACCGGGTGGAACTGCCATCAGTTTCACCTGTCGACGGAATTCTTCGCCGACTTCGGGACCTACGACGTGCGGCTGACCGTTCCGCGAGGCTGGATCGTCGGCGCAACGGGCGTCGAGCGGGATCGTCGCGACGAGGCGGACGGCACGACCACACATCATTACTACCAGGAAGATGTCCACGACTTCGCCTGGACGACCAGTCCAGACTTAGTCGAGCGCCGCGCGACGTTCGAGCATCCATCGCTTCCCCGTGCTGATCTGCGTCTACTGCTGCAAAAGGAACATGTCGGCCAGGCCGAGAGACATTTTGAAGCCGCGCGCGCGGCGCTGAAGTATTACGGCGAGTGGTTCGGGCCGTATCCGTACGGCCACCTCACGATCGTCGATCCCGCCTGGCAGAGCGCCGCCGACGGAATGGAGTACCCCACGCTCATCACAGCCGGTACCAGCTGGCTACAGCCATCGCACACCGAAGATCCTGAAGACGTCACCGTCCACGAAGCCGGCCACCAGGTCTGGTACGGCATCGTCGCAACTAATGAGTTCGAGAACGCGTGGATGGACGAAGGGATCAACACCTTTGCGACCGCACGCGTCATGCAGGAGCGGTTCTCCCCGACCTACACGCTCAAACGGTATTTTGGCGGCTTCATTCCATACCGGTTCTGGGATTTTCCAAGAACTCGCGAGCGCGAAGGCGATCGACTTGGAAACTATCGAACCGGGGCCAAAGGTGACGCGCAGTCGACGCCCAGTTGGCAATACTGGCCCGGCACTGCGGGATCGATTACCTACGACAAGACAGCGCTGTGGCTGCACACGCTGGAGCGAATGCTCGGGTGGGACGTGCTCCAGCGAACCCTCTCAACCTACTTCATGCGCTTTCAGTTCAAGCATCCGAAACCGCAGGATTTCTTCGACGTCGCCAGCGAGGTGAGCGGACGCGACCTCACATGGTTCTTCGATCAGGTCTACCGAAGCTCCAACGTGTTCGACTACGGTGTCGATACACTGCGAAGCGAACCGGACCTGGTCGAGGGTTTCGTCGACAAGAGTCCTCCGGGCACGACGCCACGCGTCGAGCTGAAGCAGGTTCTCTATCGAACGCAGGTCGTCGTCCGCCGCTACGGCGAGGGGATCTTCCCGGTCGACGTGCGCGTCGTGTTCGCAAACAAGGAGGAAGTGCGGTGGCATTGGGACGGCCGCGATCGATGGAAGATGTTCGAAGTGGAAAAGCCCGTGCGCGCCTCCTTCGCGCAGGTCGATCCCGATCGTGTGCTCCTTCTCGATGTTCGTTACACGAATAACTCAGTCACCCTTGAACCACAGTCAGCCGCCGCGGCGCGAAAATGGTCGCTCGCCTGGCTCATTTGGCTGCAGGATCATCTATTGACCTACGGCTTCTTCGTCTGATTCTTCGCTGATGGCCGCCGCCGCCGCATTTCGTGAGGGAATTCGCCGCGTCAATCATGCCCCGGTCGTCGTCGCCGGCATGTTCGCGGTAACGCTGCTCGTGTCTCTGCCGCTCGCGTATGCGCTGGAGACGATGATCGCCGCCCACCTGGGGTCGAGTCTCGCCGCTGAATCACTCGCGACCGGAACGAACTACGACTGGTGGCAGGAGTTCTCGGCCCAGGCCACGGGACTGGGCACTACGTTCGTGGCGACAATCAGCGGATTCGCGGCGGTGTTGAACAATCTCAGCGGATTTCTGGATGACGCGCCGCTGGCCGCGACCATCATCGGCGTCACGGCGGCGTGGATGGTGCTGTGGTCGTTTCTGTCTGGCGGCGTCATCGATCGGTTTGCGCGGGCGCGCCGCACTCGGTCACACGGGTTTTTTGGTGCTTGTGGCATGCATTTCTGGCGGCTGCTCAGACTAGCGGCGATCGCCTGGATCGTTTATGCAATCCTCTTCCGATTCGTTCATCGCTGGATCTTGTCCGACACATATAGCTGGTTGACCCGCGATGTGACCGTCGAGCGAACGGGCTTCGCCGTTCGACTCGCCGGATATGCGATCTTTGGGGCGCTGCTCATTGCCTGCAATATCGTCTTCGATTACGCCCGCATCCGCATCGTCGTCGAGGATCGTCGCAGCGCGATCGCTGCAGTCCTGGCAGGCGCGCGGTTCGCGCGGCGGCATGCTGCGGGAGTACTTGGGTTATACGGCCTGAATGCCGTAGCATTTCTTTTACTCCTTGTCGTGTACGCGCTGGTCGCCCCTGGCGCGCCCCGGGCTGGCGTGTCGATGTGGGCCGCGCTCGTACTCGGCGAATCGTACATTGTTGGCCGTCACTACTTGAAACTGCTCTTTTATGCATCCGAGACCGCTTTCTTCCAGGGCGCGCTCGCGCATGCCGCGTATACGGCAGCGCCGGTACCCGTGTGGCCCGATTCGCCGGCAGCCGAGATGATCGCAAATGCGGATCGGACGGTGACCTCGTGAGCGGCCGGCCGATCGACATGAGCGCGCGCGTGTTTCGCAATGCGCGGATTCTGATTGTCGACGATGAGCCGATGAACGTGGATCTGCTGCGCCGACTCCTGGAGCGCGCAGGGTTCAGCCGCGTCGAGAGCACGAACGACTCACGCGAAGCCGTCGACCTCTACGTCAAGTTCCGGCCGGATCTGATTCTGCTCGACCTTCACATGCCGCATCGCGACGGACTCGAGGTGATGGACGAACTCAATCAGATCGCAGAAGCGAGCTACCTGCCGATCCTGATGCTCACCGGCGACGATACACCGGAGGCAAAACGAGAGGCCCTGTCGCGCGGCGCGAAAGATTTTCTGAACAAGCCATTTCACAGCGACGAAGTCCTGCTGCGGATCGGCACGCTGCTCGAGACCCGGTTCCTCTACCTGCAGATCCAGAGCCAGAACCAGCTGCTCGAAGCCAAGGTGCGAGACCGAACCCGCGAGCTCGAGGCGGCGCAGATTGAGATCATCGAGCGTCTCGCGCGGGCGGCGGAGTTCCGCGACGACAACACCGGTCAGCACACCGAGCGCGTTGGCCAGATGGCAGCGCTGATCGCGCGGCAGATCGGCCTCTCCGACACGCAGGTGTCGCTGATTCGCCGCGCCGCACCGCTTCACGACGTCGGCAAGATTGGCATTCCCGATTCGGTCTTGCTGAAGCTTGGGAAACTCACTCCGGAAGAATTCGAGCTGGTCAAGACGCATACCTCAATCGGCGCGCGCATTCTGTCCGGCAGCCGGTTCACGATTCTTCGGCTGGCTGAGGAAATCGCGTACAACCATCACGAGCGGTGGGATGGAAACGGCTACAACGGCGCCGCCGGATCGGATATCCCGCTCGCCGGCAGGATCGTGGCTGTTGCCGATGTTTTCGACGCGCTGACGCAAAAACGTCCCTACAAGGCGGCCTGGCCGGTCAACGAGGCGATCGCCGAAATCGATCGTCAACGCGGACGTCAGTTCGATCCTGCGCTGGTCGATGCATTTCTTCGGGTGATCGAGCAGCGTGAGCAGGCATCGGTCACCACGGACTGACGTTGATCCCGTGAGACGTGCCGCCGACATTGCCGAATGGATTCAGCAACAGGTCACTCTTGCCAGTTGCCGCGGCCTCGTCGTTGGACTGAGCGGCGGACTCGATTCCGCAGTCGTCGCCCGGCTGTGCCAGATCGCAATGCCCTCACGAGTCATCGCGGCAATGCTCCCCTGCCACAGCGATCCACGGGATGAACGGGACGCAAACCTGGTGGCCACCCACTTTGGACTGCCTGTCGTCCGGATCGATCTCGCACCGACCTACGATGTGCTCCTCAACGATTTGAAAACGATGTTCCTGCGGATCCCCGACGATCAGGCAGCGGCGAGCGAACCGTCGACTGACCTGAAGGCTCGACTGCCGCTTGCGAACATCAAACCGCGTCTACGCATGTCGGCGCTGTACTTCATCGCCAACTCGCTGAACTATCTCATCACCGGCACCGGCAACCGCAGCGAGCTGACGATCGGATATTTCACGAAATACGGCGACGGTGCGGTCGACCTCCTGCCGCTCGGACGATTGCTCAAGAGCGAAGTTCGCGAGCTGGCGGCAGACCTCGACATCCCCCAGTCGATTATCGACAAACCACCAAGCGCCGGCCTCTGGCCCGGACAAACGGACGAAGACGAGATGGGGTTTACTTACGGCGATCTCGAGCGCTACCTGACCGACGGCCCCGACGCGGTTGCCCCTGCGCTCGCGATGCGGATCGAGCGGCTCATTCGCGCGACTGAGCATAAGCGTGTGCAGGCGCTCATGCCTGAACGCTGAATCACTCTAGAGAGACAGGAAAGGAGAAAAGAGAAGGGAGAAGAGAGGAACAGCTTTCTCTTACCCTCATGAACTTCAATGTCCTGCTCCTCACACAAGGGACTCATCGAATCGTACGCCCCGACCTGCTGATGAGAACCGAATAATCTCCGTTCTCCTTTCTCCCTTCTCCTTTTCCGTCTCGAAGACATGATCGCAGCGTGACCGTGGATGATGTGCGGTGGGCTCATTCGCGTCCGCCTTCGCGCGAAGCGCGTCGGCGGGATGGGTATTAAAGACGCTCCATCCGATTTCGACGATTCATCGATTCGAGGATTCATCGATTGGCGGATTAGCGATTCGCGATGAGTGATGAGTGATTAGCGATTAACCCACGCCAGACTCCATTCCGACGCCGATCGGTGCCTGCGTGGTGTCCGGTTCGCCGGAAAGCCGGTGCAGTGCAACCTGCACGGTTTCGCGAATCGCCGCATCGGGGGTCTCGGCGAGCCTGTGGAGATCTGGCTCGAGATTGTGGAGGCGGAGCGCGCCAACCGCATACGCGCCGCACGCTCGCAGCCATGAGTCTTCGCTCGCCAGCAATGTTGAAATCGCTTGCTCCGCGGTCTCCAGCGGTGCGCCGACGAGCTGATTCGCAATCCCAATCCGCTCTTCGATGGTGACGTGGCTGTCGATGAGCGGGAGCAGCAGCCTCCGCAGATCCGGCTTGAGGACGTTGTCGAGGTACTCGAGCGCATTCTCACGTACGGTCGGATTGCCGGATCGCACGCCGACATAGGCGTCGTGCAGACCAGGACCGGGAATGAGGAGCGCCATCAGGCGAAAAATCCGCTCGAGTTCCTGATCCATCGATCGCCGAAAGCCGTCGAGTCCTGGATCGTCATCTTTGAGATGTTCGCGCAGCGGCCCCAGAACCTGGTACGAACGGTAGTGGCCCGCGATCTCGGCGGCGAGCACGAGTTCGACGACCCGATCGTCGATGTGCACCTCAGGATGGATGTCGTGAAGCTTGTTGAGCGAGGCGATCACGCGCTGCCGGAGCGTGACATCCGATTGCAGCAAGCCTTCAATCAACACCTCGAGCGCCACCGGCGTCCCGATCCGCACGAGGACCTGCGGAACCTCGCGCCGGATTGCCACGGCGGTGTGCTCGTCATGAAGGCATCGGGCGAGACGCGGCACCAGCGCATCGCCATACCGGGCCAGCCGCTCGGCGGCGTCCCCGGTCAGTTCAGGACGCGCGAGCGCCGCGAGCAGAGCGTCGACAACTTCATCGCGCATGACGACTGAGGTCGCCTGAATCGCCTGCCGCGCGACCGTCTCGTCACCATCAGTGATCAGGAGAACCAGGAGATCAGTGAAGACTCCCGGCACGAGCGACAGCACGCGCGCGGCCTGCAGTCGATCGCGGACGCCGTCGTCGTCCTCGGACCGAGTCATCGCCTCGAGCAGCACCCGCGCGGCATCGAGGTTTTGCGAGGGACCGGGAGAGGCGAGGAAGGCCGCCATCCCAGCGCGTATTGAAAAGTCCTCGACGTCACCGAGTTCTTCGAGTTGACGAACAGGATCGACGCGCATCTCTCGAGTCACGTAGAGCAGCGCCTCCGTCCGAACGCCGAGATCGGTATCCCGCAGCATCTCCATGGCGCGGCGGCTGATTGAGGTGTCGCGCGCCGCGCTCAACATGGTCAGCGCGCGACGCCGGATGTCGGACTCGCGATGCGACAGCAGCTGACGCACCTGGCGGTCCAGTCCCATCATGCCTTGCGCGTCGAGCCAATCGAGTGCGTAGCGCACGTCGGCCGGATCGTCGGAGACCAGCTTTTCCGCGAGCATGCTTGCAGCGCTGCGATCCAGCGGCACATCGGGCGCGTGTTCGCTCGCAATGCGGTGGCGATGAATGCTCGACTGGATCGTGCGGACGTATTCACCACGCAGGCGCGTCGCCACCAGAATCCAGGCTGCGAGGAATCCGAGATTGACGGCAGCCGTGCCGCGGACGCCGAATCGCAGTCCGTGAAAAACCAGGAAGCCCTCTGTGGCGATACCGAGAAGCACCGCGGCCACGGCGTCGGCAACGCGACTGACAACGATATCGACCGCCGTCTTGATTTGCGATCGCTGCGCTGGCGGCAGCGGCAGGTAGAGCAGCTCGTAGGTGGCCTTATCGAGTGAAAAACGGAGTCCTTGATCGAGCGAGCTGGTCAGCAGGGCGGTCCACAATGCCGCCGGCAACAGCACCATGGTGCAACTGCCGGTCGCCAATGCGACCGGCAACACCAGGATCGTGACGCCGAGACCGAACCGGCGCAGCGCCGGGCCAACGAGCGCGAGCTGGAGAACGAAACTCACCGCTCCCAGCGCGAAATTGAACGTCGCGAAGAATCTCAGCAACGCGTCGGCGTCGGCGATTCGCTGTGACGCGGCAAGGTTCAACTGAAAGGTGATCCATTGCGTCGTGACGGCCGCCAGGAAAACCATGGCCGCGATCAGTCGCAAGTAGGGCGAACCGGTAATCCGCCGAAAGGTATCCCCGACTGGATGCTTCGGCGCCCTTGCCCGCCTCGCCGTGCCGCCCACATGCAGCTGCATGTGGGCGACTGCCACGATGGCGGCGGCGCTGAGGATGAGACCCGCAAGCACCAGCAGCATGTTGACGGCGCCGCCGATGGGTCTGACGAGCACGCGAGCGAGCACGCCCGCGCCGATTGACCCCAGCGATGCCCCGACGGCGATGAGGCCGAACAACCGCCGCGCCTGTCGTGTATCGAACAGCAGATTCGCAAAACTCCAGGCCTGCACCGGCGCAATCACGCCGAAACAGTTGACCCAGACGTAGAACGCCGCCGGCAGATACCACGCCATCGAGCCGCGAACCGCGATCGCATCGCCGTGAAATCGAAACGCATACCAGAAGAGGACGACGTTGCTGCTGAAGAAAACCAGCGTGGCGACGGCCATGGTCCGCGACCCGACCCGGGCGGCGACACGGGTATAGATGGGGACGAACAGGGACAGGATGACCGGGACGGACGCATAGACATACACCAGGGCATAGGGTCCGTATTGGTGGAGAAACAGGGCGTTCCGGATCGGTCGGGCCAGCAGGAACGAGGCGGCCACGACCGCGACATAAAGAAAGGAAAAAAGCACGCGCCGCCCTTCGCCGGATCGCACATCGAAGTAGCGCCGCACCCGCCACACCATCGGTGGCGCAGTTTACTTCAGGTAACGCATGACTTAGGCTGTGCCCATGCTGCAGCGGATTCTTCGGCCCCTGGTCGATCTTCGCGAGGAAGAGGGGGGCACGGCGCTCCTGATGTTTGCCTACTCTTTCCTCGCGATGGCCGGCTACAACATCGTCAAGCCTGCAACACGCTCCCAGTTCATCGATTCGCTGGGCGCCGACAACATCCCATACGTGCAGCTCGTCGCCGGGCTGGTCATGGGGTTTGTCATCCAGGGCTATACCAGCACGATGCGGCTGCTGCCACGGCGATGGGTCTTTGCCGCAACACAGGCGGTAATGGTCGGCCTCCTGCTGGTCTTCTGGAGCCTGTTCAAAACCGAGGCGAGCTGGGTGTCGGTTGCCTTCTACCTCTGGGGCGTCCTCGCGGGCAGCCTGCTCATCAGCCAGTTCTGGTCTCTCGCCAACGACATTTACGACGCGCGCCAGGCGAAGCGGGTATTCGGATTCATTGGCGGCGGCGCGAGTCTCGGCGGCATTGTCGGTGCTGGTTTTGCCGGGCAGTACGCGCGCACGATCGGGACGAACAACCTGCTTCTCGTCGCCGCACTGTTTCTCGCCGTCTGCGGCGCGATCGTGTCCTCCATCGCGATGCGGGAGAAACCCACCGGCGCGGATGCGGCCCTGAGTGAAGAAAAAGGCATGAGTCCGCGCGAGGCGGTCGCCCTGCTCGTCAAATCGAAGCATTTTCAGATCATCGCGCTCGTCATCGCCTTCGCAGCCATCGGCGCGGGTATCGTCGAGCAGCAGGTGAACATGGCAGCGCAGCAATACATTCCGGGCAAAGACGGCCGCACTGCGTTTCTCGCCAATGTGATTTTCTACTCCTCCATCGCTGGCTTCTTGATCCAGATGACACTGACGTCGCGCTTGCACCGGCTGCTCGGGATCGGATTCGCGCTCCTGCTGTTGCCGATCACGCTCGGCGGAACCGCGATACTGATGCTCACAACCGCCGCCCTCTGGTCGGCGACGACCGCACGCGTGCTCGACACCTCACTCCGCTATACCGTTGACAAGACGACACGCGAGATCCTGTTCATGCCGCTCCCGACGGCCATGAAATACCGGGCCAAACCGTTCGCCGATGTCGCGGTCGATCGCTTCGCCAAAGGACTTGGCGCCGCGCTGTTGATTGTCGCAATCAAGATCGCCGGTCTCACGTGGTCGCAGCTCAGCTACGTGAGCATCACGGTTGCCGCGCTGTGGCTTGTCATGGCGTTGCGCGCCCGGCGTGAGTATCTCCGGAGCTTCAGGCAGAGTCTCGAGTCGCGGGTCATGGAGGTCAAGGATCTTCGCATCCCTGGGGCCGATCTCTCGACGATAGAAACGCTGATGCAGGAACTCGCACAGCCCGACTCAGCGCGCGTCGTCTATGCGATCGATATGCTCGAATCGCTCGATAAACGCAATCTGGTGACGCCTCTCCTTCTCTATCACGAGTCGCCGGACGTGCGCCGCAGGGCGCTGCAGGCAATCGGATCCGTGCGCCGGGATATCGCGCTGAATTGGCTGCCGCAACTCCGTCGCATGCTGAGTGACGGGGATTCCGGCGTTCGCGCCGCGGCGATTGCGGCAATCTGCAACATCAACAATGAAGATGCGGCGACCCTGTCGCGGCCGCTGCTCGCTGATCCCGATCCGCGCATCCGCGTGACGGCAGCAGTCGCACTCGCCGCGAGCGGCAATCCCGCCGACGTCGATGTCGCAGAGAACGCGCTCGTCGATCTCGCCGGCGACTCGCGCAGTTCATCACGCAGCGTTCGCCGCGATGTGGCCGCGGCGATTCGTCAGATCGAAGACCCGCGATTTCGCCGGCTGCTGATCCCGCTCTTGTACGACGATGCGCCGGAGGTCGCGCATGAAGCGATGGAAAGCGTGCAGGCTGCCGGCACCGCCGACTTCATATTCGTGCCGACACTGGTGGCCCTGCTGCGTAATCGCCAACTCAAGGCGCGCGCCCGCGCGGTGATCGTCAGCTACGGTGAACCCGTCGTTGACGTGCTCGCGCACTTCCTGCGTGATTCCGAAGAGGACATCTGGGTCCGAAGGCACATCCCGACGGCACTTGCGCAGATTCCGTCGCAGAAATCCGTCGACGTCCTGGTCGCCGCGCTGGCCGAGCCAGACGGGTTCCTGCGATACAAAGTGATCGCGGCGCTCGAACGGCTGCGCCGTACCGACATGCCCCTGTCGTTCCCGCGAGAGACGCTCGAGACTCACACGCTTCGGGAGGGCATGCACTTCTTCAACTATCTCTCGCTCTTCAGCAATCTGTTCAACGCCAAGTCGCTGCAGAGCCACGACCTGCTCACGAAGACCCTCGAGCAGAAGATGGAGCGCACAAAAGATCGCATCTACCGGCTGCTCTCTCTGGTCTATCCATGGCGCGACATCGGCGCCGCACAATGGACGCTGGCGCACGGCGATGCGCGCAGCCGCGCGAGCGCGTCGGAATATCTCGACAACATCCTGACGGGGCAGGTGCGCAAACGCCTGATGCCGGTCCTCGAAGATCTTCCGGTCGAGGAACGAGTCAAGCGCGGAAACATGCTCTTGAAGACGCGGCCGCGCGATCACGAAGAAACCCTGTTGCATTTGATCAATGACGACGACCAGGTCGTCGCAGCGGTGGCCATCGATGTCGTTCGTCAGAATCGGCTGTGGACGCTCGGCGACGATGTCGAGCACGTCCTCGCCCACCGCGACGTGCACGACTGGTACGTGTTCGAGACCGCATCGTGGGCACTCGCCGAGCGGCGTATGCCTGCCGACCGCCGCCGTGAGTTGTGGCTCGAACCCCTGCCGGCGTCGGAAATCGCGGGCCGCATACGCGCGCTAGCGCTTTTCGGATCGGTCAGCGTCGACGAGTTGTTCAGGATGGCAAGTACGGCTCGCCAGGTGCGGCACCAACCGGGAACTGTCCTGCTTCAAGAGGGGATCATTCCCGACACGATTCACGTCCTCCTCGATGGGCATGTGGTCGAATCGGGCACGACGGCGCGTCCGGGCCCAATCGACGCCCCGTCATCGTTTGGATTTGCACAGGCCCTGCAAGGCACTGCCATGCGAAAGACCGTTCGCACAGCGGATACGGCCGTCACACTGGCGCTGACGGTTGACGAGCTGAATACGCTTCTTGCGGACAACACGGATCTGGTCCGCGGGTTCTTCGCCATGCTGGCAAAGCGAGTCGAACCATCCATCTGCAGCAATCTCCAATCAACCGGGGCGACAACGGAACTGCGCGAACTTGCCGCCGATGGCTTGTTGCCGGTAGAGAAGATTCTTGCTCTGCAACGGGTGCCCGTCTTCTCACGGATTGCGCCAGACGAAATGGCTGCCCTCGCGGCGACCACCGAAACAATGGTGATGAAGGCTGGCTCATCGCTCTTCGCAGAGTCGACACCGGTCGCTCTGTGGCTGATCCTCTCCGGCGCAGTATCCGTCGAAGACGTCGGCGGCGGTAATCAGAGCGTCGCGCAGGCGGGCGACGTGATCGGATCGCTGAGCATGCTATCCGGACAGCCGTTCGGCAAGACCGCCGAGGTGCTTCGCAGTGGCGTGGCGCTTCGCCTCGACCGCGATGCGCTGTTCGATCTGCTCGGGGAGCGGCCTGAGCTCCTGCGTCAGTTGTTCGAAGGAATGTTCAAGATCGGCGCGGAAGCCGCGGCACCCGCGGCAGCCGCCGTGTAGGGCGGGGCCTTTAGACCCCGCCGGTCGCGCGGTCTGAGGACCGCGCGCTACACGCGCGTCGTCTGGGCGACAGCCTGCCTCACAGCCTCGACGATGTGGCGCGCGGAGATGCCAAACCGATCGATGAGTTCATCCGGCTGTCCACTGCGCGGGATCTCCGTCACCGCGAGCCGCCGCACGGTGTAGCCGGCCGGCGCCACCGCCTCGCTGACGGCATCACCGATGCCCCCTGCCGGATAGTGATCCTCGACGGTAATGATCACACCACCCGTCGCGCGCCCCGCTTCGGTCATCGTCTTGGCGTCGATCGGCTGGAGCGAATACGCATCGATGACGCGGATCTCGATCCCTTCGGTCTTGAGCAGATCGTACGCCTTGAGCGCTTCGAAGAGCGTCACCCCGGCACCGATCACGGCAGCCTTGTCGTTGCGCCCTTGGCGGACAACTTTGGAACCGCCGATAGGAAACTGCTCGTCGGGCCCGTAGATCACAGCCGTTTTCGGCCGCGACGTGCGCATATAGGCCAGCCCCTTGTGCTTCGCCATTTCGATGACGAGACGCTGCGTGCTGACCGCGTCGCAGGGATACAGGACAGCGCACCCGTGCACGCTTCGCATCATCGACAGATCTTCGAGTGCCATCTGCGACGGACCGTCCTCGCCAATCGAAACACCCGCGTGCGAGCCGGCAAACTTCACGTTGGAGAACGAGATGGCGCTCATTCGGATGAAGTCGGCGGCGCGAGTAAGAAAGCAGGCGAACGTCGAGGGAAACGGAATCGCTCCGCGAGCAGCGAGGCCCATCGATGCCCCGACCATGACCTGTTCTGCGATGAAGTTTTCGTAGAACCGTCCGGGAGCAACCTTCTCGAACTTGTCGCTGAACGTGGAGTTCTTCACGTCAGCGTCGAGGCCGACAATCCGCGTATCGACTGCTCCGACGGCGGCAAGCGCCACGCCCCATGCCTCGCGAGTGGCCACCTGGTCGCCCAGCTTGAATGCTGGCGCCGGAATCTTCGAATAGTCGGCGGACGCTTCGGCCCGTGCCTTCGACCGCGGTCCCGCAATCACGGGCTTCTCCGCTCCAGCCACCATCTGCTTTTCCAGCTCAGCGACCGCCTTATCGGTCTCTTCACCCTTCTTCAAGGCCTTGCCGTGCCAGCCGTCCTTCCCCTCGATCGCCGCCAGGCCTTTGCCCTTCAACGTTCGCGCGAGAATCATCGTCGGCTTGCCTTTGGTCGCACGGGCCTCGGCGTAGGCATTGAGCAGTGCCTGCACATCGTGGCCGTCGACGACGATTGTGTGCCAGTCGAAGGCTTTCCATCGGCGCGCGATGTCATCCATGTTGTGGCCGAACTGCGTCTGCTGACTCTGACCGAGCGCGTTGACGTCGATGACCGCGCACAGATTGTCGAGTTTGTGGTACACGGCAATGTCTGCGGCTTCCCAGACCGATCCTTCGGCCATCTCGCCGTCGCCAAGCAGCACGTAGGTGCGGTATTCCGATCCGATGCGTCGCGCGTTGAGCGCGGTGCCGATCGAGGCGCATATGCCCTGGCCAAGTGAACCGGTCGCAACATCGACGAAGGGGAGACGCGGCGTCGGGTGCCCTTCGAGATCCGAATCGATCCGTCGAAGGGTCAACAGTTCCTCTCGCGGAAACAAACCCGCTTCGGCCCATGCGGCATAGAGGATGGGAGCCGAGTGTCCTTTCGAGAGCACGAACCGATCGTTGTCGGGGTTCTGCGGATTGCGCGGTTCGTAACCCATCTCGGCGAAGAAAAGCGTCGACATGATCTCAGCTGCCGACAGGCACGAGGTCGGATGGCCACTTCCGGCTTCACTGGTGGAGCGCACGGAATCGATTCGCAGTTGGGTCGCGAGGTTTTTGAGCGTGGCGAGAGATGTCGTCATGGAAACCTATTCCCAGTCAAAGGCGGATCGCGCCTCACCGGTCAAAGAAGCGAGTGTATCACCGCGATGCGGCAGCCCGCACGGCCAGTAACCAGTGCGCGGCCAACGGTCCCTGAGCCGGCGCGAGCGGGCGCATCGTCTCGATCGTGCGATCGGCGGCACGCACGAAGTCCTGTTCACCTGACACGGAGGCGAGACGAAGGAGCGTCCGCGCAGCATCGCAGTTGGTGACAAATGGCTTCAACGGACGCCTCATCAGTCCGATCGTGTCCTCGTCGACCCCTGTTTCGCGATCGAAGAACCCACCGCCCGATTCGTCGAACATCGTCCGCATCGCGTAGTGCCCGAGCTCTTCGGCCATCATTTCGTAGACGACGTTGTCGGTGACATCGAACGCGTCCAGGCACGCGGCGGTCATCGCGAACTGATCGGCGAGCAGGCCTCTGACGTGCGGCTCGCGATCGTAATAATGCGCCACACCAAGGCCGGGCTTGTAACAGCCGAGCAACACACGCTCGAGCGACTTCACGGCAAAATCGCGCAACCCGTCGTCGTCGAAGACACTCGCGGCGGCAAGCGCCGTCGAGACCATCGCCGCATTCGAATCGGCATAGAGCGAATGAGCGATCGATGGGGCGGTCATCGCCCGCCGCGCATCATGGGAGTTGGCCGCGTAGTACGTCTCATCGGCGTCCTGAGAACCGTACCATCCACCGTCGACCGGATCGGCAAGCCAGTTCTGAATGTAACGCAGAGTGTCGCCGGCCCGCTCCGTGAAGCGTGCAACCTGCAGTTTCGAGCCGGCCTCGAGAAACAGTCGCGTCAATGTCGCGTTGACGTCGAGCAGCTTTTCAAAGTGCGGAAGCTGCCAGTCGCGGGTGGTGGCATATCGAAAGAATCCGCCATCGACCGCGTCGTAAACGCCTCCCCATCCAATGCGGTCGAGCGAGACGAGGACCATTCGTTCCAGTGAGGCATCGCGCGATTCGATGAACAAGTCGAGCGCCAACTGCAGCGGCGCGACATGAGGAAACTTGGGCTCGGTGCCGAAGCCGCCGAACTCTTCGTCGAAGGTCGCAAATACCCGCGCGGTGAGCTGCGCCTGATCCAGAACCTCCACCGCCGCACTTGTCGCCTCTCCGGCGCCAGCGGGAGCTTTGCGATCCGGCTGCGATCGGAACGCGTCTGACACCTGTCTCAGTACGCCGCGCATCCGATCGATGGGCACGAACGTGCCCCCGGCGAGCACCTCGCCGTCTGGCGTCAGAAAGGCGGTAGTGGGCCAACCACCCAGGCTGTAGCGCTCACTGATGTCGGGTCGATCGTCGGCGTCCACCCGTATCGGAACAAACCGATCGTTGATGAGGGCGGCGATCTCCGGATCCGCGTAGCTCGTGTGATCCATTTCATGACACCAGCGGCACCACGCCGTGGAGATTGACAGGAGGACCGGCTTCTGTTCTTCGCGCGCCCGGGCAAATGCAACGGCGCTCCACGGCTGCCAGGCGACGTGACTCGATGGACGCGCGGAGGAAGGCATGAGAATCCCGTGATTATAATGAGGAGAATGCTCGCACTGCGGTACGCCGGCCTCATCGCCCTCACGGTCTGGGTTGGCGGCCTCATCGTCCTCGGTGCGATTGCCGCTCCTTCAATTTTCGACGTGCTGGCCGCGCGACACGTCGTCGACGATCGGATCCTGGCAGGCGCCATCTTCGGCGAAACCCTGCGCCGTTTTCATCTGTTGAGCTACGTTTGCGGTTTGATCGTCTTCTTGGCGCTCATCGCTCGAGGGATTCTTGGGCCGCGCCCGATCTGGTTCGCCGCCCGCCTCGGAACTGCGTTGCTGATGCTGTCGGCGACGGCCTATTCGGGTCTGGTCGTTTCGCAGCAGATCGCGCGTGTGCAGTCCGAGATCGGCGGCGCCCCCTCGAGTCTTCCGCCAAGCGATACACGGCGAATCACGTTCGGCCGACTGCATGCGATATCCACCGGTCTTGAACTCGTTCCCGTGCTTGGCGGGTTGCTGTTGCTCTTTCGCGAATTGAAAGACTGATTCATGTCTGTCGACACGTACGACGACACCCTCGCCAGCATCGACGACGCGATTCGGACAGAACGCGATCCGGAGCGCGCGATGCAACGGGTGGTCGAGGTCCTGAAGCGCCAACTGCCGCACTACACGTGGGTCGGCATTTATTTGCTTGAAGGCGACGAGCTCGTCCTGGGGCCGTTTCTCGGCAAGCCGTCACCACACACACGGATTCCGATCGGGAGCGGAATCTGCGGCGCTGCCGCCCGCGAGCGCGAGACGATCATTGTCGATGACGTCAACGCCGACTCGCGATATCTCGCCTGCAGCCTCGAAACCAGGTCAGAGATCGTGGTTCCGATCATGAGCGGCGCGCGAGTGGTCGGCGAGATCGACATCGACAGCGATCAACCGGCAGCGTTCGGAGATGCGGACAAGAGACTGCTCGAGTCAGTCGCGTCGTTGCTCGGGCTGGTAATTCGATCGTCCGCCTGAAGGCGGAAGCCACACATGCCTGAAAAGAAATGAGCCAGACAGTCACGCTAATTCCCGGCGATGGCATCGGACCTGAGGTCACCGAGGCGGTCGTCCGCATCTTCAAGGTCGCAAACGTCGACATCGAGTGGGAGCGCCACGACGCGGGGGTCACCGCGTTCAAGCGCTACGGCCAGTCACTGCCAGGTGCGTTGCTCGACTCGATCCGGCGAAACCGGATCGCACTGAAGGGGCCGGTGACCACGCCGATCGCCGAGGGATTCACCAGCGTCAACGTTGCACTGCGCAAGGCGCTCGATCTCTACGCGAACCTCCGCCCGGTGCGTAATCTCGCCGGGGTCGACAGCCGTTTTTCCGACGTCGACCTGGTGATCGTTCGCGAGAACACCGAGGATCTCTACGCCGGACTCGAGCACCAGATTGTTCCCGGCGTGGTCGAGAGCTTGAAGATCATCACCGAGAAAGCTTCGACGCGCATTTCACAATTTGCCTTCGAGCATGCGAGGCGTGCCGGCCGCAAACGTGTGACCGCGATTCACAAAGCCAACATCATGAAGCTGAGCGACGGGCTCTTCCTCGAGAGCACGAGGAAGGTCGCGCGCGAACATACCGACATTCTCTACGATGAGCGCATCGTCGATGCCGCGTGCATGCACCTCGTCATGCGGCCGGACAAATTCGACGTGCTCTTGCTGCCGAATCTCTACGGCGACATCGTTTCCGACCTGTGCGCGGGCCTCGTCGGCGGCCTTGGCGTCGTGCCCGGCGCGAACATCGGACTGGACGCGGCAGTGTTCGAGGCGGTTCACGGAAGCGCCCCCGACATCGCCGACAAGAACCTTGCGAATCCAACCGCGCTGCTGCTCTCCGCGCTGATGCTTCTCGATCACATCGGCTTCACAAAGGATGCGGTCAGAGTCCGCGCAGCACTCGATCGCGTACTGGGCAACAAACAGGTTCGCACTCGCGATCTAGGCGGTACTGCAACTACGACGGAGTTTACTGACGCTATCTGTCGCGAAATTGGGAAGTCGTAGCTTCTGGCTCCTAGCTCTCGGCTCTCGGCTCTCGGCTCTTGGCTCTCGGCCTTTCGTCGCTGGTTACCACACCAACAGCCAGCAGCCGACAGCCAGGAGCCAATCCCGCAAAAGCTGAAAACTAAAACTCCTTGCTGGTGATATAGTTCCACCCGTGATGCTCGATGACATCACCCAGGCTGTCCTTGCGCGCGACGACGTGGCGCGATACCTGCGGGGGGGCCATGGGCAGACCGAACTCGAGGCACGCGAACGCATTCACGCGTATCTCGACGAACTGCGCACAACGCAGCGCTATCCGATTTACCGCGCCCTGAAGCATCCGCTCTATCCCATCCTTCGCAAAATCGAGCGCGTCCACGAACATGTCGACGTCGCTCAGCAAGCTGTGCGCGGCGGACGCGTCATCTATATCTCGAACCACAAGTCGCACCTGGACTACCTGGTCGAACCGCTCGTGCTCGACGATAACGAAATACGCCCGCCGGTCATTGCCGCAGGGATCAATCTCTTCGGCGGGCCACTCGGTCTGATTCACCGCCACGTCACCGGAGCGATTCCGATCCGTCGCAACACCAAAGATCCAGCCTATCTCGTCACGCTGAAAGCGTACGTCGCCGAGTTGCTTCAGCGGCACGACCTGCTGTTCTACATCGAGGGTGGGCGGAGCTATTCGGGCGAGTTGAAATCACCGAAGACCGGGCTCCTGCACGCGGCGATGCACGCGGACACAACCGCGGTCATCGTGCCGCTCGCGGTCGCCTACGATGTCGTCCTCGAAGATCACATCCTGGCGCACCAGGCGGAGAAGCGCCGCCAACGTCCGTTCGCGCGCGAAATCGCCGAGATGGTGCGCTACGCGGTTGGATATCAGTCACGGGCGTTCGTCACATTCGGCGCACCGATCGCGCTCGACGGATGCGATCCGGAATCGCGGCGGGAAGTGATGGATTTCGCGCATGTGATTCGCGATACGATCGGACGATTGCATAAAGTGTTGCCCACCGCGGTGCTGGCCGCGGCGTTGAAACCCTCTATCACCCGCCGCGAACTCGAGGCACGCGCCGAAGCCATCATCGAGACCGTCCGATCGGCGGGCGGCAACATGGGAGTCACTTCCGGGCGGCAGGCGGTTGAAGAGGGTGCCGGCCCGCTCGAAGCGCGCAACATCATTCATGTCGAGCGTGGCGGACGTTTTCGTGTACGGGAGCGAACAGTTCTGCGTTACTACGCGCGAGCGCTTCAGCATCTGCTGACGGGTTCGAAGCGGGTACCGCGGACGCACTAATGATCGGCTACGTTTCCCGGGCTTTCTTCCACACGCTCGCCCGCAGCCGCACCCTTCAACAACTCGCTTCCCGCTACGGGATGCGCAGCCCGAGCAGTTTTGCGCGCCGGTTCATTGCCGGTGAGACGGTCGACGAAGCGATCGAGGCGGCGCGCGCAATCGAAGCCAACGGCGTGACACAGACGCTCGATCTGCTTGGCGAGAGCGTTGCAACAATGGCGGAAGCGGATGCGGCAACCCGCGCCTACCTGACGATGTTCGAGCGAATCGTCGCGGCCGGCATCGGCCGGAATGTCTCGCTCAAGCTGACCCAACTCGGACTCACGATCGATCGTGCTACGTGCGTCGACAATCTCAGGCGGATCCTCGATGTCGCTGCCGCGAACGACTTCTTCGTCCGGGTCGACATGGAGAGTTCCGAATACACGCAGGTCACGCTCGACATCTTCGAGACGGTGTGGCAGCAGGGATATCGCGACGCCGGGATCGTCCTGCAGGCGTACCTGAAGCGGAGCGCCGGCGATGTGGCAAGGATGAACGCCATCGGCGCGCGTGTCCGGCTGGTCAAGGGGGCCTACCAGGAACCGAAGGCGCTGGCGTTTCAGCGCAAGGCAGACGTTGATGTCTCGTTCGTGCACCTCACCGAGATGTTGCTCGAGCACGGAACGTATCCGGCGATCGCGACGCACGATCCGGACATAATCGACGCGACCCGCCGGTTCGCCTCAACCAGATCCATTCCGCCGGAGCGCTACGAATTTCAAATGTTGTACGGCATACGCCGCGACCTCCAACGGTCGCTGCGCGACGCCGGACATCGGGTTCGCGTATACGTCCCATTCGGCCGTGAATGGTTCCCCTACTTCATGCGCAGACTTGGTGAGCGCCCCGCGAATATCGGATTTGTAATCAACGGGTTGCTGCGGGAACAGCGTACCCATATCGCGGCCACTTAAAGTACGTCGCGAGGCAGTCAATGTTCTTTCCGGGGCTAACTTTTTGCCCGGAACTGTAGCAACCTCTACACACTCCTTTTGGCGCCCAGTCCTCGACCCATCCGTAAGTCGCTGTACGTCCAGCTGATCCGCAAAACCCCGCTAGGCGTGGCATATCTCTTGATATTCCTGAGGCAGGCGGGCTGAAACTGCCGAGTATTGGGCGGCGTCAAACCCCGTAGGGTCATAAGGAGAAGGGACAGGGAGATTCGTCCATGGTCACCAATTATCCCCAGCAGCTCACGGCCGACGCACCACTTACCCCCGACACGACGACCAGTGTCGTGGCCCGGACGCTTGGGCGTCTCGGACAGCTGGTCTGCGGGCTTC
>DASTVZ010000222.1:0-9756 GCA_035758845.1 Vicinamibacterales bacterium
AGGGTGACGAGATGATGAAAGAGAAGGTGAACTCGTTGATCGCCGCTGGCCGTCGTCAGATCGTTTTCGATCTCGACGCCACACCTTACATCGACAGCAGCGGCCTGGGTGAGCTCGTACGCGCGTATGCAACCATCGCCAGACAAGGCGGATGTCTCAAACTGGCTCGTTTGTCGAAGAGAATCGCCGACCTGCTGGCGATCACGAAACTGCTGACGGTCTATGAAACCTACGATACCGTCGGCGCCGCCGTCAGATCGTTCGGGAGCGCGCAGCTCGAGGCGTGTTGTCCGCTATGTCGGCCACCGGTCTGGACGAACTACCCCGACAATCGTCCGCTCCTCAGCTGCCCGGAGTGCGACGCATCGTTCTATCCGCAGCTGACCGACGCGATACGCTCCGAGCTGAAGTCGGCGGCGAGCGGTGCGACGCGCGACGCGCCCGTGAGTCACCTGTGGTGGATGACCTACTACGAGAACTCCTACGGCCGCGAGGCCGTGCAGTTGACACTCGGGCGACCGTGCACCATTGCGGTGACCGGGCGGCTCGACCTGTGGAGTTGCGACGTCGTGGACCGCGCTTGGGATGCAGTGCCGCGGCCCAAGCGCGTGCTGTTCGACGTCACAGGCGTGCGGCTCTTCTCCGAGAAGGCTTGGTCGAAGCTGACGGAGACGCTTGCGGGGGGCA
The DNA here is from genome assembly GCA_035758845.1 of Vicinamibacterales bacterium. GTDB lineage: Bacteria > Acidobacteriota > Vicinamibacteria > Vicinamibacterales > 2-12-FULL-66-21 > JALZOC01. The sequence goes on from DASTVZ010000222.1 coordinate 688, forward strand.
ACGGGAGGAATCGAGCGGCGGTGCTCGTGCATTCGGCACGCACGGCCTCCGAACCGACTTCGGCTTTTCTGCCAACCGGACCGGCGGTTTTTGATCACCGTGACGCCGCACTCGGGGCGCTGGGCGATGTGGCTGCGGAAGCAGCGCCGGGACTCACGTCGACCATTCGGGTCAAGGCGTGAATCGGTAACTATCAGACGGGCCTCATCGCCGCCTTCGCTGGATGAACACGACACCCATATAGATCGCGGTGGCGTTCACCAGCGCACTGACGCCGAGTTCAAGAAGCGTTAAGTAGTAAGGCCAGCCGGTTACGTAGAAGGCATTCACATCCGACAAAAGATCGTTTGCCAGGACCAAAATGAGACTCAGCGGGAATGTGAGTGCCACTGCCAGGAGGTATACGAGGCCATTCCCATGCCCGACGTACCCGTCCTGAACGAGGGGCGAAACTGCGGCGACCATGACCAGCAAATATCCCCCAGCGAGCAAGCCGCCCGGTTTGGATTTGCGTATCCTCATACCTGCGCTACGCGTTTCTCGCCTGCAAGCGTGCGTGGCGTAGCGCGGTGACTGGCCAAACGTACTGCCACTGCAGATCCCGCTTGATTACGACACTCATTTGTCTCACCAACAACGTCACCGCAAGAGTGCACTCGCACATCTCTTGATCGCAACAACCGCGTTCAATATCGATTGAAAATCTCGCGCAATATTCAGAATAGAGGTGGCACTCGTGTTGCACCCATTGAAGCAATGGCGAAATTTTGGGCTGTCGGTGTTCTCGGCATTTGCCTTCTCGCCGGCGTATCGATGCGAGGGGCGACGCAGGATGACGATGCGAAAATCGCGCTATTTGAGCGCTACGCTGAGAGCTTGCGTCGTGCGACCCACGTTCCTGGAGTATCGGGCGTCATCATCCGTGATGAACGCACGGTATGGTTGAAAGGCCTGGGGTTTCAAGATATCGAGTCTCGCGTCGTCGCCACCCCCGACACGCTCTACGACATCGCGTCGTTGACAAAAACCTTCACCTCGACGCTGCTCTTGCAGTGCGTCGAACGGCGTACATTATCTCTCGACGAGCCGATGTCGCGGTACACGACGGCTATTCCCGAAGCGAACGCGACTGTGCGACATGTCTTGACCCACACTTCGCAAGGCTCGCCCGGCGCCGTGTATCGATACGACGGCAATCGCTTCGCCGCGCTGACCGCCGTGGTAGCGGCCTGTCATGGCCAGTCGTTTCGGCTGGCGCTCGCGGACATGCTCGACCGATCGGCGATGACCAGTTCCGTGCCAGGCCACGATCTCGAACAGCCGACAGCGGCGTTCGCGTCGCTGTTCGACGAGTCGACCCTGGCACGCTACGCGGCGGCAGTGCGGCGACTGGCGACCCCGTATCAAACCAGGGGCAAGTCAGTCATCCGAGCCGATTTTCCCCCGCGTGATATCAACGCATCGGCCGGCCTGCTCTCGAGCGTCACCGACCTCGCCAGGTACGATGCCGCTGTTGACGCGAACCTGTTCATCAGCGCCGACTCTCAAGCGCTGGCGTGGACCAACGCCCGATCGTCCAGCACCTCGCTCGAGTTGCCGCACGGGCTTGGATGGTTCATTCAGAGGATTCATGGTGTCCGCGTTATCTGGCACTACGGTCAGTGGTCGCAGTACTCCGCGCTGTACATCAAGGTTCCGGAGCGGCAACTCACGCTGATTCTACTGGGCAATAGCGGCGGACTTGGTGAGGCCTTTCCGCTCGCGGATGGCGACGTCATGGTGTCGCCGTTCGCGCGTGTATTCCTCGGGCTGTTTCTATGAGCGCGCGAGCTCGATCGATCCTGATCGCGTTGAGCATCCTGTTGTCCGCTACCTCCCAGGCCTCGGCGCAAATCGTGGTGACGCCTTTCGCGTCGATAAATGCCGGCACGAATCCGGGCTTCTTCGATCTCGATGACGCAGCGAAAAAGTCGCATGGCGGCTTCGGAGTCTCGGTAGCTGTCCTGAGCGACGGCTGGATCGGTGTTGAAGGCGAGACGGTATTTACGCCGTCGGCGTTTTCCGGTCACGATCTGGTCGAATCGAGCCGGCTGCTGACGGCATACGGCGGCGCGGTTCTGACCGCACCGGCTCGCTGGGGGCGATGGGTCCGGCCGTACGCTTCACTTGAAGCAGGCGTGGCTCAGATCAAGAGTGTCGACGTTGGTCACTTTTTCGTCGTGGACTCGTCGGTTCCTGTTGCAACCGGAAGTGTCGGCGCGTGGGCCTGGCTCTCCCAGCGCGTGGGACTGAGGGCCAGTCTTCGCTTCATGCGCTCCTTGCGTATGGTCGAGTTCGAGTCGCTTGAAACGTGGCAACCTTCGGTCGGAGTCTCGTGGCGTTTTTGACTCGCCGCGAGCAAGGCCGCGACGACGAGGATAACTATGCCGAATCGCTGAAGGCAATCAGCATTCAACAATCATCAATCAGCAATTTCAGAGTTCAGCGCTGCACCCGTCCTGACGCATCTCCCGCCGCCAGCGCGTCCACTTCCGCGACCGTCGTTCGATTGAAGTCACCAGGAATGGTCTGTTTCAACGCGCTCGCGGCGACGGCAAAACGAAGCGCCGCATCGTTCGAGCGCCCGGTGACCAGGCCATAAATCAGACCGCCGGCGAAGCTGTCGCCGCCGCCGATGCGATCGACGAGCCGCACGTTGTAGTGCTGGCTCTGATGCATCGTCTTACCGTCCCACAGCACCGCGCTCCAGCCGTTGTCGCTCGCCGAAAGACTTTCGCGCAACGTGATCGCCACCATCGACGGACCAAGGTCGCGAGTCACACGCTCGGCCGCGGCGCGATACGCGGCGACATTCAGAGTCCCCGACGTCACGTCAGCTCCCTCGACGTCGATGCCGAGGACGCACTGCAGGTCCTCTTCATTCGCGATGACGACATCGACGTCACGCATCAACGGCCGCATCGTCTGCTGCGCCTGCGCCTGGGTCCACAACTTCTTTCGATAATTCAAGTCCACGCTGACGCGCGCGCCGGCGCGTTTCGCGGCGGCCACAGCCGCCACGGTCGCCGCCGTCGTTTTCGCGCCCAGCGCCGGAGTGATCCCGGTGACGTGGAACCACGCGGCCCCTTTCATCACCCGATCCCAATCGACCGCGTCGGGCGGCATCTCGCTGATCGCGGAGTTCGCGCGATCGTACAACACCGTCGACGCGCGCTGGCTCGCGCCGGTTTCGGTGAAATAGATTCCCATCCGGCTGCCACCGCGAACGATGGCATCTGTTCGAACTCCCTCGGCGCGCAGCGCACGGAGCGCAGCGTCGCCCATGGCATTCGATGGCAGGCGGGTTACGTAACAACTATCGAGACCGAACTGCGCCAGACTGACTGCGACATTGGCTTCGCCGCCGCCGAACGTGGCGCAGAGCATCGGCGACTGCAGCAATCGTTCGAATCCTGGCGGTCCAAGACGCAGCATCAACTCGCCAAACGTGATGACGGTGGCGCTCATTTCGCTCTCGCAGCCTTCACGTTGTCGACAAACTTGCGCGCGTTTGCGGTGATGACGGCAAAATTGCCGCTCTCAATCGCCTTGGCATCGAGAAGAGACGACCCGGCAGCAATCGCGACTGCCCCCGCCCGGATCCATTCCCCTGCGTTGTCCGGCGTCACCCCACCAGTCGGCATCAACTTGACTTGCGGCAACGGTGCGCGCACGTCCTTGATGTACTGGGGACCAAGCGTCGTCGCCGGAAACACCTTGACGATGTCAGCTCCGGCGTCGTGCGCTTCGAGAATCTCGGTCGGCGTGAAGCAGCCGGGAGCAGCGGGAACACCGCACTCGTGGCACGCCTCGATCACCGATCGCCTGAAGACCGGCGAGATGACAAACTGGGCACCGGCATCGACGACGGCGCGAGCTGTTTCCGGATCGATCACCGTTCCGGCCCCAAGCAGAAACCCTTCCGGCAACGTCGGCGCGAGACCGCGAATCAACTCGATGGCGCCGGGCACCGTCATCGTGACCTCGAGCGCGCGGACACCGCCGGCCATAATCGCGTCGACCACGGCTCGCAGTTTCCCCGGATCGCGCAGACGAATGACGGCAACGATGCCGAGCTGTTCGATCTGTCGAACCGTTGCACTTCGATCAAGCATGACCTTGCTCATGTGTGACCTTACCTTTGCCTTTTCCCTTTTACCTTTTCCCTTCCGCCGGAGGCGGCGTGGCCTCATGAATCCATCGATGATCGGGATCTTCGTGGAGCGCGAGCTTTCGCTCGGCGCCTGCCATCGCCCACAGGTAATAGAGCCGGTACCCTGGTGGAGACGACACCGGATGATATCCGTACGGTAACAACACCGCATCGCCGTCGCGGACGACGTGCGAGGCGCACTCGCCGTCCGCGGTATAAAGAAGTTGCTGTCCGAAACCTTGAGGAGGATCGATTCGAAAGTAGTACACCTCTTCGAGGATCGGTTCACCGTCCTTGCCGTCGTGCTTGTGCGGAGGAAAACTGCTCCAATGCCCGGCGGGGTTGAACGTCTCGCCGACCATGATTCGCTGAGCAACCGGATCGGTGACGAAAATGTCGTGCACTTCGCGCGCGTAGTTACCTCTTCCCCGTGCATTGACACGCACCTCGGCCGGTGTCACGTGCCTGGCCGAACCATGGGCCGCGGCGGGCGTCGAGACGAGAATGCTTTCGAAATCACTCGCAGCAACGATCGTGAGGAGCTCGTTTGGCGGCACGTAGACCGCACTGGCAGGTTGCTCGAAAACATCCTTTCGGTTCACACCGAACGTCTGCCCGCCAACTGTCACTGATGCTGCGCCGCGCTGTACGACGAGGACCGATTCCTCATCAACCGCCGTGTATCTATGGTCGGCGCCGGCCGTGAGGCGAAGGCGCCACGTCGTCAATTCGCGTGCGCCCCCCTCGCCGCGGCGCTGCAGTAGTTGAAGACCGGGCTGTCGGGGCAGCCGGTAGAGAGTGTCGCGCAGCATGGAGGACATGCTAACCTGCCCCCGAGTCATGTCGAAAAACCTTTTCAGTCTCGAAGGGCGCGTTGCCGTTGTTGTCGGCGGAACGAGCGGTATCGGAAGAGTGCTGGCGCTTGGGCTCGCGGATGCGGGCGCCGACGTCGTCGCGACCGCCCGGCGCGCGGCGCTGGTCGAGGAGGTCGCGGCCGACATCGAGGCGAAAGGCCGGAAAACGCTGCGAGTCGAAACGGACGTCCTCGACCGATCGTCGCTCAGCGCTGCGGCCGAAGCAATTCAGAAGGCATTCGGTCGCATCGACATCGTTGTTTATTGCGCCGGCATCAACAAGAGAGTGCCGACGATCGACATGAGCGACGAGGACTGGCAACGGATCATCGACACGAACCTGACCGGTGCCGTACGCACGTATCAGGTGTTCGCCAGGCCGATGATCGCGCGCAAGTCCGGACGACTGATCAGTATCGCTTCCCTTTCCTCGTTTGTCGGACTTCACGAAGTCAGCGCATACACCGCATCGAAGGCTGGCATCGCCGGTTTGACCCGGGCACTCGCCGTCGAATGGGCGCCCCATGGGTTGACCGTCAACGCCATCGCTCCTGGCGTGTATCGCACCGAGCTCAATGCAAAGCTTCTCGAAGGACCGCGAGGCCAGGAGTTTCTCCTTCGCACCCCGATGAAACGGTACGGCAACCTCGAGGAACTCGTCGGCGCGGCAATCTATCTGGCATCCGACGCTTCGACGTTTGTGACCGGGCAAGTCATTGCCGTCGACGGTGGATTCCTCGCCAGCGGGGTGAACCAGTGAGCGAGGTGCCCGCGCTCGTAATCAGTGCGCGCGACAACGTTGCGACCGCGCTGCAGCCGCTCGAAGCAGGCCAGGTGATTACGCTCGGTAACGAATCCGTCACCGTTGCGGAGCAGACTCCACGCGGTCACAAGATCGCGTTGCGCCTGATCCGCAAGGGAGAGGATATCGTTAAGTACGGAAGCACAATCGGCACGGCGACCGACGACATCCTGCCCGGTGCGCACGTGCATACGCATAACGTCGCGAGCGGCCGCGGTCGGGGAGACTTACACACGATCGCCGCGGAGGGTCCGCGCCTTGCCGAGCCGCCGGATCTTTCGCCCGTCACCGGGAAAACCGTGCAATGAGTGCCCTTACTTTCTCCGGCTACAAGCGGACTGACGGCCGCGTCGGCGTCCGCAATCACGTGCTCGTCGTCCCGACGGTGATTTGTGCCTCGGTGGTCGCCGAGAGAATCGCGACCGCGATTGGACCGACCGGTGCGGCGCTGCCGCATCTCGCCGGCTGCGGTCAGCTGGGACCCGACCGTCTCCTGACGCACGACACCCTCGCGGCATACTGCGCGCACCCAAATGTCGGCGCCGTTCTGGTGGTCGCGCTCGGGTGCGAGCAGGTCATCGCGCAGCATCTCGCGAACACGGCGCGAACCGCGGGCAAGCCTGCCGCGATCATCGCGATCCAGAGTGAAGGGGGAACCGTTCGCACGACGACCAAAGGGATCGAGATCGCGACCTCGTTCGCATCGGCTCTCGACAATGAGCAACGCGTGACATGCGACGTCTCGTCGTTGATCCTGTGCGTCAAGTGCGGCGGCTCCGACTACACGTCTGGGCTTGCGGCGAACCCGGCGCTCGGCCGTGTCGCGGATCGACTCGTTGACGCAGGGGGGACGGCGGTCCTTGGGGAAATTGCGGAGATCATGGGGGCCGAACATCTCCTGGCGGCCCGTGCCGCGTCTCCCGAACCGGCGGCGCAACTGCTGAGGATCATCCATCGCGTCGAGTCCGAAGCGGTCGCCCTTGGGCTCGATATCCGCGGCACACAACCTTCACCCGGCAACATTCGGGGCGGGTTGACCACGATCGAAGAAAAGTCCCTGGGCGCAACGCACAAGGGTGGCGAGCGCACCCCGCTCACCGACGTTGTGCCCTATGCCGGACGGATCACCAAGCGCGGGTTGACCGTCATGGATACTCCGGGTCTCGACGTCGAATCCGTGACCGGCATGGTTGGGGGCGGCGCTCAAGTGGTGGTATTCACGACCGGTCTTGGGACACCGACGGGAAACCCGATCGCGCCGGTGATTAAAATCACCGGCAACGCGCAAACGGCCGCAGCTATGGCGGACAATCTCGACGACGACGTCAGTGGCATACTCGACGGCCGTGAAACACTGGATTCGGCGGCGGATCGGTTGATGGAAGACGTGCTTGCAGTCGCGTCCGGGCGCCAGACCGCCGCGGAGCGCCTTGGGCATCGCGAGTTCGCAATTCATCGAAGGAACCCGACGATATGAACGATGTTGCCGGGTAGTGATTAGCGATTCACATGGCCGTTCCTCTTCAAGCCGAACAATCCGTGACAACAACGCGCGTGGGATACGTACGTTGGGTAATCTGCGCGTTGCTGTTTTTCGGCACCACGATCAACTACATCGATCGCCAGGTGCTCGGGATCCTCGCACCGGATCTGCAGCGTGAAATCGGGTGGAGCGAGCTCGATTACGGACGAATTGTCATCGCGTTCCAGATCGCCTATGCGGTGATGATGCTGGGCTGGGGGCGAATCCTCGACAGGATCGGCATCAAGCTTGGATTTGCGATCGCCGTCATCTGGTGGTCGCTGGCGGCGATGGGCACTGCGTTCGCCCGATCCGCGATGCAATTCGGCGTCGCGCGCTTCCTGCTCGGCGTCGGCGAGGCAGCAAACTTTCCCGCATCAATCAAGACGGTCGCTGAGTGGTTCCCGAAAAGCGAGCGTGCATTTGCCACCGGTATCTTCAACTCGGGGACGAACATTGGTGCGGTCATCGCGCCGATCATGGTCCCGTTGCTGGCGGCGAAATGGGGATGGCAGGCAGCCTTCATCTGGACGGGCGCGCTCGGGTTTGTGTGGCTGATTGCGTGGTGGGCGATGTATGACGGGCCTGCCGCGCATCCACAGCTCACCGCTGCCGAACGGCAGTACATCAATGACGGAATCGACGAGCCCGTCACTTCGAAGGTCGCGGTCGGCGAAGTCCTCGGAACGCGACAGTTGTGGGCATTTGCATCGGGAAAACTTCTGACCGATCCGGTCTGGTGGTTCTATCTCTTCTGGCTGCCGAAGTTCCTGGCGCAAGAACACAACATCCGCGGCACGGCGCTGATTCCATACCTGACGACCGTCTACATCATCGCTGACGTCGGTTCGGTGATCGGGGGGTACGTCTCGTCGACTCTCATCAAACGTGGATGGACGGTGAACGCCGCGCGCAAAACGACGATGGGGATCTTCGCCGCCATGATTCCGTTCGTCATCATCGCAGGGCAGACACGAAGTGCGTGGCTCGCGGTAGGCCTCATCGGCATGGCCACAGCCTGCCACCAGGCCTGGTCGGCGAATCTGTTTACCATTTCGTCCGACATGTTCCCGCGCCGGGCAGTCGGGACGGTCGTGGGTATCGGCGGCTTCGCGGGCGGTATCGGCGGTATTCTGATTGCCGAGTTCGCCGGCCGTGTGCTGCAGCGCGATCCCAGCTTTTACCTGCCGATGTTCATCGTCGCCGGGCTCATCTATCTCGTCGCGCTCGGCGTCATTCATCTCTTCGCGCCGCGCCTCGAGCGCGTCAATTTGGCGGGCTAATACATGAAGGTCGATACCAGCGTTCTCGGCACTGGCGCCGCATCGGCAGATCTCAAGGTCACCGACATGGGGCCGATGGTCGAAGAGGCGTTGCGCTCGATCGCCGCCGGCTCTCGTGTGCTCGCGGTCGTTTCCGATCGCACGCGCGACGACAACACCCCGGAACTGTTTCCACTGGTCTCGCAGACGCTGGCGCGTATCGGCGCCGCGTCGCTCGACGTCCTCATCGCCCAGGGCACGCATGTCGCGATGAACGATGGCGACAAGCGTGCCAAGATCGGCGCCGGTCTCGCGCCGATGCCTCTTCTCGGCACGATTTTCGATCATCACTGGGATCGCGAATCGGAGTTGACGACGCTCGGCACGATTGGTAGCGAGGTGATCGCCAAGGAAACCGGTGGATTGCTGAACGAATC
>DASTVZ010000032.1:0-21161 GCA_035758845.1 Vicinamibacterales bacterium
GGCCCCACCCCCACGCGCTCTCGCTCGCGGGCGCCGCGTTGCGGCGCTTTCCTCCGGCCGCTCGCTCGGGCCGCAGGCGCTTGCTCCTTGTCGCCACCGTCCTAGTTGCTGCAGCGATCCTGCACGCGTCGGCGCAGGCGCCGCAGCTTCGCATTACGGCGCCCACAGAGTCGACGTACCTCGCCGGCGAGGTGCTGTTACGCGCGACGGTTGAACCGTCGTCCACCGCTGTCGTCGAGGTCACGTTCTTTGCTGACGGGACAAAGGTCTGCACGGTGACGACGCCGCCGTTCGAGTGCAAGTGGGATGCGGGTGCGCGCATCAAGTCGCATCAGATTCGGGCGGTGGCGACACTCAAGAATGGCGAGCGGCCAGTGCAGACAGTCACGACGCGCAATCTCGAGTACGTCGAGAGCGTCGATGTCGATGTCGTTCAGGTTGCCGTCGTCGTCACCGACGATCGCGGGCGGTTCGTGCCGGGTCTGACACAGAGCGACTTTCAGGTCAGCGAGGATGGCGTGCCGCAGAAAATTTCGTCATTCTCGGGCGAACGCACGCCACTCGAATTGGTCACGGCGATTGATGTCAGCAGTAGCGTCACCCAGGCGTTGCCGGACATGAAGGCGGCTGCCGTTCGTTTTCTTGCCGGACTGGACGCGACCGATCAGGCGACGGTGGTGGGGTTCAACGACAGCATTTTCACGCTCGCGCGGAGATCGACCGATCAGACGATCCGCGAGCGCGCGATCGGGCGGCTCAAGGCATGGGGCGGCACCGCGCTTTATGACGCGATTGTCCACTCGATCGACACGCTTGCCCGCCAGACCGGCCGGCGCGCCATCGTCCTCTTCACCGATGGGGAGGATCAGAACAGCCATGCACCGATGGGAACGGCAATCGCCCAGGTCGAAGCCAGCGAGGCGATGATTTACGTCGTCGGTCAGGGCCGCGCCGTGCACTCGAAGGATCTGCAAAAGCTCCTTCAACGGATCGCGACGACGAGCGGCGGACGCGCGTTCTTCTCGAACACTCCACCGAAACTCGACGAAGCGTTTGCTGAGATTCTCGATGACTTACATCATCAATACTTGATTAGCTACCCGGCTCCCGACGATCAACGCGACGGCAAGTGGCATAGCATCAGGATCAAGGCAGCCGGGGGCAAATACAAGGTGCGGGCGCGGCAGGGGTATCGGATGGTGCGAAAAAACTAGGAAAGGCTTCGCGGAACGTGAAGCGTGACAGTGAATGGCGTTGATTGTGAGCGAGACATATGAAGTCACTAGCAGCATCGGCGTTGATAACGGTCACGACGATGGTGGCGTTGGCCCCGCAGGATTCCCCTGCTCAGCAACCCCAGCAACCGCACACGTTTCGCTCCTCGGTTGACCTGGTCCCCGTCGATGTCAACGTCATCGATCGCAGCGGCCGTCCGATTGCCGACCTGAACGCGCAGGACTTCTCCCTCAAGGTGGACGGCAAATCGCGGCGGATCGTGAGTGCCCAGTTCATCGGAGTGACGCGCGGTGTCGAGCGTGCGCCGAAAGAGCCCGAGAACTACAGCTCGAATCCACCCTCGACCGGCGCGCGATTGATCATGCTGGTCGTCGATCAGGGCAACATCGGCGCGGCACGCGGCAAGTACGCCATTGATGCTGCCAGCCGATTCATCGGACGTCTGAGCCCTGACGATCGTATCGGGCTCGTCACCATCCCGGGTGCTGGACCGCAGATCGATTTCACCGCCAACCACGCGCTCGTCCAAACGGCGCTGAAGTCGGTCGTCGGCACATCTGACGATGGCGAGCATCAGAATAATCAGATTGGATTGACGGAAGCGATCGCTCTTCAGCGAGGGAATCGGCAGGTGATCCAGGAAATCCTGGACCGGGAGTGCACAGGCCTTGCGGCGGGGTCGCTCAGCGACTGCCGTCGAACGCTCGAAGGTCAGGCGAACACCCTCTACATCGACCTGAAAGGGCGTGCGCGAGACACCGTGCTGTCGCTGCGTCAGGTGATGGAGCGGCTGGCACGCACCCCGACACAGAAGACCGTGGTGCTGGTGTCGGAAGGTATTCTCCTCGACGCGCGCGATCTTGGTGAGATTTCGTGGCTCGGACCACTGGCCGCGCGGGGTCAAGTCACGCTCTATGTCCTCCAGCTCGAGCCACCGGCGTTCAATGCGTCAAATTCGCAGAGTTCCCCCACACGGGCCGCCGATATCCAGTTTGCCCACGACGGGCTCGGGTTTCTGGCAGGCGCGGCGCGGGGTTCTGTCTTCAACGTCATCAGCGGCGCCGATTCCGCGTTCAACCGTCTCACGACAGAATTGTCGGGCTACTACCTTCTGAGCTTCGAGCCAGAGGCCGGGGATCGCGATACAAAAACCCACAAGATCAAGATCGAAGTGCCGGGGCGGAAGGACGTCACCGTCCGCGCGCGCAACGAGTTCAGCGTCGATGCGCCGCGCGTGCTGACTACCGAGCAGCAGCTCGCCGACACCATCGCCGCGCCGCTGCTCGGAACCGATATCGGGCTGAAGTTGGCGTCTTACTCGTTCACGGAAAACGACAGCAACAGAATCCGCGTCGTTCTCGCCGCCGAGATCGATCGGTCGCAGAATCCTGGTCGAAAGCTGGCGCTCGCCTACACGGTCGTCGACTCACGTGACCAGATTGTTTCCGCGCAGGTCGAACCGGAGGTGACTGGAGGGATGCGCCCCGAAACGCAGACACAGGTTTACCTCGGCGCGATTACCGCCTCAGCAGGTACGTATCGCATCAAACTCGCGGTCATCGATGACGCTGGCAAGCGCGGAAGTGTCGAGCACACGATACGGGCGCGGCTCACGAACGCCGGACAGCTCCATGTGACTGATCTGCTGCTTGGGGAGGAAGGTGGAAGCGGCGGCAGTTTGATTCCAACCGTCACCGCGAATTTCAAGGGTGAGCTCCTCCACGGATATCTCGAGGTGCACTCGGAGGCGCCCGAAGCACTGAAAAACGCGACAGTCGAAATCGAGGTGGCAAGTACTGCGGATGCGCGGGCGATTGAGAGTGCGGCAGCGCGCATGGTCGACCAACCGCCGGCCTCTGGCCGACGCGCTGCCGAGGGCGTCGTCCCAATCGCTCTTTTGCCCGCCGGAGACTATGTCGCCCGCGCTGTGGTCACCGTCGCGGGACAGCGAGTGGGGCAGGTGTCGCGACCGTTCCGAATCGTTCGCAGCGCTGCGACCGCGGCGCCGGCAACGATGACGGCTGGCGCTGTGAAACCAGCCATTCCTTTCACATCACGTACGGAGTCGTTCGACCGGACATCGGTTCTGACACCGCCGGTGGTGGGCTTCTTCATCGATCGCATGAACATCGGGCGTGGTGGATCACCAACGCCGCCGGCGGCTGTGGCCGCCGCGCGCGAAGGGAAGTTCGACGAGGCAAGCACCGCGGCCAAGGCGGGAGTCAACAGCCAGCTTGCCGCCGTGTTCTTCGACGGACTCGCCCGTTACGCTCGTGGTGATCTCGAGGGCGCTGCCGCGCGTTTCCGCGAGACGATCAAGATGGAATCGGATTTTCTTCCCGCCGCATTTTATCTCGGTGCGTGCTATGCGGCTGGTGGAAAGGATCGTGACGCCACCGGTGCGTGGCAGATGTCGCTCATTACCGAAACGGAAGCGCCGTTCATCTACACGTTGCTCGGTGATGCATTCGTCCGCCTCGGCGAAATGAATGCGGCGATCGATATTTTGAAAGAGGCCGCGGGACTGTGGCCGACCAATGACCAGGTCCAATTGCGCCTGGGAACCGCGTATTCACGTGCATCGCGATCCGTCGAGGCGGTGCAGGCGCTGGATCCGTATCTCGCGCAACATCCCGACGATCAGGAGCGTCTCTTCATCGCGCTCCGTTCCATCTATGAAGCGCGATCGACCGGGCAGTCGATCGGAACCGTCGACGAGGATCGGAAGCGCTTCGAGCGGTACGCGGCTGCCTATGCGTCTGCGGGCGGCACACAGACGGCAATGGTCGAGCAGTGGCGGAGATTTGTGAATCGCTGACTCAGGATCTTCGTTTTGCGATGTTTCGAGCGCGGAGAGGCGAGATCCTCGCAATCGAATCAAAGTCCCGATCATGATGCAGCACTTCGAGTTGATGGCGAATTGCACAGGCGGCGATCACGCAGTCAACGCTTGATCGGATGGTGAAGCCCGCGCGTCGTCCGCTTCGATACAGATCCACCGATTGAAAATACACATCGACGCGAAGTGGTGATTCCACGATCGGCAGCGCAAGCATCGATTCCCGCGCGCGCATGAACGCTGACTCCGAGTCGAATCCCTGAAGGACTTCCTGGATCACTGGAAGACAGGTCACGACGTCATCGAAGTCGACAAGGGACTCGAGATCAACACGTGCCGACTTCCGGAAGACCTCTATCCAGACTGAGGTGTCAACGAGAACCACGACGTCGCGTCCGATACACCGCTTTGTCTTCCCGCATGACCGACAGGTCTCCCTGCCACAATCCGCTGCCAGCCAGCTGCAGAATCTGTCGCGCTTTCGCCCGCTGCACCATTTCGCGCAATGCGCGTTCGACGGTTCGTGAGTATGTACGTTCGCCGCTCACTCGCGTCGCCTCCTCGAGCAAGTCCCCATCAAGCACAAGATTTGTACGTCGCATACACATTAAGTGTAACATACTGACCAAAGGTGCCGCGGGCTTCAGGCCTGACAGGCAGGGCAGACGTGCGGAGAGCGCATCGTCTCTTTCGATGAAAAAAGAACAAATTGCGAAAGTGATCAACTCTGTGGCGCGGTGCACTGAATCGGATCAGGGCCAGCGAAGCTTGAAGAGACACAAGAGCTAACTAATTGCCCGGTACTCTCCCTGGCAATCGGCCCTCGTTGCGAAGTAAACGAAGGTAGTTCTTCGCAATTCCCGGAGGAGCTAACTTGGTGTCCGATGGCCAACCTATTGGCCAGGGTTGATCTTCGCCGCAATCGTAATCGGATGGAATGATCTCGGTTCGATCGTCAGCACGTCGTGCAGCGCTGTCGTGCGTCCGCAGAGCGTACAGCTTACGTGCAAAAGGATTACAGAGAAAAACCCGTCGGGCCCGCATGGGCCCGACGGGTTTTTAAGCGTTCCGCTTCTAAGTAGCCTAGAAGGTGATCTTCGCTTGCAGCCGCATCTGCCGCCGACCCTGGAAGGAGTTCGGCGTGGTGTAGAACGGGTTGAGAATCAGGTTCCCACCCGAGTTGATGAACGACTGCGAAAGCGCGTCCGGATTGTACGGTCCCGCGAGCAGCTCGGGGAACGGAGCAGCCAGGACGGTGCCACTACCGGCCGTGCCGGTCTTCGAGACGTACTTCTGTGGCCCATATCCGCGTGGTGCGTAAAGAGCCGTCCACGTGTCCTGATCGAACACGTTGTCGATGTTTGCGGAAAACAGGACGCGGCTGTGGCCGGGCAGCTTGAACTCCTGCGAGAGATTCAGATCGAGCTGCGACAGCACGGGCGCACGGCCCAGATCGTTTCGTCCCAGCGACTGCACGGGAAAGCCGGTGAAGAGGAACACCGTCGTCTGCGGGGCGCCGCTTTCGATGAACCAGTTCCCGCCAAGCGTCGTGCCCCACTTGAAGTCGTAGGCGCCAGACAGCTTCACCGTATGCGGACGATCCGTGGGCAGCACGCCGTACACCGGCTTACCATCGGCGCCATACGACATGACCGTGTGATCGTAGTACCGGTTCACGTTCGGGCTGGTGCGGCCGTTTTCATCCGCGCTCGCCAGGCCCGAGTAGTTGCCAAACAGCCGGCTGTAGAGATAGCTCGCCTGCCCGCTCCAGTTGTTCGCCCACCGGCGATTCAGGCGGATTTCGATGCTGTCGTAATTCCGCTTCGGCTTCGGCTCAACCGCGTTCGGGAACGACGGTTCCATGCTCACCGCGAGTCCTTCACCGGGGTTGGCGATGAGGTAGTCCTCAACACCCTTGTAGAGGATGCCCGTGTCTTCGATCGTCCGGAACATCCACTTGTGCACGTACCGGATACCGAGAGACATGGTGGGGTTCAACTCGTGATCGAGACCGGTCGTGAACTCTCCCGCCTTCACCGGCTTGAGGTTCGGATCGATGCCAGTCATGCCCGGACGGTTGAAGTACTCTTCGAAGAACTCGTCGGTCTGGTTCGAGCTGTGGCGGAAGTCGTAGCCATTCGACGGCCCGATGAATCGGCCCGGGCAGCCCGTCGTCCCCTCGCCGCACTGGATCTTCGTGTAATCCGGATCGTCCAGCGTCCAGGTGTAATCGACCCAGTGGTCGCCGCCGAACGAGCCGCGCGGCAGTTCCAGCGGAGTGATGCTGTAGAACCAACCGTAGCTGCCGTAGGCCTTCCACTTGCCGTCGCCCTTGACGTCGTAGGCAAAGCCCGCGCGCGGCGCGATCTTCTCCTTGAAGCCGAACGTGATGTCGAGCGCATCCGGGTACTGCGTCTGGTCCTTGAACGAGGGGATGTGCTCGTTTTCGGTGCGGACGCCGACGTTGACCGTGAGGCGCGACGACACTTCCCACTGGTCCTGCAGCCAGAACGCGTAGTTGTTCGAGTTCACCTTACCGATCGTGCCGGTCTGATTCAGGGTGTAGTAACCGTACCTGCCTGTGCTGGTGGCGCCCGTGTCGGGATTGGTGTAGGTCTGCCCCCAGAACAGCGAGACGGCCGGCAGAGACGCGCCATCGAGCACGTCGTTGCCGAAGCGCTCGAACCGCATGCCGGTCTTGAAGGTGTGCTGCCCCTTCATCGACTTGAAATAGGTGGCGTTCGCATTGAAGTAGGCGCGCGTGAAAATGTTACGAACTGTTCCTCTATTCGACCGATTGTCCGAATAGCCGGTCGCCTGCTGGAACTGCGTCGGAACGGTCGGGAAACCGTTCTTGATCATCTCCGAGTCGACGTTCGTGTTGCTGAACGTGTGGACGATGGCATTGCCGCGGAACTCGGGAGGAGTCGTGTTGTTCGTGCGGTATGAGCCGCCCATCAGGTTGACGAAGAACGTCGGCTTGATCACCCAGTCGACCGTGCCGGTGTAGGTATCGTTGGTGCCGTTGCTGCCGGTTCTCACCCACCGTGCGTCGTACGCGGTCTGGTTGATCGACCCGTCGGGAAGCATGTCGAACGTGCTTCGGGTCATGCCCTTGCTGTCCACGCCGTTCGGATAAACCGAGTTAGCGGGTATCAATCCTCCGTTGTCAGGTTCGATGCTCGTGCCCGTCAATATGCCAGGCGCACTTCCGCGGTTGGCATCGCGCTGGTTCGACCCCGAGAACCTTAGCCGCAGGCTGTTCGAAAGCTGGGTGCTGACGTTGTAGTTGTAGTATTTGGAATCGTTCCACCACTCGAAGTGGCGAACCGTCTTAGATGGATCGGTGTAGAACGTCGCGTCGCGATCGAAGTTGTTCTTCGTGTAGCCGACGCCCCCGTAGAACCACAGCTTGTCTTGCATGATCGGGCCGCCGAAATCGCCGAGCGGGCTCCAGTAGGTCCACCCCGCATCGGGTGCCAGCATCCCCGACTGCCTCTTGCTGAAATCGCTCGGGGTGAACGGGCTGAACCGCGAGCTCGGACGGCGGTCGCCGTAGAAGCTGTCATTCTGGTAGTACGTGCCCGCCTGCCCGTGGAACTGGTTGCTGCCCGACTTGGTCAGAACGTTGACGACGCCGCCGGTCGCGCCGCCGTACTCAGCAGCGTAGCCGGACGACTTCACCTGCACCTCGTTGATGAAGTCGAGCAGCATCGTCTTGCCGGACGTGCCGTTCTGCAGGTTCGTCGTGTCCATGCCGTCGATGATGAATCGGTTCTCTGAACCCGACGCGCCATCGACCTGAATGCCACCCGACTTCGACTCGTCCTGCGCGCCGGGCGCAGTCTTCAGGATCGACTGGAAGTCGCGACCCTTCGGCATGCGCTCAATCGTCTCGCGGTGAATCGTTGCGAACGTCGCGTTCTGTTTGACGTCGATGAGCGGCGATTCGCCGGTGACGGTAACCGACTCGGACACGCCGGCGAGTTTGAGGGTCAGGTCAATCGTGAGCAACTTGCCCAGCGTGACGACCGCATCGCTGATCTTGGCCGGCACGAAGCTCTGAAGGTTGGCGCTGACTTCGTAGATTCCCGGTGGCAGCGCGGGGAATCGATAAATGCCGTTCGCGTCGGTGACCGCAGTGCTGACGCCAACTGCCGACGGACTGCGCGCCTCCACGGTCACGCCGGGAAGCACCGCTCCCGACGAGTCCTTGACGACGCCCTGGATGGAGCCGGTCTGCTCTTGCGCTACAACCGGGAGCGCAAGCAGCAGCACGGCGAACAGCGCCGAACATGTGCGTAGTGAACGCATTGCTGAATCATCCTCCTGATAACAACGAACAAAGGCCAGCGATCGAGAGCTCCGGGGAGTCCTACGTCCGTCCTGGCAGGGAAAGGCCGGATCGCTTCCAGCCAACAGGCCAACTCAAGCACGCAGTGTGCCCTGTTGCGCTCGGGGAATATATCACCATACGCAACGGTTTAACGGCTCTCACACCGCATTTCGTCACATAAATCCGTGCTTTTGAATCCAAAGGGATGGATCGTGGGACCAATTCACAAATTCACCAATTCACCAATTGCTTGATAGTGTTGCCCCTATGCCTCTTCCAGAAGTCGTCCTTGTGGGCGCTGCACGCACGCCGATTGGCCGCTATGGGGGTGCTTTTCGGAATACCCACCCTGCGGAACTTGGGGCGGTTGCCACACGGGCGGCGCTTGACCGGGCCGGGGTCGAACCGGCGGCGGTCGACGAGACGATCTTCGGCCATGCGCGGCAGGCGGGGTCCGGGCCGAACCCCGCCCGTCAAGTGGCGAGGCGTGCCGGGCTAGCGGACGCTGTTCCGGCGCAGACGATCAACAAGGCCTGCGCATCCGGGATGCAGGCGATTGCCAGCGCGGCACAGTCGATCATGCTGGGCGAATCGGAGGTCGCGGTCGCGGGTGGCATCGAGTCGATGAGTCGGATGCCGTATCTGATCGACTCCGAAGATGCGCGCTGGGGACATCGCATGGGGAACTTCACGCTCGTCGATGCGATGTATCGCGACGGCTTCACGTGTTCGCTCTGCGGAATGATCATGGGTGAGACTGCGGAAGTCTTGGCGCGTGATTACCAGATCACGCGTGAAGCATCCGACGCCTATGCGGTGGAAACGCAGCGTCGCGCCACACACGCGGTTGCGGAAGGACGCTTTCGCGACGAGATCGCGCCGGTGGAGGTCACTGATTCGAGAGGGCGCACGACGAAGGTCGACGCTGACGAACACCCGCGTCCCGACACGACGTTGGAGTCACTGAAGAAGCTCGGGCCAGTTTTTCCAAACGTCGCAGGGCAGCCCGGCATCATCACTGCGGGCACATCGTCTGGCATCACCGATGGCGGTGCCGCCGTAGTCCTGACGAGCGCGTCGCGTGCCAAATTGCTCGGCATCAAGCCTCTCGCACGGATCATCGGATGGGCCTCTGCCGGTGTCGATCCGCGGACGATGGGGATTGGTCCGGTGCCGGCGATGCGAAAGCTGTTTCAGCGGACCGGTTTGAAGATGGCGGATTTCGATCTGGTTGAATTGAACGAAGCGTTCGCGCCGCAGGTGCTTGCTGTATTGCGCGATGAACCTATTCCATCCGAGAAGCTCAACGTCAACGGCGGCGCCATAGCGCTCGGTCACCCCATCGGCTGCACCGGCACACGCATCGTCGTCACCTTGTTATATGAGATGTGCCGCCGCGGGGCGCCCCGGGGGCTGGCGACGCTATGTGTCAGTGGCGGAATGGGCATGGCTTTGGCGTTGGAGCTGACGCAGTAAAAGGGAAAAGGGAAAAGGGAAAAGAGGAAAAGCGCCTGCGGCCCGAGCAAGTAAGAAATGCAGACCGAATCTTCGATCTCAAAGACTTCGTTTCGTATTGCAGTGATCCCCGGCGACGGCATTGGCCGAGAAGTCACGGCTGAAGCCGTGAAGGTCATCGAAGCCGTCGGCCAGAAGTTCGGCCGTACGTTTGAACTCGAGCACCTGCCCTGGAGTGCCGACCACTACCTACAGACTGGCGTGACGATTCCGCCGGACGGGTACGACACACTCCGAAGCTTTGACGGGGTCTTCATTGGTGCGCTCGGGGATCCGCGTGTTCCGGACAATCGTCATGCGCGCGACATACTGCTGGGCACGCGATTCGAGCTCGATCTCTATGTCAACTATCGCCCCGTCAAACTCCTACACGAACGACTCTGTCCCTTAAAGGGACGCGGACCGCAGGACGTCAACTTCGTCGTGTTCCGTGAGAACACCGAAGGTGTCTATGTCGGCATCGGCGGGCGGTTCAAGCCGGGCACCGAGGAAGAGGTCGCCACTCAGGAGGAAATCAACACGTATCGAGGGGTGCACCGCATCATTCGATACGCGTTCGAGTTCGCAAAATCGCGCGGGCTGTCCAAGGTCTGCATGGCGGACAAGAGCAACGCCATGACGCACGGTCACGCGCTCTGGCAGCGTGTATTCAAGGAAGTGAGCGCGGAGTACTCGGCGATCCAGGCGACCCACTACTACATCGATGCGCTCGCGATGTACCTGGTGCTCGACCCGGGCCAGTTTCAGGTCATCGTGACGAACAATCTGTTCGGCGACATCATTACTGATCTGGCAGCGACGTTTCAGGGTGGTCTGGGAATGGCGGCGTCGGGAAACATTCATCCTGGCAGGACGTCGATGTTCGAGCCGGTGCATGGTTCAGCACCGAAGTTCGCGGGAAAGAACATCGCGAATCCGATGGGTGCGGTCTCGTCCGCGGCATTGATGCTGGAGAATCTCGGATTGCGCGACGAGGCTGCAGCAATCGACGCGGCCGTACTCGGGGCGGTCACCGCTCGTGAGGCAACGCCCGACATCGGCGGCAACCTCGGCACGCGCGAGACGGGGACGGCCATCGCCAATCGAGTCGCCGAGTCCTGATTTGCGGACTCCGACTCATACAATATTGACTAAGTAGCAAGTTGCTACGATTCAGCGGCCCGAGCCTAGGCGAGGGCTGGCAGGCGCTGGGGGTGGGGCCCCAGCGCAAAGTGAGAAATGCAAACAGACATCTACATCCTCGGCGGCGCCCGGACGCCGATGGGCGAGTACACCGGCAAATTGAAGGACTTTTCTGCCCTCGATCTGGGTGCAATCGCCGCGCGCGCGGCGATGGAGCGGACAAACGTCGCGCCGGCGGACGTGGATCATGTCGTGTTCGGCAACGTCCTCCAGACCAGCTCTGACGCTGTGTATGGCGCGCGCCACGTCGGCCTCAAGGCGGGCGTGCCGATCGAGGTCCCGGCCCTGACCGTGAATCGACTCTGCGGATCGGGTATCCAGGCAGCGATCAGCGGCGGACAGATGATCCGGCTTGGCGAAGCGGATGTTGTCCTGACCGGCGGCATGGAGAGCATGAGCCAGGCACCGCATGTCATCCGAGGGCTGCGCAACGGCTTGCGGCTTGGACAGGGACAGCTCGAGGACACGTTGTGGTCTGCACTGCTTGATACACACTGCGGCTGCACGATGGCGGCGACGGCGGAGAACTGTGCGGCGAAGTACGGCGTCTCGCGCGAGGAGCAGGACTGCTACGCGTTGAGGAGCCAACGGCTCGCCTCTGAGGCCTGGGACGCTGGCCGATTCAAAGACGAAGTCGTGCCGGTCGAGATCAAGTCGCGTAAAGGCGTCGAAGTCTTCGCCCGCGACGATCACATGCGTCCCGATTCGACGATGGAAGGGCTGGCGAAACTGCCGGCGGCATTCAGCAAGAACGGATGCGTGACGGCGGGGAATGCATCAGGAATTGTCGACGGCGGCGCTGCGCTCCTGCTCGCGTCCGACGCCGGCGTCAAGTCGCATGGCCTGAAACCTCTCGCGAAGTTGACACATTGGGCGGTCGTCGGAGTCGATCCCACGCTGATGGGGATGGGTCCCGTACCCGCAACCCGCCGCGTCCTCGAGCGCGCCGGGTTGTCGCTGGCGGATCTCGATCTCATCGAGGTCAACGAGGCGTTCGCCGCTCAGTATCTTTCGGTGGAGAAGGAACTCGGCCTCGATCGCGACCGCGTCAACGTCAACGGCGGCGCGATCGCGCTCGGCCATCCGCTCGGGATGACGGGGACTCGTTTGTTGCTCACGCTGACGCTCGAGTTGAGACGACGGGGTCTCAGGCGCGGGTTGGCGACGGCATGCATTGGCGGAGGACAGGGAATCGCTGCGATCGTAGAGACTGTGTAGTTTCAGCTGCATAAAGCAGACACAAAGATGCAGATCAAAACAGTAGGTGTATTGGGTTGCGGCCTCATGGGAGCAGGCATTGCCCAGGTCTCGGCGGCGGCAGGTTACAAGACGATCGTTCGCGAGGTCGAAGACTCGCTGGTCAAGAAAGGTCTGGGGCGCATCGAGAAATTCCTCGCCGGCGGCGTCGAGAAGGGCAAGGTCACGCCGCAGGATAAAGAGCGCACGCTTGGCAACCTGTCAGGGACGACGAGACTCGAGGAGCTCGCGGGCTGCGACATCATTGTCGAGGCGATCATCGAGAATGTCGACGAGAAGGCGAGGACATATGCCGCGCTCGACGCGATCGTCGGAAACGCAACGATCTTCTGCTCGAACACGTCGTCGCTGTGCATAACCGAGCTGGCGTCGAAGACCAAGCGTCCCGATCGGTTCGCCGGCTTGCACTTCTTCAATCCCGTTCCGATCATGAAGCTCGTCGAAGTCATTCGCGGCCTGTCCACGAGCGACGCCACGTACAACGCCGTCTTCGAGTTCGCGAAGTCGCTCGGCAAGGAACCGATCACCGCGCCGGACAAGCCGGGCTTCATCGTGAATCGCCTGCTCGTCCCGTACCTGCTCGATGCGATCCGTTCGTACGAGCATGGCCTCGGCACGCTCGAAGATATCGATCAGGGCATGCAGCTCGGGTGCGGATACCCGATGGGGCCGTTCACGCTGCTCGACTTCGTCGGTCTCGACACCACTTACTACATCGCGAACATCATGTTCGACGAGTATCGCGAGCCCGCATATGCGCCTCCGCCGCTGTTGAAACGCATGGTGCTCGCCGGCCGCCTGGGCCGGAAGTCCGGGCAGGGCTTTTACAAGTATTCATGACCGGGAACCCCCGTCAGCGCCTGCTGGTCTTCATCGTCGCCTATAACGCCGAGAAGACAATTCAGCAGACGCTCGGCCGAATCCCCGCACGGCTGCTGCACGATTTCGACGTCGAGGTGCTCGTCATCGACGACAGTTCGACCGACCGGACCTTCGATCGGAGCGAGCTCCTGCGTCGTGATGAAACGCTTCCGTTCGTACTGACAGTCCTCTTCAACCCGGAGAATCAGGGCTACGGAGGCAACCAGAAGATCGGCTTCCACTACGCGATTCAGCGCGGGTTTGATTTCGTCGCCTTGATTCACGGCGACGGTCAGTACGCACCGGAATGCCTGCCGGAGCTGATCGAGCCACTGGCGACCGGTCAGGCCGATGCGGTGTTTGGTTCGCGGATGATGCAGACGGGGGAGGCGCGCCGCGGCGGCATGCCGCTATACAAATTCGTCGGCAACCGGATTCTGAGCTGGGCGCAGAACCGGTTGCTCCGCGCGCATCTGAGCGAATGGCATTCGGGATACCGGCTCTATTCAGCCGCCGCGCTGCGGCGGATTCCATTTCACCTCAACAGCAACGTCTTTCATTTCGATACGGAAATCATCATTCAACTCCTGCTTGCAGGGTTGCGCATCCGCGAGATTCCGATTCCGACGTATTACGCTGACGAGATTTCCCGAGTGAACGGAATCGTGTACGCGAAAGATGCCGTCGTGTCGTGCGTCAAAGCACGGGCGCAGGAGCTCTCGATCTTTTACGATCGAAAATTCGACTGTCGTCCTCCGGGCGCGTCTCGAAGTCCGTACACGGCCAAGCTCGATTTCGAGAGTACGCACACACTTGCGAGAGACCGGATTGCGCCGAATGCGCGAGTGCTCGATATCGGTTGCGCTGGCGGCTATCTGAGCGAAGCCTTGCGGAGCCGCGGTTGTCATACGACCGGAATCGATGCCGTCCCGCTCGGTGAGCGTGACTCCGTCGATGCTTTCTATCTGCACGATCTGAACGAGCGCCCGTTTCCACTCGATCTCGAGCACTTCGACTACGCGATCATGCTCGACGTCATCGAGCATCTCGGCGCCCCTGAAAACTTCGTCGACGATTTCCTTGCTGCCGCATCGCGCAATCGGGACCTGCAGCTGGTCGTCAGCACCGGCAACGTCGCCTTCATCATCGTCCGCCTGATGCTGCTGCTCGGTCAGTTCAACTACGGCAAGCGCGGGATCCTGGATCTCACCCACACGCGCTTGTTCACCTTCGGCACGTTCCGGCGGCTGTTCGAGCAATCGGGATTCGAGGTCCTCGAGATGCGTGGCGTACCCGCGCCTTTCCCGCTTGCCGTCGGCGACAGCCTGTTCGGCCGCCTGCTCATCGCCGTCAACAAGGTATTGATTGCGATCAGCCGGTCGCTGTTCTCTTACCAGATCTTCGCTGTGGTCCGGCCAAAGCCTACGCTCACCTGGTTGCTCGAGCGCGCGCAGCGGGAGTCGGGAGCACGTGCCGCTGGCCTGGCGGCCGCGCCTGACGGGTCGACAGAAGCCAAGTCCGTCATTTCGGTACACTGATCCGCAATTGGCCTCGAAAAAATCCCGATTGCAACCTGCGAAATCGCAGCTTCCGGCGCGCGTACCGCGTGTGTGGAACGCGCTGTCGATGTGGTTGGTGGCGCTGCTATTGGCCGCGGCTGCCGGCTGGGCGTACTCCACGAGCTTTGCCGGCGTCTTCGTCCTGGACGACAAGTTCGCCATCGCGGACAACCCCAACATCAAAACGTTGTGGCCGCTGACGACGTCCATGTCCGCGCCCGACGAATCGCCGGTTTCGGCGCGTCCGATTGCCAGTCTGACGCTCGCGATCAATTACGCGCTGGCGGCTGATGATGTGCGCGATGTCTTGTCGCCGGGGGGGCCTTCCGCAGCACCGGAACTGCGCGAGCGTTTTCTTCGAAACGTCTGGGGCTATCACTTCTTCAATCTGCTGCTGCACGTGCTTGCGGCGCTCGCGATGTTCGGGGTCGTCCGGCGAACGCTCTGTTCACCGCGGCTGCGTGCGCGATTCTGCGCGGCCGCCACACCGCTCGCGTTCAGCGCGGCGCTGATTTGGATCGTCCATCCACTCTTGACCGATGCCGTCACCTACGTCACTCAACGCACCGAAGTGTTGATGGGGCTGTTCTTCTTTCTGACGCTGTATTGCTCGATACGTGCGTTCGAGCAGGCCGGCCGATGCACCGCGCGACGATTGTGGACGACCGCCGCGATCGCGTCCTGTGCACTGGGGATCGGCAGCAAGCAGACCATGGTGACCGCGCCACTGATCGTGGTCTTGTGGGACTGGTTGTTCGCCGTGCAGGCGCCTGGCGAGGATGGCGGTTCATGGATACGGAGAAGCCGGCGATCGTTGTATGCGGGGCTCGCGGCGACGTGGATCATCCTTGCGGCGCTTGTCGCGATGGAGCGCTGGCCACATTCGATTGGATTTGCGCGCGAAGGGTGGACGCCTTGGACGTACCTCCTCACGCAGAGCGGCGTCATCGTCCACTATGTTCGATTGGCGCTCACCGGGTCGCCGCTCTCGCTCGACTACGACGGCTGGCCTATGGCGCGCTCGATCGCTCACGTCGTTCAGTACGCCTTGCCGCTGGTTATTCTCGTCATCGCCACCGGTTTCGCGGTTGTTCGCCGTCAGCCCTGGGCCTTTCTTGGTGCCTGGTTTTTTGCGACCCTGGCGCCTTCATCCAGCGTGCTTCCGCTGGCGACTGAGATCGCCGCTGAACGGCGGATGTATTTACCGCTCGCATCACTCGTTGTCGCCGCCGTTGTGCTCGTCTATTTCGTCGGGCGGAAGCTTCTCGATCTGATGGTCGCTGATGTGCGACTGCGACGAGTCGTTGGTGTCGCGGCGACGATCGTCGTGGTTGGTGCCGTCGCTGCGACGCTGGGCTCCGCGACCTACGCGCGCAATCGTGATTATTGGAGCGATGAGCGAATCTGGGAAGACACCGTCGCCAAGCGGCCGAACAACCCGCGCGCGCGTGTGAACTACGGGATCGATCTACAAGCCGCGGGCCGACTGGCTGATGCCGAGCAGGAACTGCGCGAAGCCGTCCGACTGAAGGACAGCAGTGCGGCGGCGCACGCCAATCTCGGTCCTATCCTGTGCGCGGCGGGCAGGTTCGACGAGTGCATCTTTCATCTGACTCGCGCGCTGGAACTCGACCCGGATTACACGCCGGCGCATGCGAACCTCGCCGAAGCCTACGGCGCGAGCGGGAATCGTGCCCTCGCGGCCGAGCAGTTCGGACTCGCGGTGAAAGCCGCACCCGACAGACCGTTTCTGCTGAATCGTCTGGCCTGGCTGCTCGCGACCTCGCCGGAAGACTCGATTCGCGACGGAACGCGCGCCGTTGAACTCGCGGAGCGCGCCGTTTCGATCACCGGACGTCACGACCTCATGTCGCTCGAGACACTCTCAGCCGCGTATGCGGAAGTCGGTCGCTTTGAGGATGCGCTGATGACCGGGCGCGAGGCCCTTGCGCTGGCTGAGCGACAAAGCGACGAGACGACGGCTACCGCGCTAGCGCATCGACTGCAGCTGTTCGAGATGCGACAGAAATATCGGGAGAGTCAGTGAACATCCTCCACTGTCACGCGGCATCTGTACCAAGAGATGGAAAGGAGAAAGGAGAAGAGAGAACAATTCTCTTTTCTCTTTTCTCTTTTCTCCTTTTGATCTCTTGGTACGATCGCCGTGTGACTGTGAAGGATGTTGATTGAGCACTCATTTCAGCGTCTCGATCAACTTCTTCGCCCTGGCTTTGAAATCCCGATCCTCGGCTCTCCAGTTGGGATCGACTGGCGCGGAGAGCACGCGCTCCAAAGTTTGTTTCGCTTCCGGCTTTCGTTTCAGCGCGATCAAAGTCTCCGCGAGAAAATAGAGCGATGCCGTGCTGTTCGAGTTATAGGTCAGCGAACGGCGGAGATATTCCTCGGACTTCTCGTCACTCCCTCCGAACAGCCCCGGCACTCTGTAATACCAGCGTCCTAGCGCGCGATCCGCCGATCCTTGTTCGTACGCCGGATCAAGGCGGAGGACGGTCAGCAGTTCGTTCTTGATCTCGCCACGGTATTTCAGTCCCTGGCGCAGACCGAACGATTCCGCAAGGGCGCCCATATTTGCGGCGAGCCACATGTGTCCTTCCGGGCGATTCGGCTCAATCCGGGTCGCTGCTCGTCCGGCGGTGATGCCTTGCTCCAGTGCCGGCCGCCGATCGGCAGCCGGCGCTTGCGTGCCGATCCAGTACGTCGCGCGCGAAAGCTTCCATGCGGATTCGAAGTCGTTCGGATTCTTCTGCAGCCGTACCTGCCAGAGTGCCGCGGCCTGCTGTGCGAACGCGACATCGTCGCGCCTGGCGTAGAGTGCGTCGGGATTGGCGATGTCGTTCTGCGCCGGCGGCGGCGCGGAAAATGCCAGGAGATAAAATACGAGGATGCAGGACATCATCAAACAGCTCCTGGCAGGGCTTGGAGAAGATCCAGCGCGCGAGGGGTTGCGCGACACGCCGAAGCGAGTCGAGCAATCGCTTCGCTTTCTGACGAGCGGCTACGCGGCCGACGTCGACGCCACGCTCAACAACGCGCTGTTCACTGTCGATTATAACGAGATGGTGATCGTGAAGGACATCGACTTCTACAGCCTCTGCGAACATCACATGCTTCCGTTTTTTGGGAAGTGTCACGTCGCCTATATCCCGAACGGCAAGGTCGTGGGTCTGAGCAAGATTCCCCGGCTCGTCGACATCTACGCGCACCGGCTGCAGGTGCAGGAACGGTTGACCAATCAGATCGCGAACACCCTTCTGGAAAAGATCAAACCGCTCGGCGTCGCAGTCGTCACCGAAGCGACGCATCTCTGCATGGCCATGCGCGGAGTCGAGAAGCAGAACTCCGTCGCGGTGACGAGCGCTATGCTCGGTGCGTTTCGGTCCGATGCCCGGACGCGGTCGGAGTTTCTGAACTTGATCAAGAGATAAAGTCGTAAACGGGATCCGTTGTCCGTCCCTCGGCAAGCTCGGGACGCCCTGAGCCCATCGAAGGCGGGATCCGGTATCCGATCGCCGCCGTCGTAGAGGCGCTTTACGATGACACGGCGCGCGCGATGAGCTCGTGCAGTCTCGTGACACCCTCGGTGAGCGACGCCGGGCCTGGTTGAAGTATGTAGGTCGATTTGATTTCGTAGATGTGCTCGTCTCGAACTGCGCGGATGTCGCACCACCCCGGACGTTCCACGATCGTGCGCTTCTTCATGGCTTTCCCACACCACGACGCGATGATCACTTCGGGATCCGCCGCGCGCACGGCGTCGGCACTGACGATGCGATCCTTCGCCAGTGCTGCGTTCCGTAACTGAGGAAAGATCGAATCACCACCGGCGATTTCGATCAGTTCGTCCACCCAGCAGATGCCTGAAATCAGAGGGTTATCCCACTCCTCGAAGAACACCAGCGGACGACGGGGAAGCTCCGCCGCCCGGCTTCGAACACCGTCCAAACCGCGCTCGAGATCGGTCGCGAGCGACTCACCAGCGGACTGGCGGCCGACGAGGGATGCGACGCTGCGGATCATTCGAAGAATCTCGGCGATTGTGCGTTGATTGAAGATGACGACGTTGTAGCCGCGGCGGATGAGTTCGGCGGCGATGTCCGCCTGGAGATCCGAGAAGCCGAGGATCAAATCGGGTTTCAGCCTTTCAATCTTGTCGAACCGCGCATTGATGAACGCCGACACCTTCGGCTTGCTGCGCGCTTCCGGCGGCCGAACCGTGTAACCTGAGATTCCGACGACTCGGTCGCCCTCACCGAGCAGATAGAGGATCTCGGTTGTTTCTTCGGTGAGACACACAATACGAGACGGATACATCGACGGCATGCGGACTCTCGGATCCCGGATCCGGGACAACGGATCCCGGATTCACGAAATGTATACTTCGATCATGCGATATCTGACTGCGATCGCGGCGCTGATCATGCTCGTCGCGGCCTCCGACGTCGCGGCGCAGCGATCCCGCACGTCACCGCGAAAACCGGCGCCGCCTCCGCCGCCGAAAGTCGAACCGGCGCAGATCAAGTGCCCCGAAACGCTCGGCGTTGGCGTCAAGACGGGCGCGTCGTACTGCTTTGTACTGGCCGGGAACGATCCAGCCGAGGGCGTGCGCATCACGATTCCGCCGCACGTGAACACCGCGACGCTGCTGTTCGATCTGCACAACCGGCACACCTATTCAGATGAGGACATCCGCGCCGGCCGGGGCTTTGCGAAATACACGGCAGTCGTCGCCGTGCTGTCGATGAAAGGGGACTTGCTGGATCGCGGCGCGGTGCAGACCGAGTTCCGGACGGCGCGCGACCTCTACGAACGCATCTCCGGGGGGGCCGGCCCTGGTGGCGTCAAAGCAGTTGCGCCGCTGGGAAAAGAGGAGATCAGCATTACGATCCCCGCCGCCGTGACCGAGGTCAGTGTTCTCGGAGAAATACTCGATGCGACGACGGCCGCAGGCCGGGAAACAGCAACACCGGGGCGAACAGTCGCGGTGATCAGTAACGTTCGCGTCGAATATCGTCCTGCGCCCGCGAAGACGACCACTCAACCAGTGAAGAAGTGAGTCAGAACACTCAACAATCGGCGATCACAATCACCAATCGTCAATCAAGAAAATCGGCAATCATCAATCAGCAATCTCAATGTCTGCCCGCGCCCCAGGAGTGATGCGCACTCAGCATCTTCATCTCGAGCAGCTCGATCAGTGAGCGGCAGCGCTCGACCAGGCCGTCGCGCTCGAGTAGCGCCTGCTTCTCGACGACCTCGAGATCGAGGTACTGGGCGAGCGCATTGACCAGTTCTTCGTCGGGCATCGACGGCGGCATCGTGTGATCGACGCCGCGGCCGGAGGGCTGCGGCACGAGCAGCGCTTCCAGCCGCCGCCGTTCGGCGGTAATCGCCGGCCGTTCGGATTCGGCCAACGGCTCGAGGATGGGCTCGATTGCCGCGACTCGATACCGCCGCGAGTGATCTTCGCTGTCCACCCGGAACTTGTGCAATCCCCTGAGCACGATGTTGTAGCGCCCGTCGTCTGTCCGCTCGGCATGGGTGATGAGCCCGGCGCAGCCGACATGGTAGATCGCCGGGCGGCCTTCGTACTCTCCCTCCCATCCCGGGCGCAGCAGCACCATCCCGATCATGCGATCGCCGTCGAGGGCGTCCGCGACCATCTCGCGGTAGCGCGGCTCGAAAATGTGCAGCGGCAGGCACACGCTCGGAAACAGCACGACATTCGGCAGCGGGAACAGCGGGATGGTTGCGGGCAACATGGCTTATTGCGGATTGGGGATTGATGAGTGCCGATTTTGTGATTGCGGAGTGTGGATTGAGACTGGTGATTGATGATTGGCGCCACCTTCCAAAATCGCCACTCTCAATCGACAATCGACAATCCACAAATCTGCAATCATCAATCTGCACTCCGCAATCGATTTAGTGCACCGTCCGAGTCTTTTTATCCATGTAGTCCATCAGCACGTAACGCCCGAGTGTGCGCGGGGTGGTGAAATACGCCTTGCCATGGCAAATCTCCGCGACCTTGCGAACGAAGCTGACGAGATCGTAGTCGCGCGCCAGCATGAACGTGTTAATCAGAATCCCCGCGTTCCGGCACGCAGCCACCTCCGCCACGGTTTCCGAGACAATGAACGGATCGAGGCCGAAGGCGTTGCGGTAAATGCGGCCATCGGGGCGCGTGAGCGCTGACGGTTTGCCGTCGGTAATCATGACGATCTGACGCATGTCCTTCTGCTGCCGCTCCAGCAAACGGCGGGCGAGTCGAAGACCTTCACGCGTGTTGGTGTAGTAAGGACCGACTTTGACGCGCGCGAGCTGACTCAGAGGAATCTCTTCAGCCGAGTCATGA
>DASTVZ010000066.1:0-19507 GCA_035758845.1 Vicinamibacterales bacterium
CCTCGGCATTGATCGACACCACCTTCTTTGTCTTGGCGTCGTAAATCAACACGACTGCATCGCTTCCGTAGCCGTTCGAAGCTGGATCAACGAGTGCGAGCACCGCCTGGCCGGCCACCGCGGCGTCGAATGCGTTGCCGCCCGCTTCCAGCATCCGCACCGCGGCCTCGGTTGCCTGATGCTTCATCGAGCTCACGGCATATTGGCGTCCCGTGATCACCGGCCGCATCGTACGATTCGTCGTTGTTTGTTCGGAGGTGTCGTCCTGCGCCAGGCAGGGAAGCGCGAACACGGGAGACAAGGCGACGAGGAAGAGGGTCAGTCGAGCGCGCAGCACCATGGTGACCTCCAGAAGAGCCGCGCGATCATAATACAGACTTGTAGCTTCCGCCCGTTAGAGACTTGTAGCTTCCGCCTTTAGAGGCGGACGTTAGAGACTTGTAGCTTCCGCCTTTAGGCGGACGTTAGAGACTTGTAGCTTCCGCCTTTAGGCGGAAGTTCAGTCGGCACAGTCTGGCTTCCGCCTTCAGGCGGAAGAGTTGACGAATCTCACGGCCGAGGAGCGGCTTGTTGAATTAGTTCGTCGACCGTGTAGCAGTCTGACCCAAGGAATGGGTATTCCTCAGGTTTCTTCGCGAGTCCGGAATCGACGGGATTGTCGATTATGTATCGCAGCGTGGTGGCTCTTTCTATATCGCCACGCAGGACATGCTCGTACCCATAGCGCTGCCAGAGCTGCTGTCCGTGCTGCTGTTTGAAGTAGTAGCCGGAGTACTGCTTCGCCGCTTTGATACACACCCGCAAGTCAGCTCCATCAGTCACACCCTCGATCAACACATGCAGATGGTCCGGCATATAGCAGTACGCAATACACAAAAACTGCTGCTCGGTCGTGGCTCGCAGAATCTGACCTCTCACCAATTCGACGACATCGCTGCTCTCGAAGTAGCGCCGTCGATCG
Organism: Vicinamibacterales bacterium; assembly: GCA_035758845.1. GTDB lineage: Bacteria > Acidobacteriota > Vicinamibacteria > Vicinamibacterales > 2-12-FULL-66-21 > JALZOC01. Next base: position 962 of record DASTVZ010000066.1, read on the forward strand.
AACGTGCAAAACGTAAGGAAATATCGGTACTTGCCGACATAAGAGAAATCGTCCATGTGGCGTGGGTACGGGTGCGGCACATGCGGAATGGAGCAGAAGGTGTGCCGGGGATCTTCCGCCTAAAGGCGGAGGATCGGTTTAGGCCTCTAGCCACTCGTCAAGATGCGACGCAACGAATTCGTCGTCCCCAAGATGCTTGTACACGCCGGTCACGCGGTCGATTTCTTCCGCCTGCCCAGGACTCAGCGTCTCCCGTGGATCGAGACATCGCGCGCTGGACAGCAGTCCCTGGCGGCGGAGCACTTCGTTGATGCCAGCGATGCAACCAGCGAAACCATTGGCGGCGTCGAAGAATGCGGCGTTCGAATCGGTCACTTCCGTCGCTGTGCGTAAGAGGCTGGTCGGAACGTGTCCAGACGCGATCGCGCGGTGACACTCGTCGAGCAGCGCGACGGCGTTCTTCGTCCACACCGCCCAATGGCCGAGAAGTCCGCCAACAATTCGCAGCTCCTTTGCCTGCCCATCAACCGAGAACCGATATGGCGTGAGCAAATCTCCGACGATGTTGTCGTCGTTGCCGGTGTAGAGCGCGACATCGCTTCGGCCTGACGCCGCTAACGCCCGGACGACGTCCAGGGTCTGGTAGCGATTGAAGGGCGCGATCTTGACGGCGATGACATGAGGAATCTCGACGAAGCGGCGCCAGAAGCTGTGTCCAAGCGGGCGTCCGCCAACCGACGGCTGCAGATAAAAGCCGACGACAGGTATTACCGAGGCAACCTCCGTGCAATGCGCGATCAATTGATCGTCGGTTGCATCGCGCAGCGCGGCGAGACTCAAGAGCGCTGCGTGATAGCCGTGCTCCGCAAGCAGGGTGGCTTCGGCGACGGCCTGAGGAGTTTTCCCGACGGCGCCGCCAATCCGAACGAGTGGACGTGACTGCCGATTCGTGTCCGCTCGATCCATCTCCTCCTTTGCGACTGCAAGGACGGCGTCAAATAGACCGATGCGCGGATCACGGATCGCGAATTGAGTCGTGTGAACACCAACCGCCAGGCCTCCTGCGCCGGCGGCCGCGTAATAGCGTGTCAACGCACGCTGGTGTCGTTCGTCGAACCGGCCGCTCTCGTCGAGGGCCAAGGGATGTGCCGGAATCACGAGGCCACGGTCGAGCGCCTTGCGCAACTGATCGAGTGTCATGGAACCAACAGAAATGAATCCGTGTTCATCCGTGGTTAACGATCCGTGTCCTTCCGTGTTCACCGGTGGCCAAACGATCCGTGTTCGTCTGTGTTCATCCGTGGCCAAACGATCCGTGTTCGTCTGTGTTCATCCGTGGCCAAACGATCCGTGTTCGTCCGTGTTCATCCGTGGCCAAACGATCCGTGTTCGTCCGTCGTTCAGAAGCTGCCGTCGCGCGATTCGAAGTGTGTCGGCTTCCCGAGCGTCGCGCCCCCACGGCGAACCCAGTCGGCGGTCCATTCGATCAATAGAGACACACCGACGGTCGGACGGCCGAACAGCGACCACCCCCGTTCACCATTGCTCAGCAGCGCATCAGGCGCTTCCTGGCCGCTGAATGCGACCGAACGGCCGAGGAGAGCGGCAAGATCCGTACACACGGCGCGAACGCTCAACTCCTCCGGACCGGCAATGTTGAGGACGATAGGTGGACTCGCCGCATGTGAAAGTGACGCAAGCGCCATCGCGTTTGCGTCCGCCTGCCAGATCGCGTTGAAGTATCCCATTGCCAGATCGATTGTTTCACCGGCGGCAACGCGGCGGGCGAGATCCGCGAGAATGCCGTAACGCATTTCCACCGCATAGTTCAGCCGGAGAATCGAGACCCGGGTTTCGAGCACGCTGCTGAAGTATTCGAACATGCGCTCTCGCCCCAGGCAACTCATGGCGTACTCACCGATCGGCTTCGGAGGGTCGGCTTCTTTCGAGCCGCCGCGTCCGACAGCAGTCAGACCGTACACATTGCCGGTCGAAAAGACCGCAATTCGGCTGTTCTCGAATCGGCGCGCCACCACCGCCGGCACGTAGGTATTCATCGCCCAGGTCAGCGACTCAAGACCGGTCGACCCAAACTTGCGTCCCGCCATGAACACGACATTCGGCGCGTCCGGCAGCCGCTCGATGTCGGCCTCATCCAGGAGATCGCAGCGCAGTGTCTCGACACCCGCCTCCTCCAGCATGCGCTGTTGGGACGGATCCGAAAAGCGCGCAGCGCCGATGACGCGACGTGGGGTGTTCGCGCGTTCCGTTGCTCGCTTCGCCATCCTCGCCAGTGTCGGCCCCATTTTGCCGGCGACGCCAAGGACGAGGATGTCACCGTCGAGGTTGCGGAGCGCGTCGATGACGTAGTCAGGAGGATCGCTCAGCAGGTCGTCAAGCTGTCGCACACCAGAGATGGAACGAGGAAGCGCAGTCGGCATCGTCTCGTGCAATGATATGCCGCAGTAAAAGGGAAAAGGGAAGCGCCTGCGGCCCGAGCGAGGCGCGGGAGTCGCCGAGCGAGAGCGAGCGGGGGTGGGGCCCCGCGAGCAGTAAAAAAACGATATGCAGCGGGAAAGCCTCGAGGTTGAAGTCCGGGCGATGCAGCACGCCGATATCGAAGCGGGCCTGCGGCTGTGCCGGCTGGCGGGATGGGATCAAGTCCACAGAGACTGGCGGCGATTTCTCGATGGACCTGACTCGAGCGTTCGTGCCGCAGTTCACGGTAGCGACTTGATAGCCACCATCGCGACGATTCGGTACGGAGCGCAATTCGGCTGGATCGGAATGGTGCTCGTTGATCCTGCGGCGCAAGGACGCGGCATTGGCTCGACGATGGTGGACGCCGCCGTCGAGAGTCTTGCCGACATGCCGACGGTGCGACTCGATGCGACGCCCGCAGGACGCATCGTGTATCAGAAGCACGACTTCGTCGATGAATGCCCGCTGACCCGGATGGAAGCCATATCCGTCAAAGTCGATCACCCACGGCGCACGATTGTGCGCGCCATGACCCGCGGGGAGCTGCCCGCCGTCGTCGCAATGGATCGTTCTGTATTCGGTGCGCCTCGGAACACTCTTCTCGAGTGGATGTACGACGGCGCGCCGGAGTTCGCCTTCGTCGCCGAGCGTCACGGTAATCTGTGCGGATATCTCTTTGGCCGCCACGGCCATCAATACGAACATCTCGGACCGCTTGTCAGCGATGATCTCAACGAGGCGATGAACATGGTGAAGGCGTGTCTGTCGCGCCATCGGGACCAGGCGTTCGTGATCGATACCCCGGATCACAACGAAGGATGGATGCGGTTTCTCGAGAGCACAGGGTTTCGGCCGCAACGGCCGTTCATCCGAATGTATCGGGGACGTCCCGGACCATTCGGTGTGCTGCGACACCAGTTCGCGGTGCTAGGTCCTGAGTTCGGGTAACTCAATGAGACGACCGCATCAAACAGTCATCGTCTTTGCTGTCGCGGCGTTGTCCGTAATGGCACCAGGCCTGACCGAGCGTTTCTTCGCGCAGGGCTCTGTCGCGGCAACCACCACGCCGTGGGTGGAACCCGACTTCCCGTTCTTTTCGTCCGTCGTTGACGCGCGGAAAGCCGGCGGCGGTTTCGCCGCGAACAACCTGACACCGCGTGGTCTCGTGGTGAGAGTCGCGCCGGAAACGTGGGCGACCTTCGATGTTGATCTTCTCAGGGTGTCGGCGATCTGGCGAGGAAGCGGTGTGACGCCTGCCGCGCTTGCACCTGGCTCGTACAACCGTCCCGACCGCAAGACGCCAGGGGGGCAATCGGTTCTGCCGGAACCGGACGGCGCTGTGTGGCTCGCTAACGGGATCTATCCAGGATGGCAGATCGGTGAGCGACCCTCGTTCAAGGATCCACGTGAGGCAGCGCCGAGCCCGGAGGAAGTTGGACGCGGTCCAGTCCCCGAAGCGATCGGGAAATTCACGGCCATTCAGCAAGTTTCAAATGGCGTCGTGCTCGAGTACACCGTCGGTGGGGCCGGAGTACGTGAGCACATGGAAGAAGTCCAGACGAAGGACGGCTGGACGTTCGCGCGGCAATTTGTGGTCGCGCCGTCGCCGCGTCTACTGTGGCTCGTACTCGGCTCGACGACTCCGGGTGTCTCGGTACGTGCGCAAGGGACGCCTGGCGTTTCGCTTCAGCAGATACCCGTCGGCGACACGGACGGCGGCTCGGCGTGGACTATTCGCGTGCCGCCGCATCAACAACCATTGAGCTTTGTGGCCACGTTCACCCGCGGCCTCAACGGCGCGGTAGTCGCCCTACGCATGTCCTTCGATCCTGCGCCACGGCGGTGGGCCCAGGAAGTCACGACGACGATAACGCCTTCAACTTCGAAGGATGCGTATGTGGTCGATGACATCGGGCTGCCAGTCGATAACCCCTGGCACCGGAGCGTGCGGCCAGCAGACATTCAGTTCCAGGGAGATGGCACCGGTGCCCTGGTGACGCTCGACGGCGACGTCTGGTTGGTGCGCGGCCTCGCGGACGGCTCCCGCGTCGCGCGGTGGAGACGGTTTGCATCCGGACTGCACGAACCGCTGACGCTGGCGATCAGAGACGATCAGATTTACGTGTTCGATCGAAATGGAATCTGGCATTTGCGCGACACGAATGGTGACGGCGAAGCCGACGTGCACGAACTGTTTTCGAACGCGTTCGCGCAGACCGCCGACACGCGAGAGTTCCCAAGCATGATTCGGCTCGCGCCCGGCGGTGAATTCGTGATCGCGAAAGGCGGCCAGGAAGCCGCGACGTTCGGAAAGCATAATGGCAGCGTCTTGCGGATCTCCGCGGACGGCCGCCGGGCGACCGTCCTCGGATATGGATTCCGTCAACCAAACATTGGCGTCAACATCCGCACCGGTCTCGTCACCGCCAGCGATCAACAGGGCAACTACATTCCCAGCACGCCGCTCCATATCGTCCGCGACGCGCAGTTCTATGGCTTTCTCAGCGACAAGAAACCGCGTGAGGTGTATCCGGCTCCGATTGCGGAACCGATGACATGGATTCCACACGCGGCGAATGCGTCTGCGATGTCGCAGATCTGGCTCTTCGGCGCCCGCCTCGGCCCGCTCAGCGACGCGCTCGTCTACATCGGCTTCAATAATCCAGAGCTCTTTCGGGTGTTGCTCAACGACCGAACTGAAAAGCCGCAGGCGGCCGTCGTCAGTGTCACGAGGGCGTTCGATTTTCCACCGCTGCACGGGTCGGTGAATCCGGCGGATGGTCAGCTCTACATCACCGGATTCCAAATTCTCGGGTGGGGCACAACGGCGACGCGCCTCGCCGGTCTCGGCCGCGTGCGTTACACGGGTGCGCCGTCGACGGTGCCGCGCGAGATTGTTCCGATGGATGAAGGCGTGCTGATGCGCTTCGACGTGCCGCTCGAGCGCTCCGTGGCGACGAACCCCGACAACTACTCACTCGCGACCTGGCATTACAAACGGACATACCAATACGGCTCGCCGCAGTTCAAGGCGGACGGCACGACAGGGATCGACCTGCTCATGCCGGCAAGCGTCTACCTCTCGAATGATGCACGTTCGGTCTTCGTGGGCGTACCGAAAATGGCTCCCGTGATGCAAATGCGAGTAGGGTGGACGCTCGCTACAGCTGATGGCAAGAAATTTCAGGACACTGCCTATTTCACCCCTTACGAGCTTCCGAAATTCTCCCCACAGGCGGAAGGATTTGGCGGTATTACCGTCGATCTCACACCGCGGGCGGTGTCCGTGAAAGCAGACGCACCGGTCAATGCCGAGGAAGGACAACGGCTCTACCGGGCGTATGGATGCATTGCGTGCCACTCGATTGATGATTCGTCGCTGACAAAGCTTGGACCAACGTGGAAGGGGCTATACGGCAGCGAGCGAAGGTTTGCTGGCGGCGTCGTGCGGGTGACGGCCGACGACGTCTACCTGCGACAGTCGATACTCGAGCCTGGCGCAAAGATCGTGGAAGGCTACGAACGCGGAGAAGTCGGCATGCCGAGCTATGCCGGGGTTCTGTCGGAATCGCAGATTCAGTCGTTGATCCTCTTCATTAAGAGCCTTGGGGTGAAGCATTGAAACGGGTTCTACCGGGTTCCTCAAGGTTCTGTTGGGTTCTGCCGGGTTCCGCTGTGTTGAACCTCGAAGAACCTCGAAGAACTTTGTAGAACCATGAGGAACCGGGTAGAACCTGATTACTGGTGAATCCATGCTGAAGCGGCTGTTTCTCATCACGGCGCTTTGCGTCAGTTTCGCCGTGAGTACGATCTCTGTCCAGCGTACCCCACACATCGTCTTCATGATTGGCGAGGACGAGTACCACACCTGGGACACGCTGCCTGATTTTGCGAAGCGGGAGCTCGAGCCGCGTGGCTACCGAATCACGACGATTCAGGCGGATCCGGCCGACAAGAACAATTTCCCGGGGCTCGTTGAGGCGCTGCGGTCGGCCGACCTTCTCTTCGTCAGTGTTCGCCGCCGCACTCCCCCGCCGAATCAACTGGACGCGGTTCGGACGCATTTGAATGCAGGCAAACCGCTGGTGGGAATCCGTACCGCGTGTCATGCCTTTGCGCTTCGCCCCAGCGATCCGCCACCTGGACCGAACCAGGCGGTGTGGCAGGCATTCGATCCTCAAGTCCTGGGAGGGCACTACACAAATCATCATCCCGACGGGCCAAAGACACTGGTCACCCTCGCGGCTGGCGGACGAAATCACCAGATCCTGAAAGGAGTGACGGTGTCGCAACTTGTTGGCGCCGGATCGCTCTACAAAGTGAGTCCGCTCGAACCCGATACAACCACGTTGTTGATCGGTGGCATTCCCGATCAGCCGCCCGAACCCATCGCCTGGACACATCGCTTCGGCGAGAAGCGTGCGCGCGTCTTCTTTACCTCGTTCGGGCACCCGGACGATTTTACGAACGCCGAGTTCCGCCGGTTACTGGTGAATGGGATCGCATGGGCTCTCGGGCGATAGAGAAAGGCAAAAGGGAAAGCGCCTGCGGCCCGAGCGAGGCGCAAAGCCGCCGCGCGAGAGCGAGCGGGGGTGGGGCCCCGCGAGCAGTGAAAAAGCCAACTGTTCTTTTAAAATCTCCCACCAATTCGCTGGCCCATGGATCGACCGGCCAATTGATCGATCACTGACTGCGCGCGGGTTTTCACGAATGGTTTGATCGGGATGTTGGCGCCGCGGAACATCCCAGCATCGCCCGGTGGCACCTCGCCGGCAACGGCCCGATCGAACCGTAGCAGCCGCTGATCGGACTCTTCCTTGATCGCCGGCCGAATCACGACCGCCAATTCGTCGACCTGACGATGAAACCGTTCCGGCTTGAATAACGTGGCACTGAACTCCGTCAGCCGCGTGAGATACAGCTTCTTGAACGCGTCGACGCGAAACAGCCGTTCGAGAAAGCGGCTCGACTCACTCCACGGATGATGGATGCTCAGCTGCTCCCGTGCCGACTGCGTTCCGCGAAAGAATTGACCGAATGAGTGATCCTGATCCCACGCGATGAACGAGAACTTCTGCGTTCGTGGATCGAGATAGAGGTAGTAGTTCTGCCCGGGGCCCAGCAACCCGTCCAGGTCGGAAAGAAATACGACGACGGCGAGGTAACGCGCGGTCTCCTCGAGATCGAGAAACTCTCCGACGCGCGCAGCAAACTGCGCATCCGTGCCGCCGCTGACGAGACGGGCGAAGTCGATGACTCGCTGTTTTTGTGCATCGCTGAGCGTGGTTTTGGGATCGTACGTCTGGTTGTAACGCGTCCAATCGGGACCCAGGTCGGCGAACAGTTGGCTTGCGACCGGCTTGAAGATGGCCCCGCTCGGGGGAAGACCCCGCGCCGCGATGAATTGCTCGTCGGGGTTCTCGACGATCGAGAACAGCCCGGCATATGCGTGCTGCTTCTGTCCCTGAATCGAGACGTAGACGCGCGCATACGACGTGCGCGGTGCCGGGACTCCCGCATCTCGGAACAGTTGAAACGCGAGCACCTCGTTCATCGAACTCGCGTCAGTGATGTTGCTGTGCAGGTTCAGCTTCTTCAACGTCCCGAGCTTCTGTCCCTTGACGTACTCGTTAAAATCGAGCTTGAGTGAGACCTTGCCCTTGGCCGCGCCTTCGAAGTACGTCCCATTGCCCTTGTAGCGCACGCCGACGTCCCTGAGTGTCTGACCGTTGACGCTCACGTTCCCGTGCACGTAGCTGAATTGAACGCCGCGGCTCGCCGCAAACCCGTTCCGCTTTCCCTCTGGTCCCTGGAGCCAACTCTGAGCGCTGCCTCCGCCGCCGGATCCAAACCATCCACCACCGCGCGGCCTGAGCGCGTCGTAATCGGCCTTGGTGAACTCCAGATGCACTTCGGAAATGTGCGTTTGCTGGAACAGTGGGCTGGAAGGGGGCGCCGCCACGCGGGTACTGCGCTGGGCGAGTCCGTCGTCCACCAGAATCATCGCAGCCAGTACCACTGCCAGGAAGTATTGGTTCATTTCGAGGCCCTGTGATTGAGCAGCTGTAAATGCCTGCTTACGAAGGAGCGACAGCGGACGTTCCAAACGGACTGACGGATTTCCGGCAGGATGTCACAAATCATCAAGAAAGAGAACGTAGTTTCACGGTGGCATCGCGGTTGCGACGCACGGGACGAACCTGGTGTCGAAATGACCGTCATCAGTCCGGATCGTTGCCGCACGGATCCCGCCTCCCGCATGTGGAGTCGGCGTGCCATTCTGCGCGGACTGGCGGCACGCCGGTCGACCGGCCGAGGGGCGTGGATTCACCTCGCGCGGCGCGCAATGGCGTGTTCTTTCGAGGTGACGCTCGCGTCCGAAGACGCATCCGATGTGCCGGCGGCACGAGCTGCACTGGACGACCTCGACACCATCGAAGATCAACTCACGATCTTTCGCCACACGAGCGCGATTGCGCACGTCAATCGGCGCGCTGCCGCCGAACCGGTCGCCATCACTCGAGCGGTGTTCGATCTTCTGTGCGAATGTGGCGCGTTGTATCGAGCCACTGCCGGCGCGTTCGATATCACGTCGACTCCTCTCAGTAGATGTTGGGGCTTTCTCCAGCGGGAGGGGCATCTGCCATCGTCGGAAGCGATCGACGCGGCACGGGCGAACGTCGGGTTCGATGCCGTCACCCTGGATCGAGATTCACTCACCGTACGGTTTGCACGCGACGGCATCGAACTCAACCTCGGAGCGATCGGCAAAGGCTATGCGCTCGATCGGGCGGCCGCCAGGATGCGCAGCTCGGGTGTGAGGCATGCGCTGCTTTCAGCCGGACGGAGCAGCATCAAAGCGCTGGGTGGGCCGAGTGGCGCCTGGCCGATCGACATCATCTCGCCAATCCTCGGACGTTCGCTTGCGCGTGTGAGCCTTTCGGATGCGGCGCTCGGCACGAGCGGCGCCGGGGAACAGTTCATTCACGTGCAGGGTGTCCGATACGGTCACGTCATCGATCCCCGCAGCGGCTGGCCGGCAACCGGCATCCTCAGCGCCACCGTGATTGCGACCGACGCCGCGTCCGCTGATGCCCTCTCGACGGCGTTCTTCATCGGCGGCACGGATCTCGCGCGCACGTATTGCGGCACGCATCCGGGCACCGTCGCCCTCATCACGGCGGAAGGACAACAGAGTCCAATCGTCATCGGTCATCGTCCAGGCGTTCGCGTGGAGCTCGTATGAAACAACAGGTACCGTCCGTTTCGCTCGGCCAGCAGGTCTCGCTAGTGACGCTGCGAACGCTCATCGGCTGGCACTTCTTCTACGAGGGGTACGTAAAGGTGGTACACCCTGCATGGAGCCGTGACGGTCAGCCGCTTCAACAGTGGACGTCAGCCGCGTACCTCGAGGCCGCCACAGGACCGCTGGCCGGCCTCTTCCACGCGGTTGCCAAGACGCACTGGCTCGGCGCATTCGATGTGGCCATCGCGCTGCTGCTCATCCTCATCGGAACGAGCCTGTTGCTCGGTCTATTCACCCAGTCCGGCTGCGTGGGTGCGCTCGCCATGCTGTCGATGTTTTATCTCTCCGCAATGCCGCTTGGTGCCGGCCAGGCACAGGCCGAGGGATCCTATCTGATAGTAAACAAGAACCTGATCGAGCTTGCCTCGGTGACGGTACTTCTCATCTTTCGAACCGGACAGATCGCGGGGCTCGACGGGTGGTGGGGGCGTTCGCACGTCGCTGTCGATCAGGTGAAGGAGGCAGTGGCATGAACCTCACTCAAGAACAAATGGACCAGGGCAGGCGCAACTTTCTTCGAGTGCTTGCCGGCGTGCCCGCCGTCGCGACGCTGGGTGCAGCAGCAGGACTCCGCGGTCCGGTCCCGGGTGGACCGGTCAAGATTGCGTTCATCGGCGTCGGCTCACGCGGCCGCACGCTGCTCGGTGATGTTGACCCGGCGTACGCGCAGGTGCGCGCGCTCTGCGATATCAATCCAGCGTCGCTCGACAAAGCCGACGAAGTTCTGAAGAAGAACTCCGTTCCACCCGCGAAGCATTATTTCGACTGGAAGGAGATGCTTCAACACGAGGACATCGAAGGTGTTGTGATGGCGCCGCCGCTGTGGGCGCATGCTGATCTGGCGACCGGCTGCCTCGAAGCCGGGAAGCACGTCCTGTGCGAGAAGATGATGGCGTGGGACGAAGCCGGCTGCGAGCGCATGCGTGATGCCGCGCATCGAAACGGCAAAGTTCTCGAACTCGGATACCAGCGCAACTACAACCCGCTCTACCAATCTGCATACGAAGGCGTCATCAAAACGGGTGCGATCGGCGAAGTTTTTCACGTCCGCACGGCATGGCACCGGAACGGCAGCTGGCGGCGCAAAGGTGATCCGCCCTCACCTGGCTTCGACGCGTCGCAGTGGGGCTATCCCACCTTCGATCACCTGTTGAACTGGCGGCTCTACTGGAAGTACTCGCAAGGGCTCATGGCGGAACTCTGCAGTCACCAAATCAATGCGGTGAATTGGTTCCTGGGATGCACGCCCGAAGCGGTGATCGGGTCGGGCGGCCTGTATCGATTCCCGGAGGGCCGCGAAGTGTACGACCACGTCTACGCAACATTTGAATATCCAGGTGGTCGAACGCTGACGTTCTCATCGATCGAATCGAATGCGTTCGACGACTACTACGAGATGTACCAGGGCACAAAGGGCACGCTGATCCTGTTGCACGAATCGGACGCGATGCTCTTCGATGAAGAAGCCAGCAAGCGATCGACGACCATTTCCGTCTCGCCGCGCGATGGCGGTGCCGTCGCCCAGTCAACGGAGACGATGGCTGGTAATCGGAACACCGGTGGGTCGTCAGCTGCCGCCTCGTCAACCGGAAGCGCCGGACCTCGTCCGATTCGCATGGAAATTCAACGGTTCTGTTCGGCGATTCGAACCGGCAAGCCGGTCGCGTGCGGTCCGGATAAGGCCATTGCCTCGGCCCGTCCCTGTATCCGCGCGAATGAAGCCATCAAGCAGAAGAGCCGTCTGCTGATCTGAAGTCTGTTTCACAGTTAGTCTCGGAGAGAGAAACGCGGAGCGATGCGGTCGCGGCAAAAGCCGCGACCGCCACCTTGATGGCTTATTTCGCCTGAATTGATTCGATGTAGGAGACGAGATTGTTCACGCGAAGCTCCGCAATGTTGTTATCCCCCTGGAACGAACGGAACACGGGACCCCAAATGGGCATGTCCTTGCTACCATGCGAGGCCATCTCCCGGTCCGCTCCCTTGATCATTTCCTTCACTCCGATCGCATTGAACTTGCCGCCGCTCTTTTTCGCAATCATCGTGAGATCGGCCACAGGAGTTTTCATCGCTGGAGCCGCCGGACCGTCTCCCTTGGCGGTCTTGCCATGGCAGACGGCGCAGTACGCCTCGAAGTTGTCTTTACCTTCGACCGAACGAATTGGCTCTGCGGTGACCCGCTTGATCGTTGGTTTCTCGGTTTGCGTCTGAGGGCTGGCGATCACGGCGACGCTCAGGCTCAGCACGGCCGCGAGCACCAACCCCGCGTTCCAAAATCTGCGTCTCATAGGAGACCTCCTCGGGACACTACGGTTAGGGCGGCGGGGTTCTTGCGATTCTTCGGCAGCGGTCCGACGGTTTGTCGGCATCGTCCGGAGCTTACGCGTGGCCGTATCCCAGCGATGTCTCGCGATTTGGCTGGAAGTCACGCGCCCCCGATGGCCCACGCTTGCTATCGCTTCATCGACGAGCGGGGACGCAAACCGAATACCAGCGTATCGACGCAAGACGCGAACGTCGCAGTTCACGCGCCGCGGCGACGATCGCACGCAGCTTCGCCGCCGCCGCCGCGAACGGTGTCGAACAGCTCGCGAACAGCTGTGAAGAAGCTGTCGACGCTGAACACGAATCTCCGATCCGGAGGGCTTCGCCCGGGACGTGCCGGGTGGCGTGTCCAGGATTGTGAAGCTGTTTCTAACGACTGGGCCGGCGCCACGCGACAGCGGAGAGATCTATCATGCATAGCCGGGGGCGTAGCGCTGCAAGGTATACATCCATGATGTATCCTCGCGCCTGTGCTTCACCTCCTGCGGCAGGCGCGTTCGCCCACGGTTCCACTGCTGCTTGGATTGATCATCACACTCGCCGCGGTCGTGACGTATTCGTGGTACATCACGCGCCAGATCGCAGGATTGCGGCAGCTCCAGTCCGGCCTGACGGATCGGAATCGGAAGGATTCGCTGCAGCTGCTTCGCATTCAGAACGATCTCAACTCCGTTGCGCTCGCGATGCGCGACATGCTGGACGGCGGTCAGCCGTACCCGCTGACGGCATGGTCGGCGCAATTCCAGCGGTTGCGAGCCGACCTCGATGACGCGGTGCGCCGCGAAGCGCAGGTCGCGCCCGTCGGCCGAACCGCCGATCAGCAGCAGTTTCTGACCAACTCTTTCCAGCAGTTTTGGACCGCGATCGATCAGATGCTCGAGCTTGCGCGGGCGGGGAAAGACAATGAAGCGCGGGATCAGATCAGAATCTCGCTGCAGGCCCGTCAGGCGGCGCTCAGCACCGCCGTGGCGCGATTGCTGGTCGAGAACAATGAGATCGAGGAGCAGACCGCGCAGCGCGTGGCGGCCATTTACGAAGGCGTTCAGCGAAATGTTTACTGGTTCCTCACGGCAACACTGGTCGCGATCGCACTGACGAGCACCTACCTGATTCGCTCGAACCGGCGGCTGTTCGCGGAACTGGCGTCGTTGTCAGAGCAGCGCCACGAGCTGGCGCAGAAACTGATCGCTACTCGTGAGGCAACGCTGCGGCACATCGCCCGCGAGTTGCACGACGAGTTCGGTCAGGTGTTGACGGCGATGGGATCGATGCTGGAGCGAGCAAGAAACCACGCGCCGGAGGGTTCGCCGCTGAAAACCGATCTGCGTGAAATTGCCGAGGTCGCGCAGAACATGCTCACCCACGTGCGCAGCCTGTCGCAAACGCTTCACCCGTCGATCCTCGAACAAGCCGGGCTCGAAGGCACCATCGACTGGTATCTTTCGACGGTGGAGCGCCAGACCGGTCTGAGCGTGTCGTACAAGCGCGACGGACCGCCAATCGCGATCGATGGGACGACCGCCATACACGTGTACCGGGTCATGCAGGAAGCGTTGAACAACGTCGCGAAGCATTCAGGGGCGAAGCAGGCCTGGGTGCGATTGCGATCGAAGAGTGACATGATCGAACTCGACGTGGAAGATCACGGGAGGGGAACGGACACGGCGGCGAATCGTCGCGGGCTGGGAATCATCGGCATGCGAGAGAGGGCAGAGATGCTGGGCGGGTCGCTCGAATTTCTCCGGCCACCCGACGGCGGCACGCTCGTCCGGCTGAAGATTCCAATCGAGACTAAGGACGCAGATGGCGAATAAGATCACCGTTCTCCTGGCCGACGACCACACATTGGTGCGTCGCGGGTTCCGCCGGCTGCTCGAGGACGACCCGGCGATCACCGTCGTCGGCGAAGCCAGCGACGGCGACGAGGCGGTCACCCTCGCCGCGGCGCTCGAGCCGCAGGTCATCGTGATGGACTGCGCCATGCCGGGAACGTCGGGGCTCGTCGCGACGAAGCAAATTCTGCAACGCGCGCCCGAGACGGCTGTGTTGATGCTGAGCATGCACAGCGAAGGAACGCTCGTCCGTCAGGCGCTGGATTCGGGCGCGCGCGGATACATTCTCAAAGACGCGCTCGACCTCGACCTCGCCGCGGCCGTCAAGAAGGTGGCCGCTGGCGAGACAGTGCTCGATCCCAAGTTGTCGCGGCCCGCAGCGCTGAAAGGGGAGCGCGACCATGGTCTCTCGGCGCGGGAACTCGAGGTCCTGCGGTTGATCTGCGACGGCCTGTCGAACCGCGCCATCGCGACCAAGCTCGGTCTCAGCGTGAACACGGTGGCGGTGCATCGGGCGAACATCATGAAAGCGCTCGGTGTTCACAAGACCGCCGAACTCGTCGTCTATGCCATTCAGAACGGGCTGGTGAACGTCCTGTGAACCGCCGCGACTTCCTGCGGCACGCCTCGCTGTCGCCCGTTGTGGCAAAGTACGTAACCGAACGACCGGGGTCTGACCCCGGTCGATCCGGCGGCGGGGGTCAGACCGCGGACGGTGGTTTACACACGCGCGTACGGCTGGTTGACGTGACCACCGCGGCGGGCATCCAGTTTCAGCACAATAACGGCGCGTACGGCGGGAAACTTCTTCCCGAAACATTGGGCGCCGGCTGTGCTTTTCTCGATTACGACGGCGACGGCTGGCAGGACATCCTGCTGGTCAACGGGACCGATTGGCCGGGACACAAGCGCAAGCCGTCGACCCTCAAGCTCTATCGAAATAATCGCAACGGCACGTTTGTGGATGTGACGAAGACCGCCGGACTCGACATCGAAATGTACGGCATGGGCGTCGCGGTTGGCGACTTCGACAATGATGGATTTCCCGACCTCCTCGTAACCGCCGTCGGCCAGAATCGCCTGTTCCGTAACACCGGCAAGGGATCGTTCATCGACGTCACGCGGACGAGCGGCCTCGCCGGACGCACCGCATTCAGCACTTCGGCGCTGTGGTTTGATTTCGACCGTGACGGACTGCTGGATCTCTTCGTCTGCAATTACGTCCGGTGGTCGATCGATCACGACGTCTGGTGCAGCAATGACGGCAAGCAGAAGTCATACTGCACCCCCGAGGCGTATCGCGGAGACACGTGCTGGCTCTTTCGAAACCGTGGCAATGGAACGTTCGAAGATGTCACCGCCACAAGCGGTCTGTTCGATACCAGCTCGAAATCTCTGGGCGCCGCCATTCTTGATGTCGATAACGACGGCTGGCTCGATCTGTTTGTCGCCAACGATACACAACCGAACAAGCTGTATCGCAACCAGAAAAACGGCACGTTCAAGGAAGTTGGTGTCGAGAGCGGAGTCGCATTCAGCACGGAAGGAAAGGCGCGTGCCGGGATGGGCGTCGATACCGCCTATCTCGGAGACGCGCTATTGCCGACGGTCGCAACCACCAATTTCGACAATGAAATGATCGGGCTGTACAAGCCGGGCGCCCCCGGGGCCTACGAGGATGTCGCGACGCGAGTCGGCGTCGGGACAGCGTCTCGCACGACGCTCGGGTTCGGTTGCCTCTTCGCCGACATCGATCTTGATGGCAGTCAAGACTTGATCGTTGCGAATGGCCACATCGACAAAACAGTGCGAAACATTCATGGCCACGTCGGCTACGCACAGCCGCCGCACCTGTTCCTGAACGACGGCAAGGGCACGTTTCGAGATTACGCGTCAGCCGCTGGCGAAGCTTTCGCCGCGCCGAAGGTCGGCCGCGGACTTGCCTACGGCGATTTCGATCACGACGGCGATGTCGATGTGCTGTTGACGACCAATGGCGGGCCGGCGCTGCTCTTCCGCAACGATCAACTGGCCGGCAACCGCTCGGTTCGACTGCGGTTGATCGGGACGAAATCCAATCGCGACGCGATCGGTGCCACGGTTCGTATCTTCCACGACGGCATCTTTCAAACACGGATGGTAAAGAGCGGCTCGAGCTACCTGTCGCAGTCCGAGCTGCCGGTCACGTTCGGCGTTGGCCGACGCGACAAGGTCGATCGCGTCGTCATCGCCTGGCCGAGCGGTAAGGTAGAAGAGTTCAAGGACGTCGTGACGGGACGCGCATATCAGTGCGAGGAAGGCAGGGGACTGAGGTGAGAATCGCGCTTTTCTGTTGCTTGATGGTGGCAACTGGATTCGCATTCCAGAGCTCTCCCGCGAATCGTCCCTGGCCACCAGGCGTCCAGAAGGTGTCCAACGAGTCGCCCGTCCTGTCGCCAGCCGACGCGCTACAGACGTTCTACATGCCGCCCGGCTATCACCTCGAACTCGTCGCCAGCGAGCCGCTCGTGCAGGATCCAACGGTCATCGACTGGGATCTTGCCGGCCGACTGTGGGTGGTCGAGATGACAGGGTTCGTCCGCGATCTCCAGACGAAAGAGCCGAACCTCGATCCAATCGGCCATGTCGCAGTGCTCGAAGACACGAACCGTGACGGCGTCATGGACAAACGCACCGTCTTTGCCGACGGACTGATTCTGCCCCGCGCGGTAAAGGTCCTCGACCAGGGCGTCCTTGTCGGAGAGCCGGGAAGCCTCTGGCTCATGCGCGACACGAATGGCGATTTGAAGGCTGACACGAAAGAACTCGTGACGCATGCCTACGGCCGCCTCGAAGGAAGCGTTGAAGGCAACGCGAACAGTTTGCTGTGGGGACTCGACAACTGGATTCATACATCCGAGGCGGAGGTGTACCTGCGAGTCAAAGATGGGAAGGTCGACGTGCATCCGACGCTGGCGCGTGGCGAATGGGGTGCGACCCAGGACGACGCGGGTCGGATTTATCGGAACACCAACGAATCCGCGCTGCACGTCGATTTCGTGCCGACGCCATACTACGCGCGCAATCCCACGCTACTGCGAACACGCGGCAGCTACGACACGCTCGAGGACGAGACCAACGATCTGAACACCGTCTGGCCGGTGCGGCCAAATCCCGGAACCAACCGCGCCTACCAAGCCGGCATCGATCGACCTGATGGTACGCTCGCAAGGTTCACCGCCGTCTGCGCACCGATGGTGTATCGAGGAGATCGCCTCCCGCCCGACTTGTATGGGAATGCGTTCGTGGCCGATCCTGCCGCGAATCTCGTCAGCCGCATCGTCCTCAGCGACGACGGCAAGACGCTGCGCGCGCGAAAGGCGTACGATAACGCCGAATTTCTCGCCTCGACGGACGAACGCTTTCGTCCGGTATTCATTTCCAATGCGCCCGACGGTACCCTCTATATCGTCGACATGTATCGCGGGATCATTCAGGACCGCGCGTCGACCACGATCTACCTCCGCGATCACATCATCGCGCGCAAACTCGATCAGCCAACCGGACTCGGGCGGATTTATCGCGTCGTCCACGAGACGACGAAACGCGACAGCACGACGCCGTTCGCCAACGCCACACCGCCGCAGCTAGTCGACGCGCTCTCGCACCCGAATGGGTGGCGACGCGATACAGCACAGAGATTGCTGGTTGAACGCTACGCCAGATCCGTAATTCCTGCATTGGTGAAGCTGGCCGAATCATCGACGAACGTCCGCGCCCGGCTGCACGCGCTGTGGACACTCGATGGTATCGATAGTCTCGAACCGGCGCTGGTGACCAAGGCGCTCGCCGATCCCGCGAAGGACATTCGGGTGTCCGCAATCCGTCTCGCCGAGCGCTGGCTCCCGACCGCCAATCATCCGCTTCACGCACAGGTCTTGAAACTTCTCGACGATCCGGATTGGTCGGTGCGACAGCAGCTCGCGGCTTCGCTCGGCTCGCTTCCCGCCGGACCTCGTGAGAATGCAATCGCATCCTTGCTCGAGCGACACGCTGACGATCCGGTCGTCGTGGATGCTGGCTTGAGCAGCCTTCGCGGAAGCGAGGAGACCGTCCTGGAGAAGCTGCTCGCATCCAGCACTCAGACGCCACAGCGTGAAACCGCGATCACGATGCTGGCCGGCACGATCGTGCGCGCCGGCCAGGATGCGGCGATCCAAAGACTCTTCACATGGCTGGCTGACGAGGCACAGCCGCAATGGCAGCGATCGGCGGTCCTTCGCGGCGCGGAAGTCGCGGTGCTGGGTGCCGCGATGCCGGGGGGGCCGACGTTTCGTCGCCCGGCGCCGAACGCTGCGAACTTGCCGTGTCCCACCTGCCCGGGCGGTCGCGCCGGGCCCGGTGGCGCATACGCGTTCGAGCGGCCGGCGGCGACTGGAGGCGGTCGCGGCGGCGCACGGATACTTCGTTTGAATGCGGAACCGTCCGCGCTGTCCGCGATGAGTAAGCGCAGCGACGACCTGGCCGCTCGTGCCGCCAACGTGCTCGCTCGCGTCGAATGGCCAGGGAAGCCGGGCGCTTCCGCTCCGGTTGCACCGCTTACGCCGGATGAACAACAGCGGT
>DASTVZ010000129.1:0-45342 GCA_035758845.1 Vicinamibacterales bacterium
CCCGGGTTTTCCAACCGGTCCGCCCAACGAGTATCCCAAGTCGCGCTCTTTTAGAATCGTCTTTGGAATGTTGTTATTCGCGTTGGCCCAACTGTTCTCGTTCCAATCGGAATTTCGCTCAACGTCATACAGCGAGCCATGGAATCGGTTGGTGCCGCTCTTGGTGACGGCGGTAATCTGCAGACCGCTTGAACGACCGTACTCCGCCTGATATCCAGATGTCAGCACCTTCACTTCCGAGATGGCCTCGACGTTCATCTGCAGCATCTGCCCGTTGTTGCCGGTGTCCATCGTCGACACGCCGTCCATCATGATGTTGTTCTGACCGCCGCCGCCGAGCCGCGTGGTGGTGCCGGTCACGCCAGGAGTCAACTGCGTCAGGCTTGCGAAATTGCGCGTCGACAGCGGCAGGTTTTCGACCGACTCCGTGGTGATGGCGAACGATCGCTCACCGCTCGACGCCTGGACGAGCGGCGATTCCGCGGTGACGTTGACCGTCTCCGCTGTTCCGCCGACATCAAGAACGAGTGAACCAACCGCGATTCGATCGCCGCCGCTGACGCTTACACCTGTGCGGCGGACGGTCTTGAATCCCTCCATCGCGACTTCGACTGTGTAGGTATCGGCGGTCACGTTGGGGAACACGTAGTCGCCGGTGGCATTGGTTACGACAGGGGCTGATTTCGTGCCTTTTGTTTCACTGATGAGAACGACGGTCGCACCAGGAACGACTCCTCCCTGTGCGTCTTTGATAGTGCCAGATACGTTTCCGGTCGTGATCTGGGCGAATGCGGGAAGCGCGCTGAAAACCGCCAGCGCAAAGGCGGCGGTGACGGACAAGACCCTGTGGACCATCGCGACTCCTTCCTGACCTGACGTGAACCACGGACCAACACGGACCAACACGGATCGCGTAGTTGTCTCGCACGACGACAGGCAGTGCACCCATGCCGTGGGCACGGCATCTCCCCGGATGCAGAGCAAGCGGAGTACTCCGCTCGAGGCACATTCAGAACCGGGGCGCGTCGGATGTCAAGCAGATTCGTGGGGCAGCGATGACCGATGTCTTCGATTACATGACTGGCGAACAGCCAGATTAGTGCGCTGCCTGTTCCATCGGCGTTTCAGCATCCAGAAATAGCCAGCAGACCGCGCCGAGGCTGTAGACCGCGGCGGAGACGTAGAACGTCAGTGGCCAGCTCCCGGTCCACGCCAGCAGATATCCAACCCCGAGCGGCGACAGCGCTCCGGCGATGTTTCCCATCATGTTCATCGAACCCGATACGGTGCCGGAATAGCGTCCACCGACGTCCATGCAGGCGGCCCACGCGGCGGGCATCACGAAGTCGTTGAAGAGACCGGCGACACCCAACACGATCATCGCCTGCGCCGGATCTTCAATCTTCGTGAAAATGAAAATCGAGGCGGATGCGCCAACAAAACCGACGATCGCGACGATGCGACGCGCGAGGCCGATGCTCCCGACCGCGCGAGCGAGGCGGGGAATCGTCCAGCCTGATATCAGGCATCCGACGCCGCCGAGAAGCAGCGGCAGTCCTGCCAGAAGTGCGCCCATCTTGACACTCGTCCCACGCACTTCGCGCAAGTAGGTCGGGAGCCAGGTCACGTAGAAATACCATCCGTACGAGAGGGCAATGTACTGCAGGCCGAGCAGCCACACGGACCGGCTCGAGATCAGTTTGGCCCAAGGCGTCGGACCGTGGGCGATGGCGCTGTCGCGCGGCGGAGGCAATAGGGCTTGCTCGGCCGCGTTGACCCCTGGATGGGTCCGAGGATCGTCGCGGAACCAGCGATAGAACGCAATCGCCCAGACGACCCCGAGCAACCCGAAAAGTTCGAATGCACGGCGCCACGTCATGTAGTCGAGCACGTATGCGACCAGGATCGGCGTGAATGCACCGCCCCAGCGCGCCGCGAGCCAGAGGCTCGCCTGCGCACGTTCCCGCTCACGCTGAGGCAACCACAGCGTGAAGACGCGGGTCAGGTTCGGAAAACAGCCCGCTTCGCCCATGCCGAAAAGCGTCCGCGTCACCAACAGCGAGGCGACATTCCACGCCCAACCCGTGGCGGCGGTGAAGAACGACCACCAGATCACGATTCGCATCAGAACACGGCGCGGACCGAGCCGATCTGCGAGCCACCCGCCTGGAATCTCGAAGAGCGCATAGGCCCAGCCAAACACCGAGAACGCCCAGGCCATCTCAACCTTCGTTAGGCCGAGATCCTGAGTGATAAGGGGGGCTGCCTGCGAAATACAGACGCGATCGATATAAGTGATGATGGCCAGCACCATCGCGAACGCGACCGTCTTGTGACGCGTGCGGCTGGGCGGTGCGTGTAGGTTCGGGGATCGCTGTTGAACCGGGGACGGTGTCGGCATGCGAAGGAATCATATTTCATTCCTGAGGCTCCTGGCTCCTGGCTCCTGGACGCCTTCCTTCCAACGTCGATCCATCGGAAAATCGCGCACATGCCACATTCACCCGCTCCGCGTCTCGGCCTCGACACCTACAGCCTGCGTTCTCAGAACTGGGACGCATTCCAGCAGCTCGATTACTGTGCGGCGCGCGGCGTGAAGGTCGTGCACTTCAGCGAACCGCGGCTGGTTGGCGGCTTCGACCCGGCGCACCTCGAACGCGTGCGGGCGCACGCGGACTCGCGTGATCTCGACATCGAGATCGGCATGCTGTCGATTTGCCCCACCTCCGGCATCTTCGATCCGGCGCAGGGGTCAGCCGAGGGTCAGCTCGGCCGCGCGATTGACGCTGCGGTCATCTGCGGATCGCCGCTCGTACGGTGTGTGCTCGGGAATACCTTCGATCGGCGAATGCCCGGCGGGATCGAACGCCACATCGATCAGGTGCTGCAGGTGCTGCGACGCGTTCGATCCCGGGTCATCGACGCAGGAGTCAAGATCGCGATCGAGAATCACTCGGGAGACATGCAGGCCCGCGAGTTGAGGATGCTCGTCGAGACGGCGGGTACGGACTTCGTCGGCGTCTGCATCGACTCGGGTAACGCGTCATGGGCCATTGAAGATCCGCATCTCACGCTCGAGACGCTTGCACCCTACGTGCTCACCAGCCACATGCGCGACAGCGCGCTGTGGAACACACCGGCGGGCGTCGTCGCGCAATGGACGCGCATGGGCGAGGGCAATGTCGATATCGCGGGTTATATCCGCACCTACATCGAGCGGTGTCCGGGTCGCGCGGTGTCGCTCGAACTGATCATGCACCGCCAGCGCACGTTCGATTACCACGACGATGAGTTCTGGACCGCCTACCCATCGACGCCGGCGCGAGAATTCGCCCGGTTTCTTACTCGCGCTGAGAAGGGGGAACCGAGGCCGGACGTCGACGCATCCAAAACAGAGAGCGTCGACGACGTGGACATCTGCCTCGCGTGGTTGAAGCAGACGCTCGAATCACTGATCACTAATCACTGATCGTGAATCGCTAATCCTCGAATCCTCGAATCCTTGAATCGCGAATCCTTGAATCCTTGACCGTCCGGGCGTCCAGCTGCTCCGTCAGCTGGCGGTGACGGCCTTGCGCCAAAACGTAGAGGGATCGGGATTCAGGATCCGGGGATGCAAGGATCCGGGCTTAGCGATTCGACGATAGGTGATTCGCGATGAGTGATCAGTGATTAGCGATTGTCCGCCTGCCCGAGGATCTCTTCCGCTCTTTCGGCATCTTCGGCACGGACCATCAACGACACGCCGCGCAGCCACAGCTCCGGCTGCGTGCCGCCGCCGTCGTCGTCGAGAATCGTCGATTGGATGTCCGCCGCGCTGAGCGCGCTAAGAGCCAGTTCGGCATCGATCCGATTGCCGAATGTGCGGACGACAACGAGTTCGGGATCCATGTCATCTTTCTTTATTGCGCTTGGGGCCCCACCCCCAAGCGCTGCCGCCTCGCGCATCCGCGCTCACCGGCGGCTGAAGGCTCTCATGCCACGGTATACGAAAGGCTGCCGCCGGGCAAATTCGCATCTTTTCTTACTGCGCTTGGGGCCCCACCCCCGGCTCGCGCTCGCTCGGCGACTTCGCGCCTCGCGAGGGCCGCAGGCGCTTTCCCTTTTGCCTTTTACCTTTTACCTTTTATACCGTCGTCCACTGCCCGGTTTTCGCCGAGCGCTGCACCGCGTCGAGCACTTGCTGCACCGCGACGCCGTCGTTGAAGTTGGGATGAAACTCTTCGCTCTTCGACAGGCACTGCAGAAACTCGGCGAACGCCGCAATGAACGTGTGCTCGTAGCCGATGATGTGGCCCGGGCGCCAGAAATTCGGAAATACCGGATGCTTCATATCGGTCACGAGCAGATCGCGCAGCCCCTGCTCCGTCGACGGCTCTGTTGCATCGAGGAACTCGAGATGATTGAGCCGCTCGAGATTGAAGCGCAGCATCCCTTTCTCCGCGTGCACCTCAAACGCGTTGCAGTTCTTGCAGCCGATGGCGAAACGAGTCGCCTCGAACGTGCCGATGCTCCCATTTCCGAACTCCACCATTGCGACGACCGCATCGTCCACGGAGCGATTCGGCGCGAACGTCCGGGTCGTCGCCACGACCCGACTCATCGGCCCATTGAGGTAGAGGGCTGCGTCGATGAGGTGGGTGAGCAGATCATCACCCACGCCGGACCCCGCCAGCGATGGATCCATCTTCCAGCTTGGCGGCCGCGTCGGATCGGCGCCCCACTGCTGCTTGTACGAAGCATTGTAGTGAAAGACCCGCCCGAGCCGGCCTTCGGCAATCAACTCGCGTGCGAATGCGATCGCTGGCACCCGGCGGTAGTTGAACCAGACGAGCGTCGCCACATCGCGCGCGGCGTCGGCCATCCGCCTCGCCTCGTCGAGCGATAGCGCGAGCGGCTTCTCGCAAAGGATCATCTTGCCGGCCTGCGCAGCGGCAATCGCGACCGGGCCATGCATGTGGTTGGGCAAGCAGATGTCGACGGCGTCGATGTCCTTGCGATCGATCACTGCTCGCCAGTCGGTGGCGGTCTCCGCCCAGCCCCAGCGATCGGCCATGGCTACCAGCGACGCCGCATCCCGTCCGCAGATGACTTTTCGAACGACGCGATACGGGAGATCGAAAAAATGAGGAGCCTGAACGTAGGCGTTCGAATGGGCCTTCCCCATGAAGCCTTGCCCAAGCAGGGCGACTCGGAATTCGCGGTGGGACATGTCAGCCGCCAGCTATCAGCACAACGATCTTTACCATGCGGAAACGGACCGGATCCCGGATCCCGCAAGCCGGATCCCGGCAGGTATAGCTAGTTCGGCAGGGCGAACGCGCAATACACGCCGCCCGATGGCTTGCCAGGTCGATCTTTGCCGCCGCCTGCTGCAATCACGACGAACTGCCGTCCGTTGACCTCGTAGATCGCGGGCGTGCCGTTGCCGGAAAAGGGCAGCGTCGTTTCCCACAAAAGTTTGCCGGTCATCTTGTCGTAGGCGCGAAACTTGTGATCGAAGTTGGTGGCGCCGATGAAAACCAGCCCCCCAGCCGTCACCGCAGGGCCGCCGTAGTTCTCGGTCCCCGTCTCTTTCATTCCTTGGGCGGCAAGTTCGGGATACTCGCCGAATGGAATCGTCCACGCGTACTGGCCGGTGTTCAGATTGATCGCGTTCAGCGTGCCCCACGGCGGAGCGACAGCCGGATAACCCTCAGGATCCAGGAACTTTTTGTAACCGGTGAATCGATACGCTTCCAGCATTGCGGCCGGCGGCGACGCGGGGGCTGGACGATCCTCGCCGGTAGCCAAGTAGTCGATTAATGCCTCAATACTGGCCCGCTGCATGTACGCGAAACCGGGCATCCTGCCGCCACCCTGACGAATGATCGTGTTGAGCTCCGGGCGCGACTTGCGCTGAGCGATGTCGATGAGTGACGGGATCTGCGGCGGCGCGCCGACGCGGTCGTCGCGATGGCAGGTGGCGCAGTTCTGAAGATACAGCACTCGACTACTCTGTCCCGCATCGTTCGGTGCGAGCGCCCCGGTCCACGCGAGATCGTTCGCGTTCACGTAGAAAAGCGCCGTCTCCGGATCGAACGCCTGCCCTCCCCACTCTGCGCCGCCGTCGTACCCGGGAAATATGATGGTGTCCTTCCCAACAGAGAACGGAATGAACGGTCCCTCGTTGCGAAACGTGCTGAACTGATCGACCGCCCATTGATGTGCTTCCGGGGTGCGGGTAGTCAGCATGTCCCTGGTGAGAAGCTGCCGCGCGAATGGCTTCGGTGCGGTCGGGATCGGCTGCGTGTCGGCTGTCATCTCACCGGGAACGCTGCTGGTCGGAAATTTCCTGTGTTCGATCGGAAAGAGCGGCTTCCCGGTGGTGCGATCGAAGACGAACACGTAACCGTGCTTTGTCGTCTGGACGATGGCCGCGATCGATCGGCCGTTTCTCCTCAGCGTCGCGAGGGTCGGCGGCGACGGAAGATCGCGGTCCCAGATGTCGTGACGAACAAATTGAAAATGCCACAGCCGCTTTCCCGTGCTGGCATCGAGGGCAATCAATGAATTCGCGAACAGGTTATCGCCAACGCGATTCGCACCATAAAAATCCGCCGCCGCCGATCCCGTGGGGGCGTAGACAACGCCGCGCGCCTCGTCGAGCGCCATGCCGGGCCAACTGTTCGCGCCACCATTGACGGTCCACGAATCCTTTGACCAGGTTTCATAGCCGAACTCGCCAGGATGTGGAATCGTGTGGAACGACCATCGCAGTTTCCCGGTCCGCACGTCGTAGGCGCGGATGTCGCCAGGGGATGCGGGCAACCCTTCGTTGACACGGCCGCCAATGATCAACAGGTCTTTGTAGACAACACCGGGAGAGGTGAGGCGGACCGAACCCTCGCGCGGATCGCGCCCGAGATCGGCGCGCAAATCAATTCGTCCTTGATCCCCGAACGTGGCGATCGGCTTACCCGTCGAGGCGTCGAGCGCATACAGATACTGATCGGCCGCGGCGAATACCCGGCGTTCCGCCCCGCTCGACCAGTACATGACGCCACGATTCGGGCCACGCCCTTCGGCGTGTGAATCAAATGTCCAGAGATGTTCACCGGTATCGGCACGAACCGCGAACGTCTTTTGCGTGGGTGTGTACGCGTAGAGCACGCCGTCGGCAACGATTGGCTGCGTCTGCAACCCGCCCGATTCGCCGCTGTCGTATGTCCACGCGCGCTCGAGTTTCTGTACGTTCGTGCGGTCGATCTGCGTCAGGCTCGAGTAGCGCATCTGCTCGGGCCCGCCGCCGTACGCCGACCATCCTCGGTAACTTTGTGTCGCGCCCTTCGGTTGACGCGCCAGTGCCACAACTGCAGTCAACGGAACAATGCAAAACAGGATCAGCGGTGTGATGCGTTTCACGAGCACCCCTCAGTTCGCGTGTCTATAACACGGCTCGTGACTCTTGGGCTAGATCGAACACTGTTCACTGTCGAACTGCAGCGCACCCACGGTTTTCGTCGAAGAAACGAAGAAGCGAAGATACGAAGCTACTCTTCGCATCCGCCACCGCCGGCCTCCGGCCGGCATGCAGCGAAGCGCGTGGCGGCGGATGCTGCTGCGACGTGCCCGGCTATCTTCGAGTGCTTCGACGCTTCGAGTGCTTCGACGCCAAACCGTCGGTCCGTGTCAGTCTGTGACCAGAAAACCTCGGACTTCGTTTCTTCGTTTCTTCGTTTCTTCGTTTCTTCGCGCTTAACCGTCGGTACGTTTCAGCGTTGCTGGGAAATGGCAATCATCGCGCTGCTCTCGGCAAAATGACATTAATGTTGCTGGTCAATCGCTGATAGACGATCGATGTCAACACGATGTAAATCCGAAGCGACGGAACGCGCAATCACAAACTCAAAAAATCTCGAGTGTCAGGCGCGACGATTGCACGTAAAATAGTACGCACTCACGCGCGTGACGCAGCGAGGCAGCATCAGCGGAACATTTTCCGCAGCAAATAGAGCCTCATCGAGGGAAACTCCATCCGGCGTCAAGTGAGTAGACCGACAAAAATGTCGGAATCGATTTCGCCGAGAACATTCGTGTCGGCAAAGTCGGCAGAACCAGGGGTAACGAAGTAAGAGGAGAAGAATGCCACGCGCACCAAAGAAGACCGAGACGACACCGACCGTTCGCGTCAAACGGACGCGACGCGCAAGCGACACCCCGGCAACGACGCTTGTCGTGGCTCCGGCGACGACCCCGGTCGTCACCGAAGCGGAAATTTCAAAGCTTGCATATCAGATCTATCAGGCACGAGGCGGCGTGAACGGTTCGCCGCTCCAGGATTGGCTGGAAGCCGAGCGCCAGCTCTCCGGCAGGTAAATTGTGTTGATCGCAGAGGAGAAGGGATGCTAGTCCTTTCTCCCCTGCTGTTTTTCGATTCTCGTCGCTTACGCCTTTACGCGGAAGGTCGCTGCTCCCGGCGATACGCGCGCGCCAGCAGCGACACAGGATGGACCACCTGGATGCGTGCACCAGCGGCATCGAGTCCTCGCGCGATCTGCAGGTGACAGCCCGGGTTCGCCGTCGCCACCCACGCCGTGCCGGTTCCGACAATATTGGCGGTCTTGCGGCCGAGCAGCCGCTCCGCCTGCTCCGGCTGCGTGATCGCGTAGACGCCGGCGCTGCCGCAGCACCACGTTGATTCCGGCAACTCGACCAGCGAGACGGCTGGCAAGAGCCGCAGGAGGGCGCGTGGCTCCCTCGAGATCTTCTGTCCGTGCACCAGATGACACGACTCGTGGTAAGTCACGGTTGTCGGTTGGTCAAAGGGCGATGTCTCCGGCGCTCGGCAACCAATTTCAATCAACCACTCCTGAATGTCGCGAAGCTTCCGGTCCCAGACCACCGCACGTTCACGATACGCGGAATCCTCGTGCAGCAATGGCGCGTATCGTCTTAGATGCGAGCCGCACCCGCCCGCATTCGTGATGATGGCGTCGTAGCGATCGGGTGGAAGCAGATCGATCATTCGGCGCGCGAGGACGCGGGCATGCTTCAGATCACCGTTGTGTGCATGCAGTGACCCACAACACGGCTGCACCGGCGGCGTGTCAACCACACAACCGTTGGCGAGCAGAACGTCGGCGGTATCGCGATTCACATCCGGAAAAACAAGGTCTTGGACGCACCCGGTCAACAGCGCGACGCGGTAGCGCGTCGGCCCGGCGGGCGTCTGCCGCGACGGAATCAACGAGTTTGAAAACCTGGGCGCAAGACGAGGTGTCTGAGGTTCGAGTCGCCTCAGACCTGCTGGAAGAAGACGCGTGATCCCTGTTCGCCGCACGAAGGCTTCGAGTCCGCTGCGCTGATAGGACCCGAGCAACCGTCCGGTCAGACGCAGTGCCCCCGGGTGCATGAAGAGGAAGCCGAGGGTCAGTGCTCGCCAGACCTGCCGCGCGACCCCGTGATGCGCGTTCTGTCGCTCGATGTCGCTGCGCGCGGTCTCGAACAGTTCGGCGTAGTTGACCCCAGCCGGGCAGGCCGTCTGACAGGCCAGACAGCCAAGGCAGTAGCTCATCTCCTCGGCGAACTCATGCGAGACCTCGAGGACGCCATCAGCCACGGCCCGCATCAAGGCGATGCGCCCGCGCGGACTGTTCCGTTCCCGCTTGGTTTGATCGTACGTCGGACAGGTTGGAAGGCACATGCCGCAATGCATGCATTGCTGCAAGACCGCATAGTCGATGGTTCGAAGGGTCCCGCCAGCCATCAATTCAGTCGAAGATCTTGCCGGGATTCAGAAGTCCAGCGGGATCGAGAGCTCGCTTGATCTGCTTCATCACTTCGAAGCTGCTGTCGCCCATTTGCTGGCGAAGCCACTCTTTTTTCGCGAGGCCGACGCCATGCTCGCCAGTGATCGTTCCGCCCAGTTCCAGCGTCTTCTTCGCCATCAGATCGAGCGCATGATGTACGCGCGCCATTTCATCGTTGTCGCGCTCATCGGTGAGGAACGTTGGGTGCAGGTTGCCATCGCCCATGTGACCGAATGTGCCAATTTGCAGATTCGCCGCACGCGCCGTCTCGGCGATAAACGTGACCATCTTTGCGAGTTCACTCCGGGGCACGGTGAAGTCTTCGAGTATCGTCGTCGGCCGTCGCCGTGCCAGCGCCGAGAAAGCATTGCGTCTTGCCGCAGCAAGCGCGAGGGCTTCCGCCTCGTTTTTCGCCAGCCGTACGTCGCGTGCCCCTCTTGCGCGCGCGATCGATGCCATCTGCGCACCTTCATCGGCCACGGCCGCCGGATGTCCGTCGGTTTCCATCAACAGTACCGCTGCACAATCGGTCGGCAGCCCGACGTGGGCGAAGTCTTCGACGCAGGTCGCCGTCATTTGATCCAGGAATTCAAGCGTGCACGGGATGATCCGCGCCGCAATAATCGCCGAAACGGTTTCCGCCGCATCCTCAATCCGATCGTACAGCGCCAGCATCGTCTGCCGGGCAAGTGGCCGGGGTACGAGCTTCAGCAGGATCTCGGTGATGACACCGAGACTTCCCTCCGATCCAATGAAGAGATCTTTCATCGAATAGCCGGCGACATCCTTGACGCACGCGCTGCCGAACCGCACGATGCGACCGTCGGGCATCACCACCTCGAGCGCCATCACGTAGTCGCGCGTCACGCCGTACTTCAGTCCGCGCAGTCCGCCCGAGTTCTCAGCGACATTGCCGCCGATCGAACTGATGCGCATCGAACCGGGATCCGGTGGATAGAACAACCCGTGCCGCGACGCCGCCTCGTCAATCGCGAGGGTCGTCACGCCAGGCTGCGTGCGGAGGACGAGGTTCTTCGGATCGATACCGAGGATTTTGTTCATCTGCACGAGGCAGAGAACGACGCTGCCACTCGACGGCACGCTGCCACCGCTGAGTCCCGTACCGGATCCGCGTGTCACGATTGGAACCGACTGCGCGACGGCAAACTTCACGCACCGCGCCACGTCCTCGGTCGTGTGCGGGAACACCACTGCCGATGGCATCTGGCGCAGCGCCGCGGTGCCGTCAAAGCTGTAGGGAATGATGTCTTCCGGCTTCGTCAGGACGGAGCCAGCCCCGACGATGTCGGCCAATCCGGCGGCGACGTCTTTGGACAGGGGCATCCAAATATTTTATGTGACGACCTTTTGCCGCTGCTCGCCCAGGCCTTCCACACCAAGCCGCACGACATTCCCTTCGCGCAGATAGACCGGAGGCTTCTTGCCGTGACCGACACCCGGTGGTGTGCCGGTGGAGATGATGTCGCCGGGCTGGAGGCTCATGAACTTGCTCAAGTAACTCACCAGATACGGGACGCCGAAGATGAGCGTCTTGGTCGATCCGTCCTGATAGCGCCGCCCGTCAACCTCGAGCCACAGTCTGAGGTTGCCGGCATCGGACACCTCATCGGCGGTGACGAGCCATGGGCCAATTGGCCCGAACGTGTCTGCGCTCTTCCCCTTTACCCACTGTCCCGTGCCCTCGAGCTGATACGCACGTTCCGACACATCGTGGACAACGCAGTAACCGGCAACGTGCGACAACGCGTCCGGTTCGCTCACGTACTTTCCCGGTTTGCCAATGACCACGCCCAGCTCAACTTCCCAATCAGTCTTCTCCGAACCTCGCGGCAGCTCGATGTTGTCGTTCGGGCCGACGATGCAGGAGGTTGCCTTCATGAAGACGATCGGTTCTTTCGGAACGGCCATGCCGGACTCGGCGGCGTGATCGGAGTAGTTCAAGCCGATGCAGATGAATTTGCCGACGCGGCTCACGCACGGTCCTATGCGCGGCGTGCCGTTGACGCGCGGCAGCGACGCCGGATCGAGGCTACTCAATCTCGCGAGCGAGGCCGGCAGCAGCGTATCGCCGCCGATATCAGGCACTACACCGGAGAGATCACGAATCGCGCCAGTTGAATCAACGAGTCCGGGTTTTTCCTGACCGGGGGAACCGTAACGAATCAGTTTCATTAAGCAGTCGCCACCTTTGAGGCGGAGTCTGAAGACCCCGCCCTACACACAAAGCGGAGGCCAGCAGCCAGCAGCCGATAGATTCTAATGCGATTCTCTTGCGACGTCGTGGCCGCGGCAACCGACGAGGAAATCCAGGTCCGCGCCCTGGTCGGCCTGCTGCACGTGTTCGATGTAGAGCCGCGCGTATCCACCCGGCGGCAGGTTCGGTTCCGGTTTCTTCCACTCCGCGTGACGGCTGGCAAGCTCCGCGTCGCTGATGTCGAGGTGCAGCCTCCGCGCCTCCACGTCGAGTTCAATCATGTCGCCGTCGCGCACGAGTGCGAGCGGTCCGCCGGCCGCGGCTTCTGGCGCAACGTGCAACACCGTTGTTCCGTAGGCAGTGCCGCTCATGCGCGCATCCGAAATGCGCACCATGTCGGTCACGCCGGTCTTCAGGACCTTCGGCGGAAGGCCCATGTTGCCGACTTCCGCCATCCCTGGATATCCCTTGGGCCCACAACCCTTCAGAACCAGCACGCAATCCTTGTCGACGTCGAGTGACGGATCGCCGATGCGTGACTTGTAATGCTCGATGTTCTCGAACACCACCGCCCGTCCCCGATGCTTCATGAGGTGCGGTGACGCCGCTGAGGGTTTCAGCACCGCGCCCTGAGGCGCCAGATTACCGCGCAACACGGCGATGCCGCCGTGAGCGGCAAGCGCCCGATCGAGCGGTCGAATGACTTCCTGGTTGTAGTTTGGCGCCTCCCGACAGTTCTCCCAGATAGTCTGACCGTTCACGGTCAACGCGTCGCGATTGAGCATCCCGTTTTCGCCGAGGGTTCGGATGACAGCCGGCAGACCGCCGGCGTAATAGAAATCTTCCATCAGGAAGCGGCCTGATGGCATCAGATCGACAATGGTTGGGACGGCGCGACCGAGATCGTCCCAGTCCTGAAGGGTCACCGGCACGCCAACGCGACCGGCGATTGCGAGCAGGTGCAGGACGGCGTTGGTCGATCCCCCGATCGCGCCATTGACGCGAATGGCATTCTCGAAAGCTGCCCGGGTAAGGATCTTCGAAATCGAAACATCGTCTTTGACCAGCTCAACGATGCGCCGGCCAGCGAGATGCGCCTGCGCGTAGCGCCGTGAATCAACCGCGGGAATCGCGGCGTTGTCCGGCAGCGTCAGTCCAAGCGACTCCGCCATCGACGCCATCGTCGAAGCTGTACCCATGACGTTACACGTTCCCGACGAGCGCGACATGCACGACTCGGCCTGCATGAATTCCTTCAGGCTCATCATGCCGCCGCGGACTTCTTCGCTGAACCGCCAGACGTCTGTGCCCGACCCGATGTCGGCGCCGCGATACTTGCCGTTGAGCATCGGGCCCCCCGAGACGACCAGCGCCGGGAGATCGCAGCTTGCCGCACCCATGATCAAGGACGGCGTCGTCTTGTCGCAGCCGCAGAGAAGGACGACGCCGTCGATTGGGTTGGCGCGAATCGATTCCTCGACGTCCATCGCGGCGAGGTTTCGAAACAACATGGCCGTCGGCCGGACGCTGGTCTCGCCGAGCGACATCACGGGAAATTCAAACGGCAGGCCCCCGGCTTCCCAGACGCCGCGTTTCACGTGATCGGCCAGTTCGCGAAAGTGGCCGTTGCACGGCGTTAGCTCAGACCATGTGTTGCAGATGCCGATGATGGGTCGTCCTTCGAACACCCCCTCCGGCAGTCCGCGTCCGACCCAGCTGCGATGAATGAACCCGTCCTTGTCAAGCTTGGAAAACCAGGCGGATGATCGATATTTTCTTTTTTCTGCGGACACTCGGTCTCCCTTCCGCCTCAAGGCGGAAGCCACGAATGTGGATTGAATACTTATAGCTTCCGCCTTCAGGCGGAAGCACCTTATAAGCCCCCGCGCCCTCTGCTCGTACCTGCGGTGTCAGTCGTGCCACGGCCGCCGCGCGCGGGACGTTCCGTCATCAGCGTATCGACCGAACGACGTGCGGCCCATGCGATGCCACGCAGCAGCATCGGCTGGATCTGCGGGTTGGTGAAGTTCGAATAGAAGTGACCCTGCATCCATACGAAAGCGCGATAGGGCTGTCCTGTCGGAGCAGGCGTGAGCTGCTTTTCGTATGTCCAGATCTGCGGCACCACTTCCCCGGCGTGTCCGGCCTGTTTTGCCGTCGGGGTTGAGTCCATCACCGCCGTAGCAAGCACGTGCACTTCAGGCGACTTCGACCATGTCATCTGGTAGAAAGCCTCGTCTTTGATCGCGAAATCCGACATCCCTTGCATGATCGGATGCTCTTTATCGACGATGGTGTACGGGACGTTCGCCTCGAGCGTGAAGTTCGTTTCGCCATGCTTCTTGGCACCACCAACGATGTCTGCGAACTCGCCTGGATTGGGCCCGCACAACGAATCGTGAATGGTGACGATACCGCCGCCCTTCCGCATGTATGCATCGAGGTTCGCTCGATCCTCCATGCTCATGTAGCCGGCATCTCCCTTGTAGACAACGACGACATCAGAGTTCAGCAACTCTTTCTCGGACGGAAAGTGAAGACTGCCATCCACGATGGCGTTGCGATTCATTAGCAGCTTGCTCCAGTCCGCCAGAAACTGCGGATAGTCGTGCTGCCCTTCGGCGTGCGTCTTCAAGCCGGCATAGAGATAAATGCGAATGGGCGGTGTAGAGAATGGGCTCTGTTGAATGCCGCCACCGCGTCCGCCGCGGCCTCCAGGCTGCTGCTGGGCAGCGGGCGACGGTGCTGTCGTCTGCTGTGCGACGAGGGTCGCACTCGCAATGACGACTCCGGCAAGAAGGGAAATCCTGGTTTTCATTTGCGCTCCTGCTATTGCCTTCCGCCTAAAGGCGGAAGCTACGGGTTCCTTGTGGGCTTCTCCACTGGGTTCCTTGTGGCTTCCGGCTTTAGTCGGAAGACTACTTCCGCTTCGTATAAGTCTTACTGAACCCATTGCGGGTGTTCGTGACCGTGAACGCCCCGTCTGGCTGGACCGACAACTTGATCCAGTAGGCCGGTGTATGCGCGGCCGCTCCTCCACCGCCTCGGCCACCTCCTCCACCGCCGGGGGCGGGTGCCGGGACCACCCCAGCACCCGGTAGCGGTGGAGGGGTGGCCGATGATGGCGCCTGCGTGGCACCTGGCGGGGTTACGCCCGCTGGTGGAGCTGCGCCCCCGACTGGGCTGGTCGGGATGGGTGCGTTGCTGATTGTGCCCGCCGGCGCATTCCCCGGCGCGCCGCCCTGGCCGCCTCGCCCTCCTCCACCCGGCCCGCCGCCGCGCGGCGGTGCGGTCAACACGTTCGCGACGGTTGCCGGATCGTCGATGTTCGCAATGAACACGCCAGCGCTGTTCAGTTCAAGGCCGGCGTTGTACGACCAGTGCAGTTGCCAGAGATCCTCGAACCCCGGAGACGATCGCATCGTCTTGATCGCCTCGACGCCACCGCCTTTGCGGGTCCCGTTCTGCATCACCGCGACGCGCGGCTGCACGGCGTGAACGAGTGCAGGTGATCCCGACGCGTCGAGTCCGTGATGCGTCACGAAATACACGTCGACGGCGCCGATCGGATCGTTGGGGCACACCAGTTCGTTTTCTTTGTTCCACAGCAGATCGCCGAGGTCGATGGCACGGAACTGACCGAACGTGATCACGCTGCCAACTGATTGCGCGTTGTCGTCGGTCGGTGATGCGTCTTTCGCTGCCACGCCCGTGCACGCGGGATTCGGCTTAGCGCTTCCAGGGATCAGCGGCGCTTTCAACACGCTCCCGGCGGACGTCACGATGCGCCAGTCGAGGCCGGTGATTGGCACCTTGTCGCCTGGCTTGACGACGGTGTGCTTCGCCTTTCCGTACAACTCGGCATAGGCGGCCTGGAATCCCTGGACCTGCTCGCGTTCTTCCACGTTCGGACCGTGATCGATGTAGTGGGCGATCGGGATTCGTTTCGACAGCTCCAGCAGGCCGCCAATATGATCGACGTGGTAGTGCGTCGAAATAAGGAAGTCGATCTGCTTCAGTCCGGCGTCGCTGACTGCCGCCATGATGCGATCGAGATCGCGATTGCCAGGGTTGCCGCTGTCGATGAGCAGCGACTGGCCGCTCGGTGTAACCCAGAGCGCCGCCTTGCCCCCTTCGGTATCGACGACATAGATATCGAGCGGTTTTGCCGGGGCTCGCTGGGCCAGGGGCGCCCCCGTAAATGCGACGATCGCCGCCGCGGTGACTACCAGTCGCTTCATCTGATGCTCCATTGGCCCTATTTGATTGGTGAGAAATCCGTCGGATCCGCAAACATCGATTCGACTTTTGTCGTGAGCGGGCCGTCCTTTTCCGATTCCGCCTTTGCCTTGACCCACTCCGGATCGGCGCGAAATGCCGCCCAGCTCTTCGCCGCCGACTCGCGGCTTTCGTGCGACAGGACGTAGATGAGCGTGTTCTCCTTCAGCGGTGCATCCTGTGGCACCCAGTAGCCGACGCTCTTCATGTCGTACTTGTTGAAGATCTTGATCGTGTGATCGCGGAACCGCGTCTTGAGCGCTTCGAGTTTTCCAGGAGGTGTCGTGTAGGTGCGAATTTCGAATACACGGTTCCCTGCAGCGTGAACGGTGGCGGCAGGTGTCATCAACGCGTGCATGGCAACTCCTCCCGCAAACGCAGCACACACGACAAACGCCATTGATGTCTTCGTCAGGACCATCGAAATCTCCTCTCGGACTGAAAGACTGTCTGCATTTATTACTGCTCGCGGGGCCCCACCTCCGCTCGCTCTCGCTCGGCGGCGCCGCTTCGCGGCGCTCCCTTCCAGCGCCTCGCTCGGGCCGCAGGCGCTTTCCCTTTTACCTTCTACCTTTTACCGTGCTATCCATCCGCCGTCTATGAACAAGGGCGTCCCTGTAACGTACGACGAGGCTTCCGACGCGAGGAAGACGACCGCGCCAGTGAGTTCCTCGAGCTCTCCCCAACGGCCCATAGGAATCTGCGCCACGAACTCCTTGTACTTCACCGGATCTTCGAGAAGCGAACGGTTCATCTCGGTGGCAAACGCGCCCGGACAGATGGTATTCGCGGTCACGCCAGTGCCGGCCCATTCGAGTGCCAGTACGCGCGTCAGGTTGATGATGCCGGCCTTCGAGGACGCGTATGGCGCGCGGCCCGGGAGCGCGATCACGCCGAGCACGGACCCGAGATTGATCACGCGCCCCCATCCACGGCTGACCATGCGCGGGCCGATCGCGCGGGCGCAGAGAAACGGTCCCTTGAGGTTCGTATCGACAACCGCGTCCCAGTCCTCCTCGGTCAACTGCTGAATCGGTCCGCGGATGTTGATGCCGGCGTTGTTGACGAGAATGTCAATGCGTCCGAACTCGCGCTCGACCTCGTCGGCCATTCGCTCGACCTCGGCGATCTTCGTCACATCGGCCGCAAACGCGCCGGTCTTGCGGCCGGTTGCACTCGCGATCGCGTTCGCCGCCTCCTGGCACGTCTCCTTCGACCGGCCAGTGAGCGCGACGGTCGCGCCCGCCTCCGCCAAAGCCGTCGCCATCGCCTTACCCAACCCGCGCGCTCCACCCGTCACCAGCGCCACCTTGCCGTCGAGCCGAAATCGATCGATCACAGTCTTCTGAGTCACAGATTCTCGCTTCGTAGCACCCTTGGCACTCCCGGCACCCGACGCACCCTTGGCACGCCGGGCACTCAACGCACCTCGGCACCCGTGAAAGGTTCGCTAAAACCCCGACATCCTGATCCTGAACATCTCGTCCCAGATCCCGCCCGGAGGAATGTACTGCAGATCGTTGTAAACGCCTCTATGCGCGAGGTTCATCGAGTTCGTGATCCCGGCCATCGGTTCGAGACACACAAAATCGGCCGTCAATGCGGCGTCCGACGTCTGAGGCGGCCGTTTCGGCGCATACACGACGGCGGCGCGAAAGTTCGGACCGACTTCGACGTCGACACGCTGGCGGGAGCCCCGCACTGACATCACCGCGTTCCCGTTGTCGTCGCGGAGGAGATCGGAAAAGACATGATCGAGGTCGTGATCCTTCAGTCGCACGGCACAGGGGTGCTCGAACGTGCGCTCGATCGGCTGCGTATCGCCCGTTGGGAGCTTCGCGTCGGACAACAGCCACCGCGTGCGAGCGCCAATCGCCACCGTCCATTCGTCGCGCGGGCAATCCGACAGTTTAAAGTACGGATGAAAACCAACCGCTACCGGCATCGGATCGGCGCTCAGGTTTTCGATACGCGTCGTGACCTCGACCACGCCATCGGACACCCGGTAGGTCATGTCGATCGCGTGCGCGAACGGAAACTGTTTCAGCCAGAGTGGTGCACGGAAAAATTCCAGGCGGCTCGTCACCGACGATTGCTCGTCGTCTGTATATACGTCGACGATCTGCCAGCGATCCGTGCGCATCAGTAATCCGTGGATCGGCAGAGGTCCGCGAATGTTGCCCACCTCCATGTCGAATGGGAATCGTCGGCCATTGGCGTAGAACGCGGGTTCGTCAAGACGATTCGCCCACGGTGCAAGAAATGGAATCCCGCCACGCCCCTGGCCGCGCGCCTTGAAGTCTTCGAGCGAATCGAATGGCCGCCACAATACCTCCACGCCATTGGCGCGGATGTCGAACGCATTGTTGCCAAACCCCGGGCAGATCGACACCGTGATATTCGCCGATGTGTCTTCGAGCCGGACGACATCGCCTGATCGTTCTGCCCGATATC
This sequence comes from Vicinamibacterales bacterium, assembly GCA_035758845.1. GTDB lineage: Bacteria > Acidobacteriota > Vicinamibacteria > Vicinamibacterales > 2-12-FULL-66-21 > JALZOC01. The sequence continues at coordinate 18,739 of DASTVZ010000129.1, forward strand.
GCCGATCGGTTGCAGCTGCACCCCGCACGTCTTCTCCGCGCCTGTTCTGGGATCCTGGACCGTTCACTGCGCGACAGGAATCAGCCGCGCAATCATTCCTGGCGTCGACTGTGACATGAACTGACCAGGGATCTGGAGCGTGACGTAGAGATAGCCATCGGGGCCGATGATCACATCGTGAACGCGGCCCAACTGGCTGAAGACTGGTTCCTGGTGTGTGACCTGGGCGCCGCTGATTTCGAGACGCCGAAGTTGCTGGCCAGCGAGCGCGCTGACGAAAAGGTTGTTTTTCCAGCCCGGATACTTGTCGCCGGTGTAGAACACCATTCCACTCGGCGCGATTGTTGGCGTGTAGTACGCGATTGGCTGCTCCATGCCATCGCGCGCCTTCTCGGGAACGCGCGGATCGGTGCCCATCGTGATGGCGCCCCAGCCGTAGTTGTGGCCCGCCTCGATCACATTGACCTCATCGCCACCGCGCGGTCCATGCTCCGACTCCCACAGTTTGCCGGTGACGGGATCCCACGCAAGTCCCTGCGGATTGCGATGGCCGTAGCTCCAGATCGTCGGAACAGCGCCTTGCTTGCCGACCAACGGATTGTCCTTCGGCACTGAGCCGTCGTCGTTGACACGGTGGATCTTTCCGATTGGAGTCGAAAGGTCCTGCGCGGCCGCGGGATTGTCCTTCTCGCCGAGCGCGTAAAACAGATGGTTTTGTTTGTCGAAGATGAACCGCGAACCGTAGTGCGCGTTGCTCGAGTTGTAGACGTCCGGCTTGGCGCGGAAGAGCACCTGCTCGTCGGTCCATTCGTTGTTCTTGTTGATCTTGCCGCGGACGATGACCGTCATGGTCGGCGGATCCGGCGGACCGCCGCGCCCGCGACCGCGGCCCTGCTCCGCGCCCGCAGGCGGAGGCGGCGGCTCTGCGCCGGGCGGCGGCGGAGGGGGTGCGACGTAACCAGGAACAATCTCCGAGTACGAAAGATAGATCCACCCGTTCTTTGCGTATTGCGGATGCACTTCGACGTCGAACAGTCCGCCGTCTTGTTTCTCCCACACCTTTGGCGTGCCCTTGACAGCCTCGGGCAGGAGCTTGCCCTTTTCGACGATCCGTACCCGTCCGGGCCGCTCCGTGATTAGCAGTCGTCCGTCGGGAAGAAACGCGAGCGCCCAGGGTGTCTCGATCTCTCGCGCGACGACTTCGATTTTGAACGTCTGCTTCTCGGACTTGATCACCTGCCCGTCGGGATCGGCGACAGGCGCAGGTTTCGCCGACGCCGGCGGTTGCTGCGCGAAGTCGTGAGCGGTGAGAACGCTGCCCGTCGCAATCGCGACGGCCGCGATGGTGTTTCGTATCGACATAGCGACATTCCTCTGAAAAAAACGGTAAAAGGTGGCTGGCACCTTTCCCGGAAAGGTGCCAGCCACCTTTTACACGAGTCGTCGACCCTAAGTGGTAGCTACTTCATGTGCTTAGCTTGCATATTCTGGCATCAATCGAACGGCGTGCCGACGTAGTTCTCCGACAGGCTGGTCATCGCCGCGGTGGAACTGACAAGATACTCCAGCTCGGCGAGTTGACGGCGGTAATCGAACGGATTGTCCCCTTCCTGCTTGTGCAGCATTGACGTCATCCACCACGAGAAACGCTGGGCTCGCCACGTGCGTTTCAGGCCGCGTGCGGAGTATTCATCGAGCTCCCGCTCGCGGCCGGCTGTGAAAAACGCTTCTATCGCCTTCGATAGCCGGGTGACGTCCGCCATCGCCAGGTTCAATCCCTTCGCGCCTGTTGGCGGCACGATGTGCACCGCGTCGCCAGCAAGAAATAACCGGCCGTATCGCATCGGCTCGACCACGAAACTTCGCATCGGCGTCACGCCCTTTTGCACGATCGGTCCAACGTGTGGCTCCCATCCGTCGTCGGTGCGCAAGCGCGCAAGCAGTTCCGACCAGATTCGATCGTCGCTCCAGCTGTCGAGGTCTTCGTCCGGCGCACATTGCAGATAGAGCCGAGTCACCGTGGACGAGCGCATGCTGAATAGCGCGAATCCGCGCTCGCTCAGGCTGTAAACGAGTTCATCGGACGCCGGAGCCGCGTTTGCGAGAATCCCAAGCCAGGCAAAAGGATATTCGCGCTCGTATACCGTGACGTGCGACGAGGGAATGCTCGGACGACACACACCGTGAAACCCGTCGCAGCCAGCGATGAACGCGCATGTGATCTCGTGCTGGGCGTGGTCGCTCACGAACCGCAGCCGCGGCGACGTCGTGTCGAGTTCGTGAACGCTGACGTCGGCCGAGTCGAAATACAACGGTCGCCCCGTGGCACGCCGCGCCGCAATCAAATCCTTCACGACCTCGTTCTGTCCGTAGATCGTGATCGCGCGCCCCCCGGTCAGGCCCGCCATGTTGATCCGGTGGCGCTGCCCGGCGAACCGCAGATGAATTCCCTCGTGCCGCATTCCCTCCCGCCGCAGCCGTTCGCCGACGCCCGTCTCGTGCATCAGATCGACAGTGCCCTGTTCGAGCACGCCGGCGCGCACTCGCTCGACGACATGGTCCTCGCTGCGATTCTCGACGATGACCGAGTCGATATCAGCCAGGTGAAGGAGGTGACCGAGCATCAAGCCGGCAGGCCCAGCGCCAACGATTCCAACTTGCGTTCGAGTGGAGGGCATGACTGGTGGAGGCAGGGTCTAAAGACGCTGCCCTACATCAGCCTACAGCACGAGTGCGATGCAGGGCGCGGACTTCAGACCGCGCTTCGCGGCCGACCGCTTATCGTGACCATAACGGTGCGACTTCGTTCAGGTGATGACGCCACACGACCCACTCGTGGCGCCCGTCGCCGAGAACGAAGTGTGCTTGATGCCACGCCGGACGTCTCTGGACATCTGGCGTTGTAATCGATTGCAGAGATCAGGTGAAAATACGACAGCCCGCGATTGTCGTTACAGTCGACAGATGAGCAATTCGCGCTCGTAAATCATTTCCGGCGGCAGGTTGTCGTGCAGCTCGATGAAGAGTTCCTCGTGCTGAATGACCTCGCGACGCCATAAGACCGGATCGACGGCTTGCAGCTCCTCGAAATGTTCCCTCGACATCTCGAGGCCGCGCCAGTCGAAGTCCTCATAGCGCGGCATCCAGCCGATCGGCGTTTCCTTCGCGAGGACGCGTCCACGAACGCGATCGACGATCCACTTCAGGACGCGCATGTTCTCGCGATAGCCGGGCCACAGAAAACGTCCCTGATCGTCTTTTCGAAACCAATTCACATGGAAGATCTTCGGCGTCTCGCTGATCGAGCGCTGCATCCTGGTCCAGTGGCGGAAGTAGTCCCCCATGTGATAGCCGCAGAAGGGCAGCATCGCCATCGGATCGCGGCGCAGGGTGCCGACGCTGCCAGTTGCGGCCGCGGTGGTCTCCGATCCCATCGTCGCGCCGATGTAGACGCCTGACGTCCAGTTGAACGACTGATACACCAGCGGCAGCGTGTGCGCACGGCGGCCACCGAAAATGATCGCGCTAATCGGCACACCTTGCGGCGACTCCCAATCCGAGTCGATGATTGGGCACTGCCGCGCCGGCGCCGTAAATCGTGCATTGGGATGCGCGGCCGGCTTGCCTGTCGCGCGACCAATCTCCGGCGTCCATCGATCGCCGCGCCAGTCGAGGCATTCTTGCGGCGGCTCTGCCGTCATGCCTTCCCACCACACGCCACCTTCGGACGTAAGCGCGACGTTGGTGAAGATCGTGTTCCTGGCGATCGTCGCCATCGCGTTTGGATTGGTGCTCCTCGAGGTTCCGGGCGCGACGCCAAATACGCCGGCCTCGGGATTGATCGCGTGCAACCGGCCTGAGGCGTCCGGCTTGATCCAGGCGATGTCGTCGCCGACCATCGTCACGTTCCAATCGCTCAGGCTGTCGGGCGGAATCAGCATCGCAAGATTCGTCTTGCCGCACGCGCTCGGAAATGCCGCGGAGATGTACGTCTTCTCGCCGTGAGGGTCCTCGACACCAAGAATGAGCATGTGCTCGGCGAGCCAGCCCTCGTCGCGCGCGATGTTCGACGCGATGCGCAGACCGAAGCATTTCTTGCCGAGCAACGCATTGCCGCCATAGCCGGAGCCGAACGACCAGATCTCGCGCGTCTCTGGAAAATGGACGATGTACTTTTCTGGATTGCACGGCCAGGGAACATCCGACTGCCCTGGCGCAAGCGGCGCCCCGACGCTGTGCATGCAGGGAACAACGCGCTGGACGTTGCGATCGATGATCTTGAGGGCCGGGAGGCCGATCCGCGCCATGGTCCGCATGCTGACGACAACGTAAGGCGAATCGGTCAACTGCACGGCGATGCGCGACATCGGCGAGTCAACGGTGCCCATGCTGAACGCGAGCACATACATCGTGCGTCCGGCCATCGCCCCGGCAAACATTTCGCGCAGTCGCGCGCGCATCTCGAATGGATTCACCCAGTTGTTCGTCGGTCCGGCGTCGTCTTTCGACAACGAGCAGACGAACGTCCGCGACTCGACGCGCGCCACATCGTTCGGATCCGATCGCGCATAAAAGCACCCGGGCCAGAGATCCTGGTTCAGCCGGACCAGCGTGCCGCTCTTCACCATGTCGTCGCAGAGCAGGTCGTATTCCTCCTGCGATCCGTCGACCCAGTGAATCGATTGTGGCCGGGCGAGGTCAGCCATTTTTCTCACCCAGCGAAGCAGATGCTGGTTGGTCGAGAGAGGCGCGGATACGTCGCGGGATAGCGTCTTCACAACCCTGAATTGTATCTCTTTGTTCGTCTTCAAGCGGGAGGCCGCGGACCTCGGATCCCGGATCCCGCCCTTCGACAGGCTCAGGGGCGTCCCGAGCCGCGTCGAGGGAAGCACACGGATCCCGGCAGCGGCAGGTGCGTAGTATGCTGCTCCCTCGACCATGTCAGTCTTCTGCAGCCTGCACGACGCGATCGCGGATGCCGTTCGTGATGGCGACACGGTAGCGATGGAAGGATTCACGCATCTGATTCCCTTCGCCGCCGCGCACGAAGTGATTCGTCAGCAGCGACAGGATCTGACGCTCGTGCGGATGACGCCCGATCTGATTTACGACCAGCTGATTGGCGCCGGCTGCGCGGCGAAGCTCATATTCTCGTGGGGAGGAAATCCGGGGGTTGGATCGTTGCACCGGCTGCGTGATGCGATCGAGCACGGCTGGCCACGTCCCCTCGTTCTCGAGGAGTACAGTCATGCTGCGCTCGCCAATGCCTACGACGCAGGGGCGGCGCGGCTGCCGTTCGCGATGTTTCGCGGTTCGCCCGGAGATCTGGCACGTGTGAATCCGAATTACCGACAGGTCGTCTGTCCTTTCACCGGCGAGACGCTCACTGCCGTGCCGGCGATGCGCGCCGATGTCGCGATCATTCACGCGCAGCGTGCAGATCGCGCAGGGAACGTGCTGCTCGAGGGCATCGTCGGCGTCCAAAAGGAAGCGGTGCTGGCAGCCAAGCGCTCGATTGTCACGGTCGAAGAAATCATCGATGGATTCGACGGCGCGGCGCCAAATACATGCATTCTGCCGCGGTGGGCAGTCGGAGCGATCGCGGTCGTCCCGGGCGGAGCATTTCCGTCATACGCCTACGGCTACTACTCCAGAAACAATGCCTTCTATCTCGCCTGGGACGCGATTGCACGCGACCGAGCCAGCTTCCTCGGTTGGATCGACGAACAGGTGATGCAGTCGGGACCTGAGGCATTCGCACAACGCGCCTCGAGAGTCGCGTAGCGTGAACTGCTCACCTGATGAACTCATGACCGTCGCCGCGGCGCGCTGCGTCACCAGCGACGACGTGTGTTTCGTCGGCATCGGTCTTCCCTCAGCGGCGTGCAATCTGGCACGGCTGACCCACGCGCCCGGGATTACGTTGATCTACGAATCGGGGACGATCGGAGCACGGCCAACGGTGCTTCCGCTCTCGATCGGCGACGGCGAACTGTGCACGACGGCGCTGACGACTGTCTCGGTGCCGGAATTCTTCAGATATTGGCTGCCGAGCGGCCGTATCACCGTCGGATTCCTCGGCGCCGCGCAGATCGACCGATTCGCAAACCTCAATACGACGGTCGTAGGTGATTACCAGTCACCGAAGGTGCGGCTTCCCGGCGCCGGCGGCGCACCGGAGATGGCCGCCCGATGCCAGCGCATCTTCATCGTCATGCCCCAATCACGACGCGCGTTTGTCGAGCGTCTCGATTTCCTGACGTCGACCGGACACGGCGACGGTGGCGATCATCGCGCACGTCTTGGCATGACCCCGATCGGCCCGGCCAAAGTCATTACCGACTTGTGCGTGATGGAGCCGGACGCGGCCACCCGCGAACTGACGGTCACGAGCCTCCATCCAGGAGTCACACGCGACCAGGTCGTCGCGGCCACCGGGTGGCAGATTCGCTTCGCAGCCGGTGTTTCGGACACGCTCGCACCAAGCGAGGATGAACTTGCCGTCCTGCGGCAGCTCCGCCTGGAGACCGAGAACGCGCACAAAGAAAAGGAGCACGTGTGAAGTACCCTCGTCCGGCGGCTGGCACGCATCCGCCCAACGACTCACCGGGGTATCGGAGTACGATCCTTCGCCATCCGAAGGAGCCGCTCGTCATCATTCCTCACACGCTCTCGGAATTAACCGGTCCTGTGTATCCGTACGGGCGAATGGAGGACAGCGACAGCGATCTGACACGTCAACATGCAGGCGAACCACTGGGCGAACGGATCATCGTGCAGGGGCGTGTGCTGGATGAGGATGGCCGGCCGATTCCGAAGACGCTGGTTGAAGTGTGGCAGGCGAATGCAGCCGGACGTTACGCCCACCGTGTGGACGACCATCCCGCGCCGCTCGATCCAAATTTCTCAGGTGCGGGACGGACGGTGACGGACGGTGAAGGGCGCTATCGGTTTGTAACGATACGACCGGGCGCCTATCCATGGCGCAACCATCCCAACGCGTGGCGGCCGGCTCACATTCACTTCTCACTCTTCGGTTCCGGATTCTTGAGCCGTCTCGTCACACAGATGTACTTCCCAGGGGATCCGTTGATGCCGATCGATCCGGTGCTCAACTCAATCCCCGACGAGCGCGCACGCCAACGGCTCGTCTCGAAGTTCGATCTCAAGGTAACCCAACCGGAATGGGCGCTCGGGTTCACGTTCGACATCGTGCTGCGTGGTTCCAGGGCCACGCCAATGGAGAACCGGTGAGCGGCCTTACCCCGTTTCAGACGCTGGGCCCGTTCTTCGACTTTGGTCTCGTCATTCGTGACGGCGATCTGGTGGCGCAACCCGGCGCTCAGGGACGTCACATCGTGATCGAGGGCGTCGTGCGTGATGGGGCTGGAGATGTCCTTCCGGATGCGCTCGTGGAAATTTGGCAGGCGAATGCCGCGGGGAAGTACCGGCACCCTGCCGACGATCAGGATCGTCCTCTGGATCCGGCGTTCGATGGGTTTGGGCGAGTGGCGACCGATGATCAGGGGCAGTTCAGTTTCAAGACTGTCGTGCCAGGACGGGTCGCAGGACCGAATGGAAAGGTTCAAGCGCCGCATCTGGCCGTCGGAGTACTTGCGCGGGGAGTGCTGACGCGGCTCGTCACGCGTCTGTATTTCGAAGACGAACCCTCGAACGCTGACGATCCGATCCTCGCACTCGTTCCCGTCGAGCGACGTTCTACGCTGCTCGCGAAACGTGTCGCGCCGGATCGGTATCGATTCGACATTAAATTGCAGGGTGAAGGCGAGACCGTCTTTTTTGATGTCTAGTCACTTCTCTCCTCACGCGCGCATACAAGCGATGCTCGACGTTGAGGCTGCCCTCGCTGAAGCGGAAGCATCGGCGGGAATCATCCCGCGCGAGGCGGTAACGGCAATTGGTGCTGCGGCGAAGGCTGAGTTGTACGACATCGCCGCGCTCGAATCCGAAGCTGAGCGCGCCGGCAATCCGGCGATCCCGCTCGTGCGCCACCTGACGTCGCGCGTCGCAGCAAGCGCGCCGGAGATGGCGCGTTATGTTCATTGGGGTGCGACGAGTCAGGACATCATCGATACCGCACTCGTGCTTCAACTGCGCGCAGCGGTACCGGTCATCGCCCAGGATCTGAAACGCGCTGCTGACGCCGCCGCGACACACGCCGAGCGGCACGCGAAGACGACGATGGCGGGCCGAACCTGGCTGCAACAAGCGACGCCGATCACCTTCGGCCTCAAGGCGGTAGGCTGGTGTGACGCGCTCGATCGCGCCTCCGCCCGACTCGACGTGCGACTCAACGATGCATCGGTGATCCAGTTCGGCGGTGCCTCCGGAACGCTCGCCGCCCTTGGGAATCAAGGACCGGCGATTGCGGCGAGCCTCGGCAACGTCCTGCATCTGTCTGTTCCGGCAATACCCTGGCATGCGCACCGCGATCGCCTGGCCGCGCTGGCGTGTGCGATCGGCGTGGCCACGGGAACCGCTGGAAAAATTGGCCGCGATCTCGGCTTGCTCGCGCAGACTGAAGTCGGTGAGGCGCATGAACCAGCGTCGAATGCCGGCGGCTCCTCGACGATGCCGCACAAACGAAATCCTGTGCGCGCATCGGCCATCGTCGCCGCTGCCGTGCGCGCTCCGGGACTCGTCGCAACAATTCTGTCGTCGATGCTGCAGGAACACGAACGCGGACTGGGCGGGTGGCAGGCCGAGTGGCACGCGATTCCAGATCTCGTCAACGCGGCCGGCGGCGCGGCTCGCGCGCTTGCTGACGCACTCGACGCCCTGGTTGTCGACCCCGCCCGGATGCGCGTAAACGTCAATCTCACAGGTGGACTGATCCAATCCGAGGCGGTGTCCATGCGTCTGGCGCAGACAGTGGGCAAGCACGAAGCGCACACGATCATCGAACGCGCAGCCGCGCGGGCCTCGGACGAGCATCGATCGTTCTCCGACGCGCTGGCCGCCGAGCCCGCCGTCGCTCAGGCGCTCAGCCGCACAGAGCTCGATCAATTGCTCTCCGCGGACGCGTATCTCGGATCGGCAGAGACGTTCATTACGGATGTGCTGGCTCGCCGCCGGCGGACGTAGGTATGCCAACGGTCGAACGATCCGGCTGCCGGTTGCGATACGAGGTCGATGGAAATCCCACCGGGCCACCTGTGCTCTTCTCCAACTCTCTCGGCACGACGTGCGAACTGTGGACCCCGCAGATCGAGGCGCTCTCGGCGACCTGCAGGATCATTCGCTACGACACACGCGGACACGGCGCATCGGACGTGCCCGACGGTCCGTACACGATCGAAACGCTCGGACTCGACGCGGTAGCGGTCATCGGCGCGGCCGGCGTCGAACACGCACACGTCTGCGGCCTGTCGCTCGGAGGATTGACCGCGATGTGGCTCGGAGTGCACCGGCCGGATCGGGTGCGCTCGGTCACGCTTGTGAGCACAGCCGCCCGCATTGGAAACACGATGATGTGGGAGGAGCGGATCGTTCAGGTACAGACATCGGGTGTCGGATCGCTGGCCGATGCGGCAATGGGCCGCTGGTTCTCCCAATCGTTCCGAAACTCGCACCCTGACGCCGTCGCGATTTATCACCGCATGCTGTCCGAAACTCCGGCGACTGGCTATGCGGCCTGTTGCGCGGCGATCAGAGACGCCGATCTCAGGTCGGCGATCGCGCGCATTGCAGCGCCGACGCTAATCATCGCCGGCCATCACGACCCGGTAACGCCTCCGGCCGACGCCGAAGCGATGCACGCGCGCATTCCGAATTCGCGCGTCTCGCTCCTCGACGCGGCTCACATCCTCAACGTCGAACGGGCGGCCGCGTTCAACGATCTCCTAAGTACATTCATCAGGGAGCAAGATTTTTAGTGCTGGCTTCAAGACCACAATTGGTGCGTCGGCGAACGAGCGCGCGAGTGAGCCCACGCGAGCGGAGCGGGGATCCTGGGGCCAGGCGAGCGCCCGCCTACGCCAAAATACTTCGGCGAGGTCTCGCCGTAGCGCGCCGCGCGCGAAGGCGGAAGCGTGTAAGGGAGTCCGAGGGGCGAAGCCCCTCGGAGTGATCATGGATGAAAAAGCGCGTCACGCGGCAGGCACGGCGGTGCGACGTCAAGTCCTCGGCAACGCGCACGTCGATCGCGCGTCGGCACAGACGACCCCGCTAACGGCGGAGTTTCAGGATCTCATCACTCGTTACGCGTGGGGCGAGATCTGGACGCGGCCGGGACTGGATATCCGCACCCGCCGCATTCTCGTGCTCGGCACGCTGATCGCGCTTGGACGGTTCGAGGAGTTCCGTATGCACGCCCGGGCTGCGTTGGATGAAGGGGGTTTCACGGAGGCGGACCTCAAGGAGATCGTGTTGCAGCAGGCGATCTATTGCGGCGTGCCTGCGGCCAACACCGCATTTGAAGTGTTGCGTGATGTTTTGAAGTAGCCGGGGTCCGGATCCGATCGGATCGCATCCCGCACAACACCCTTCGACAAGCTCAGGGCGTCCCAAGCGTAGTCGAGGGACGGATCCCGACACGTTGCACGCTACGCCGCAACGCCCGCCATCAACCGCATCAGCCCGTCCTGCGTGGCAGTGGACCGTGGCAGTTCCCCGGCGATCCTCCCTTCTCGTAAGACGATGATCCGCGTACAGAGATTGACGACCTCGGGAAGTTCGCTGGAGATGAGCAGCACACCGGCGCCGCGCGATGCGAGTTCGTCGATGAGCGCGTGGATCTCTGCCTTCGCACCCACGTCGACGCCTCTGGTGGGCTCGTCCAGGATCAGAATCTGGCACTTCGCCGCGAGCCACTTGGCGAGCACCAGTTTCTGCTGATTCCCGCCGGAGAGGCCGGCGGTGACGACATCAACCGTCGGCGCACGGACGCGCAACCGCTCGAAGTACGAACCCACGAGCGATCGCTCTGACCGCCGCTTGATGAAGGACCAACGCGACATTCGGCCGAGAATTGGCAGCGTCGTGTTCGCGAGGGCGGTCATCGAGAGCACAAGTCCCTGCCGCTTGCGATCCTCGGGAACCAGGCCCACTCCTTGACGCATCGCATCACGCGGACCGGTGATCTGGATCGCCTTGCCACGGACGAACACGCGTCCTGTGGCGGCGGAATCGAGACCAAAGAGCGCCTGTGCCACTTCAGAACGTCCGGCACCCACGAGACCGGCAAAGCCAAGCACCTCGCCGGCACGAAGAGCAAAACTCACATCCTGGAACTTTCCAGGACTCGACAAACCCTCGACACGCAGCAACTCGTCACCGCTCTGCGCATGAATGTGAGAAGGAAAGTACTCGTCCAGCGGACGGCCGATCATCATCTGCACCAGCGCCGCGTGCGTCAGCGCGGTGGTCGATGTGGTCGAAACGTGGGCGCCATCCCGAAGGACGGTTACCGTATCGCAAAGGCGGAAGATCTCTTCCATCCGGTGACTGACATAGAGCGACGTAACGCCGCGGGCGCGAAGCTGACCGATCAAGTCGTACAGTTTTTCCGCTTCGTGTTGCGAGAGGCTGCTCGTCGGTTCGTCGAAGACGATAATCCTCGCACCGGTGCCGACGGCGGATGCAATCTGCAGCATCTGCTGCTGTCCTGTCGTCAGATCGCCAACTCGGCGCCGCACGTCGATCTGGGCGCCGATAGCCGAGAGCATCTCTTCTGCCTTCCGGCGCATCACCCGGCGATCGAGAAATCCACCCGAGGCCGGCAATCGACCGAGACAAAGATTCTCGGCGACCGATAGGTTCTCGCAGAACGCGAGTTCCTGATGCACCATGCCGACACCCGCCGCGAGGGCCTGTTCGGGTCCACTGAATGAAACTGGTTTGCCGAAGAGAATGAGCTGGCCGGAGTCCGGCGAATGAATTCCGGCCAGGATTTTTCCGAGCGTGCTCTTTCCCGCGCCGTTCTCGCCGCACAGTGCGTGGCACGAGCCGGCGGCAGTCTCGAACGACACGTCGTCGAGGGCGCGGGCGCCTGGAAACCGCTTCGAGATGTGCTCGAAACGGATCGCGGGCACGGTCATGGCTGTTTCAGATAGGCGTCGGGCACGTCGGTGAACCCCCAGTCTTTCAGCTGGCGAGCCCAGGTGCCGAGATTGTCCTTGGTTACTTTCACCAGTTCCATCGGAATGATCTGCGGCACGTCCTGCTTCAAGTGGACCTTCTCGACGATCTTCTCCACCGACACGTAGCCCCACTTATAGGTCGGTTGCGCCAGGAGCACCGGTGCGAGCCCTTTCTCGACATATGCGAGTTCGGCTGGCAATGCATCCACCGCAACGATCTTCACTTTCTTTGGATCGAGATCGGTCAGCAGCGTTTGCGTGAAGAGCGGCCAGCCGCCGATCATTGCCCAGCCGCTCACTTCTGGATACGCGTTCTGGACACGGATCACTTCGGCAGCGGCGTCCTGCGGCGTCTCGAGGTGATAGAAGGTGTCGACGATTGAGATGCCGGGGTATTTCGTCGCTTCCTGCTTGACGCCGGCGGCGCGGCTTCGCAGGTTCGGCGCGTTCTGGTTGCCGGCGAGAATCGCCACCTTCCCTTTGCCGCCCATGAGCGGCGCCAGTTCGCGCATGACCGCTTCGCCGGTCTTGATATCGTCCACGCCGTAGAACGCAAAGCGACTCGATTGCGGGGCGTCGCTGTCGAACGTCATCACGGGAACGCCGCGCCCGACCGCGTCGTTGATGGCGCCGGTCACTTTGCCCGCATCGGAGCATGAAATCAGGACCGCACTCGCTCCCTCGTTCACCGCCTGTGCAATGCGCTGCGCTTGTACCTGTCCGTCTTCGGCCGGCGGCGTCAGCCACGCGATCTCGATCGGTATGCCGTGCTTCTGCGACAGCTCTTTCGCCGCGGCCTCGGCGCCGGTGCGTGCCGACAGGAATACAGGATTCGTCGAGCTCTTGGCGATCATCGCAATCTTCAGCCCACGCCCTGCCGGCGCACTCGTTCCCGCCGGCGCCCGGTCAGCCGTCGCTCCCTTGTCTCCGCCGCCACATGCGGCGATCAATCCGCATATCGCCAGGGTCGCCGCTAGTCTCATTCGCATAAGATTCCTGTCTCTGTTAGCTGTTGTCACTGCGCGTGGGGCCCCACCCCCACGCGCTCTCGCTCGCGGGCGGCGCTCCGCGCCGCTTCCCTTCGGCCGCTCGCTCGGGCCGCAGGCGCTACTTAGCGGCCCGCGCAAGTCTGCGGGCCGTGAAGCTGGCGCTGGTGCGATCGAGCACGACGGCGATAATCGTCGCACACCCGATGATGATCCACTCGTAATTCTGATCGAAGTGGAGCGTGCGGATCGATTGCCGAATCAACACGATGAGCACGGCGCCGAGCATCGCATTGATCGCGCTTCCCTTGCCGCCGGCCAGGCTCGCCCCTCCGACCACGGCAGATGCGATCACATAGAGTTCGTATCCGGTGGCGTCGACGCAGGAGGCGGATCCATAAAAGCTCGCCCCCATAAACGCCGCGAGTCCGGCTGTCAGCCCGGAAATCACGAACACACCGATCTGAATTCGCCACAGCCTCAGGCCCGAGAAGCGGCTCGCTTCGGCGTTGCCGCCAATCGCAAAGACGTGGCGCCCCATGACCGTTCGCGCCAGATACACCGCGCCAACCGCCGTGACGACGATCATCGTCAGCATCGGAACGGGATACAGAGACGAGCCCATTCCGAGCGATGCCTTGGCGACGCGAGTCAGCACCGACGGCACGAGGATGCTTTCCGCGTGACTTGCAACGAACGCCACTCCTCGCAGGATCCACATCGTCCCCAGCGTGATGACGAACGGATGGACACGCAGGCCGACGACCATCAGACCGTTCAGCGCGCCGCATGCAATGCCGATCCCGAGCGCGATGACCAGGCCGATGATGAAGGTGGTGACCGGTCCCATCGGTCCGAGCGCGCGCAGCGCCAGCGCCATCGTCACACCGGCGAGCGCATAGATTGATCCGACGGACAGATCGATGCCCCCGGAGATGATCACGATCGTGGCCCCGACGGCCATGATCGCGAAGAAACTCGCGTCGGTCGCGGTTTGGATCAGCGTGTACGAATTGAGGAAGTTGTTGACCTCGGCGCCAGTGAGTCGATCGATGTGCGAGCCGGCGAACGCGGTAAGCAGGATGCCAAGGATGAAGATGACCAGGACGAGCCCGGCCTGCTCTGAGGCAAGAATCTTTCGCAAGCTAGTGCATTATGCCAAACGGGGGTCAGACGGGGGTCAGACGGGGGTCGAACACGGCACCGGGCAGAATCAACAACGAAAAAGTGCGAGTGCGGTGGTCTGACCCCGGTTTGACCCCGGTCTGACCCCTACTTCCGGCCTGTAGCTACCAGCGCCATCAACTCGTCGTGCTTCCACGGCCGCGTGCGGTCCGCGGTCATCGCGCGAACCTGTTTCACGGTCGCGACATCAACCGGCGTTCCGTCCTGGCCCCACTCGCGCCGGATGTAGGTCAACACGCCGGCGATCTGTTCGTCGTTCAACGTGAATCCCACCGGCGGCATCAGGCCAATCGGGCCTTCCTTACCGTTCATGAGAATGCGCGCGGGGATGTCCGGCGAAGCAAGGGCGAGTGGAGATCCGACAAGGCTTGGCGCCACTCGGTCCTGTCCACGTCCATCCGGCTGATGGCAGGCCTGACAGATATTGCGATACACGTCCTGACCCGCATTGAAGCGCTGCTGCTCTTCAGGCGTAAGGGGAGTGATTGGCGCCGCCGCGCCAGGTTTGCCGGGCCACTCGACTCGTTTCAGAACTTCTGCGGCACGCGGACCGAGATCGGTCGTCGTCGCCGCCAGCGCCGAGAACGCCGCTGGTTCTTTGCTCAAACGGGTCGGCCGTCGCGCGACAGCGGGAGCCGCAGGGACCTGCGGGAATGCATAGGAACCTCCTGGACCACCGCGCGCTCCCGGACATGTGGGACAGGGCGGCGCCGGCAGGGTCGGGCCACCGCGACGCGCAGGAGTGCCCGGCATAGTCGCGCCAAGCAGCGCCACTTCGGCTCCCCGAAGTAGTGCGGATCGCTGCCACAACGGACGGTTCGAATCGGCGATCGCGGCCAGGATTTTCTGAATGCCGTCATCCTGCCCGGTGCGCACGATCGTGGCCGCGATCATCGTGATCGCGGTCTCGCGCTGCGGCGTTTGATCGCTTGCCTGAAGAACGTTTTCCAGTACGGTGCCCTCGGCTCCGCGCACACCGCTCAGCGCCGCGTCGAGCGCGATCGGATCATCGCCGCGAGCGGACACGACACTGGCCACGGCACGCTCGCGTCCACCGGGCGGCAGCGCGCCGACCGATGCCGCGAGTTGATAGCGAACACTCCAGTCCTGATCGTCCAGATGCTTCAACACCGCTGATTGAACGGAGGTGTTCCCTTCGGTCAGCCAGCGCTCGGAAAGCCGGAGCGCCGACATCCGCACGTCGCGCGACGGATCGTCCAGAGCCTTGATCACAACGTCAGGCTGTAACGCATCGAGACCATCGAGGATCCAGAGCGCGTGAAGCTTCGTGCGGGGCTCCTTTGCAGTTCCCGCGAGTCGGGCCAGCGCCGACACACTGGTGCGGTCTCCACGCTCGACCAGCAACTGCTGCGCGGTTTCGCGCCACCATCCGTTCGGGTGCGAAAGAAGGTCGACCAACTGGGTGGTCGTCAATCGACCATTCGCACCCGTCGTGGTGTCCCGCCTGGTCGTCTCATGCACGACGCGGTAGATCCGGCCGAGCGCCGTCGGTTTTTCCAGCTTGTGATTGATGATGTGATCGCGAAGGTACTCGGTAATGTCGGCGCGCTGTTGTATCACACCGCGATACATGTCGACGATATAGAGCGTGCCGTCGGGAGCATTGGAGATCCAGACTGGCCGGAACCGTTCGTCGGTCGAGGCAAGGAACTCTCCGCGTTCGTAGGCCTTGCGGACCCGCAGTCCACTACCCGAGTCTTCAATGATGCCGCGGCTGACCAGGTTGGCGGCAGGTTCAGCGACGAAGACGTTGCCGTAGGTATCAGATGGAAGGCGATCCCCGCGATAAATCATCGGTGCGCAAACCGACGTGAAACGGAAAAGGGTCCCGTCCTCCCGATCGATGCCGAGCTGATACGCTCGATTGGTGCCGGGGTTTTTCCTCACCGGCCACACGATATTCGCCACGTTGGCTTCGTCCGCGAGCCGCTCGTAGCTGCCGCGTGTCCGTAGCAGATTCGGGTTCCGCATGAAGTACGGCGTCGGAACCAGATCCGCATGGAGCAGCGACTCATTCGTATTCCGGTAAATCCGCCCCGCGTCGTCCTGCGTCACGCCCCATTCGCCGCGCGACAGCGTCTTCCGCACCTCGAACTTGCCGTCCTTGAAGCGGAGCATGACGTCGCCATTCGCGGTGTGCATCCAGTTGTCGAGCCCCCAGAAGAAGCCGTTCGCGTTCTGCTCGACGCGCGCTTCACGCCGGCCGTACTGGTCGGTGACGAGCTCTTTCTTGTCCATCTTCAAGTCGCCGTCGGTGTCTTTCATCAACCAGACGTTGGGCGGCTCGGCGACGAGCACACCGGCATCGAGCACCTTTAACGAACGCGCGAGAACGAGGTTGTCGGCAAAGACGGTGCGCTTGTCCATCTTTCCATCGTGGTTCGTGTCCTCGAGCACAACGATCTTGCCGATCGGTTCCATGAAAGGCTCTGCCGTCTGCAGGTCGGGAACGAATCCGGGCATCTCGACAACCCAGATTCGGCCCTGGAGATCCCAATCCATCACGATCGGATCCTGGACGAGCGGTTCGCTGGCGACGAGCTCGAGCCGATAGCCAGGCGGCATATAAAACGTCTTGAGCGCGTCGTCGGGCGAAAGGGCCGGCGACGCGTCACTGACCTTTTGCACCTCGGGCGGCCACTGGCGATTCACTGGCGAGCTTTGACCGTAAATCGTCGCGGCGGCTGCGGCGAGAATGAGAGTGATGAGGCGGAGTTTCGAGGTGGTCATGTGTGTCATAAACAAAAAGAGCGGAAAGGTGATTTTACCTTTCCGCTCGTCGTTTTCGGCAGGACGCGGTCCAAACGATCGCGCCCTACGTCATCATCGAATCTTTCGTTCACTTCGCGTCGAGTTCGCGAATGAAGATGTTGCGGAACCGGATCTCGGAGCCGTGGGTCTGAAGCTCGATCGGCCCGCGGGCGACCACTGGCTGCGCACGATCGAAGAAATTGTCGAGGACCTGGTTATCGACCGTGAGTTTGTCGTTCAGCCACACCCACACGCGCGGTCCAACCATCTTGACGTGAAACGTGTTCCACTCGCCGACGGCGTGGTCGGCTTTCACCAGGGGCCACTTGCCGGGGTTGTCGGGGTTGTTGTTCCAGAGCGCACCCGATCCTTTTGGCGCGCCGTTCTTGACCTCGCGTGGATTGTCGGGATCCCACACCTGCACCTGCGGGTAGCCGCGCAGATAAATTCCTGAATCGCCGTTGTGATTGACCATCAACCAGTCAACGTAGAACTCGAAGTCACCATAGTCCTTTGCCGTCGCCAGGTGTGGACTCTGGCCGTCGGACACGATTTCCTGTTTGGCCGTGTCGACTTTCCAATGCTGGTCGCGCGCAGCGTCCCACTCCGCCTGCTTCTTCTTGTGCTCTTCTGACGTGAGCTTCGCTTCCTCGACCGGGTTATAGTTTGGTTGCCGGCCACGCCATCCGCTGAGATCCTTTCCATTGAACAGGCTGGTGAATCCCTTCGGTGGTTGCTTCTGCTGTGGTGCGGCAATGATGCTGGCACTCAGGGCAACGGCAACGGCGCTGCTGACGATCTGGGTGAGTCGAGTCATCTGATCCTCATTGGGAAACGGATTGTCGCATATTTGATTTTTGCCAGCTATCAGCCTTCAGCCATCAGCGATCAGTCGCTAACGAGCTGACAGCTGAGAGCTTCAGGAGCATTAATGAACCGCAAGTATCGTGTCGCCGTCCTCGGTCTCGGTCACTGGTACTCCGCTTACAATCTCGCGCGCTCACTGCCGGAGTATCCGGGCGCCGAACTCATCGCCGCAGCCTGGCCCGACCGCCAGCAACTCGATGCGTTCGCAAAGACCTTCTGCATCCACGGTTACGAGAACTACCACGACCTGCTCGCCCGAGAGGACATCGACATCGTCCATCTTGCGGCACCGGTGTCGTCGCTCGCCGAGCTGGCCATCGCGGCCGCCAAAGCCGGCAAGCACATCCTTCTCGGCAAACCGATGGCAATGACATTGGACGAAGCGGATCGCATTGTCGAGGCGATTGAAAGTGCCGGCGTCACGTGCGTGCCATACTCCGGCCTGACGCGGCTCCGTACTGCCGACTTGAAAGCGCGCGTCGATGCAGGAGAGATCGGCGACGTGATGGTCATGCACCAGACGTCGCGCTGGTCGATTGCCGAGGATGGCCCCGGATCTGGCAGGCCGGGCTGGTTCGCCGATCCGCGCCACGTGCCGGGAGGCGCGCTGATTGATGAGGGGATCTACTGGATCGAGTTGTTTGAATGGATGGCCGGCAGTCCGATCGTGCGGGCCGAGGCGAGGCTTGCGAACTTCGTGCATAAAGACATCGACGTCGAAGACTGGGGCATGGCGACGTTCACGTGCAAGAACGGGGTGATCGCGACGCTCGAAGCATCCTGGACGATCAACTCTCCAAAGAAGACGGCACCGTCACCGAAACAGAATGCGGTCGTACGGCTGGAACTGGTGGGAAGCCGAGGCGAGATTATCGATCAGTGGTTCAGATCGCCAGGGCGAGCGATCCTGGCGGCGGGCGCGGCGGACTGGGTTTTTCAGCGGCAGCCGGAACAGAGCTTCTCAGCGACATTCCCGCTTGCGTTGAATCATCTGGTGGAGTGCCTGGACAACAGGCGGCAGCCGGACGTCACGGTGCAGCAGGCGCGCAGCGCATTCCGGGCGGCAATGGCGGCGTACGAGTCAGCGAGGGAAGGAAGGCCCGTGAAGTGCTGAATTCACACCACCGGCGTCGGCGAAGAGAGCGCCGCGAGCACCTCTTTATAGAGATACTTCGCGCCCTCGATGCCGTTCAGCGGTCCCTCTTCGTACTCGAGCGCGAACGTGCCCTTGAACCCGCCGGCGAGCATGATGCGCGTCGAACGCTGCACGTCATTCTTGTCGCCCCAGCGATCCCAGTATTTCGCGTGGACGTTGGTGTGCGAGTAGGGCGCCAGAGCCTTGAGCCCGTTGAACAGCATGTACTCATGTTCCCAGTTGCAGAAGTCCGGCGAGGCTTCGCAATACGGATGATTGATGGTGTCGAGCATGATCCGGATGTTCATCGGATCGGCCGCAAGCCCCCAGTGATTCTCGAATGTCACGCGGATGCCGAGCGTGCCGCCGTAATCGGCCATCTCCTTATAGGACTCAATCGCCGCGTTGAGCAGCGGAATGATGTCGAGATTCCGAGGGTATCCGTCGTTCGAACGCGGAATTGCGTTGGGACGGATGCTTGGTCCGAGCGCCTGCGGCGAATTCATGCGCATCGACTTCACGCCAAGGACGGAACATCCCTGCATCCAGCGTTTCGCGACCTCGACACCCGCTTTTCGCGCCGCTTCATCCGGTCCTGCCAGGTTCGTCGGCGCGTTGTTCGAGATGTGCTGGACCTTGGTTCCGGTGGTGACGAGTTTGTTGGCGAGCTGATCGAGCCACTTCCGTCCTGAAGGACTCATCGGATCGAACGTCCGCCCGGCAAACATGGAATCGTCGGTGACGTCGCCGAACAGACCCGAGAAGATGTCCATGTGGGTGACGCCGGGGAACGTGTCCTTGGTGAACTGCGGGAAGTCCAGCATCGTGATTTCGCCGTACTTCTCCTTCATCTGCGCAACGCTCCAACCGCCGTTGACCGGCGATCGCGGTGGAAGCTGCTGCGTTGTTGCAGACGTAGGCGCAGCCGCCGCGGATCCAGTTTCGGCGCCACGCGCGGGCGGCTGATCCGGTCCCGCCGCCGGCTGTCCGCCGCCGCGTCCGGCTCCCGCGGCGCCGGCACCCGCACCGCGCCCAGCCCCAGCGCGCGATTTGAAGATATAGCGAATCGGATACGAGCAGGCGGCTATCCGATCCTGGCGGTTCTTCTCCTCGAAGGCCTGCGCGAGCGCGCGCTCGCGCGGCGTCATCATCAGCCCCGCTGCAGTAATACCGGCGGTAGCCGTTTTGAAGAACTCACGTCGACTCTTATCTTGTTCGTGCATAAAAATCTCGCAATCGGAAACGTCAACCGCCAACCGCCAGCCACTAACCGCCAACCGCCAGCAGCGAAGACAACAACTCTATCGTTTACTCAAATCCCGAATGATGATGTCCCTGAACCGCATGTTGCCCTGACCACCAGAGTGCAGCTGCAGCGCAATCGGACCATCTTCGCTCTCCGGCTGTGGATCGGTGTAATCGATCATCACGACGCCATTCAGCCGCGAGATGTAATGATTGCCTTCGACCTTCAGGAGATAATCATTCCACTCTCCGGGCCGAACGACACTTTCATTTTCCGGCGACGGCCAGACGATCCATTTGCGCGTTTGCTCGTAGACCCCGCCGGTGTGACGGCCGAGCGCGCAATCAATCTCGAACTGCGGGCCCCTGGTCACCGTCGGAGTGCCGGGTTTGAAATTGACGTGAAAAAACACGCCACTGTTGCCATCCCCCTCACATTTGAAGCGGAGCGACAGCTGGAAGTCCTTGTAGCTCTTGTCGGTCTGGAGATAGCCGTATTCCCGCGTGACGGCCAGGCCGTGAAGCGTTCCATCCTGGACTTCCCATTTTTCTTTACCGATGTTGGTCCAGCCGGTCAGGTCCTTGCCATTGAAGAGCGGCACCCAGTCTTCGCCGGGCGCTTTCGGGGCCACGGACTGCGCTCCAGGTCGGGGATATGTCGGAGAGACTGTGGGTGTCTGCCCCCCTAGAACGGTCTGGCATAGAAGAAGTGCGGCCACCGAAAAACACGGATAAACAATAGCCACGGAAAAACACGGATTACCACGGAATCGCGCCAGAGTAGTCATTGAATCGCTAAGAATTTTTTTCATATCCAGATCAATCCGTGTTGTTCCGTGTTCTTCCGTAGCTTGATCAATCAATCCGTGTTGGTCCGTGTTCTTCCGTGGCTTGATAATCTGTGTTCGTCCGTGGCTCTAGGCCAGCGCGTCCTTTACGAACTGGAGACACTTTGGCACTTCCACTCGTGGATCTCCCTGATACTCGAACTCGATGTTCACCGGAATGTTCCACTTGTTCTTCTGCACCAGCTTGAGCACGTCCTTCAATGGCGCGTCTCCCTGGCCGAAGGGCGTATAGCCGCCACCGTTAGTCGCCTTCTTCATGTCCTTCAGGTGCAGATTGGTGATGCGTTCGTGATGCTTCTGCAGAAAGGGAATCGGATCATATCCCGCTTCCGTGTAGTGCCCGACGTCGAGATTGGCGCACAGATACTTCGATGCGGCCATCACCGCTTCGAAGCTTTCCGGCGTCGCGACTTCGTCGGGGTTCGTCGTGTTCGCATGCCCGTGGAAGCCGACGCGCATCTTGTGCTTCTCGGCAAACGGCGCCAGACGCTTCGCCATGCTGACCTGTGTCGACGTGGAAATCGCACCGACACCGAGCGCCTTTGACATCCTGAACGCATACTCGATCTCGTCGTCCTGGGTTGTCTTGACGTTCATGTTGTAGCAGAGGATCTTCAGCTCGATGCCGGCGTCCTGAATCTTCTTGCGAACGGGTGCAAACGTCGCCTCGGTTGCTGCCATGCGCCAGTCGTGCAAGGCCTTGATTGCGGCATCGCGTTCGGCTTGTTGCTCGGGCGTCAGCGGCGCACCGCGGCGCCCGCCGCCGCCGCGACCGGCGGGCGCGCCGGCCAGCTGCTCGGCATGATTTGACATGAGCTCCATCTCGCCAAGCCCGATGTCCACGTAGGCCTTGATGATCTCTTCCGCCGGCATCGAGCGAAAACTGTAGGTGATGGCGCCAATCTGCACGCCGTTGATCCGCGAGTTGATTTTTGCGGCTGCCTGCTTCGGCGCTCGCGAGAGCAGCACGGATGCTGGAACGCCTGCCAGCGTCAACTTCGTGAACTCACGTCGGGACAAGATCGACTGACTGTTCGTATTCATGGAGAGAGTCCTCGTTCGCGTTGCCTCGGCTCATCGCCCCGTGCTGGAATAGCGAGGACGATACCGGATCGGGATACGAGAGGCAACCTCACCGCGAAAGGGTACGCGTTGCAATGACGACAATCACCGCGCTCGTTGCCATGCTCATTGGTCTCCTTCAATCCGGAGGGCTTGGGCAAACAACCGGCAGTCCACGCAAGATCGTCGGCTACTACGCCGACTGGACGGCCGAACGCTATCCGCTCGCCGACATTCCGGCCGACAAGCTGACACACGTCAACTACGCGTTCGGCAAAATCGATGCTGACCACAAGTTGACCTTCAACCGAGCGAACGCGCTCGATCGCGTGTATCCGGGTGACTGCAGTCAGCCCGAATGCAAG
The DNA here is from genome assembly GCA_035758845.1 of Vicinamibacterales bacterium. GTDB lineage: Bacteria > Acidobacteriota > Vicinamibacteria > Vicinamibacterales > 2-12-FULL-66-21 > JALZOC01. The sequence continues at coordinate 41,305 of DASTVZ010000129.1, forward strand.
CACGGCCTGTTTAATCAGGTCACGCTCATCAAACAGCGCTACCCGGACGTGAAGTTCATCCTGTCGGTTGGTGGCTGGACCGACTCGGGACCGTTCTACGAGATGGCGGCAAGCGAAGAGACGCGCCAGACATTCGCTCGATCCTGCGCGGAGTTTCTCAACACGTATCCACAGTTCGACGGGATCGACATCGACTGGGAGCATCCGGTCGCGGGCGGACTGCAGCCGGGCCAGCCGCGTGACGCGCGGAATTACGTGTTGTTGTTATCCGCGCTGCGCACTGCGATTGGCACGTCGAAACTGTTGACCGTCGCGGTCGGCGCGGGTCCGCGTGCGATCGAGCCGCTCGAGTATGCGGAAATGGCGCCGCTCCTCGACTGGGTCAACGTCATGACTTACGACTTCCACAGCGGCGGCACGCGTGCGGGGTTCAATTCCGCTCTCTACAACCATGACGACCCGTCGAATCCGAGGCTGAATTCGCACGACGCGGTTCAAGCGATTCTCACGAAAGGCGTACCACGGACGAAGCTGGTGGTCGGGGTACCGTTCTACGGTCGGGGCTGGCGCGGCATCGAGTCGCCCGCTCCATGGATAGAGGCCGCCGGCACGATCCAAGTCGGTGGCTATCGCGCAATCGCGGCAAATCAGCTCCAATCGTCAACCTTCGTCCGCCACTGGGACGATGTGGCGAAGGTTCCGTGGCTGTATAGCGCCGAGCGCAAAGAGTGGATCACTTACGAAGATGCGCAGTCGATGCGCATCAAAGGCCAGTACGTCGTCGAACAAGGACTCGCGGGAGCGATGTTCTGGGAGTTATCCAACGACGACGGGACGCTCCTGGACGCTCTGCGCGCGGGCCTGACGATGAAAAACTCTCCTGCGAGCCAGCAGAGGCAATAGAGAAAGCAGAGGGCCTCACCACAGAGGAAGCAGAGATAACAGAGATCGTTAAGTCTCTCTGCTTACTCTGTTAACTCTGTGGAGAGGTACCTCCGTTCTCTCCGCGTTCTCCGTTGACTCCCCAGGCAAAATTGTCAAACGCCATCCTGAACGGTATGATGTGCGCCGCCGAGGCGCCTGTAATGCCGAACATCTACGAGGTCGCGAAACGGGCGGGGGTATCCACGGCGACGGTCTCGCGTGTACTGAGCCGTCCGCAGGTGGTCTCACCCGAAACACGCCGCCGCGTGCTCCACGCGGTCAAAACCATGGCGTATGCACCGAATTCCGCCGCCAAGAATCTCCGGACGCTCCGGACCGGAAAGCTTCTCGTCACCGTTCCCGACATTTCCAATCCGTTCTTCTCGTTGATCCTGCAGGGCATCGAAGACGCGGCACAGCGAGAAGGGCACGCGGTGCTCTTCGGCGACACGCAGCACGATGAAGAGCGTGAAGAACGCTATGCGCTGATGTTGCAGCGAAAGGAAGCCGATGGCCTGATCTTCCTCGGCCATCGCCTGCCCAAATCAGCGGGTGATTTGGTCCGGTCGATGGCCCCGGCATGTGCGCCCGTCGTGAACGGATGCGAATTCAATCCTCGCCTTCGAATCCCCAGCGTCCACATCGATAACGCCGCGGCAGCCTCGGAGGCGATGGATCATCTCTACGGCCTCGGCCACCGGCGCATCGGCATCGTCACGGGGCCTCTAGTGAGTCCGTTGAGCCGCGATCGCCTGCGCGGCGCGACCACCCGCGCCAGAGCCGAGGGCGCCGAGCAGGACTTCGTGATCGTGCACGGCGACTTCTCGATCGAGTCCGGATCGTTCTCAGCCGAACGGCTGTTCGCTCGCCAGGACCGTCCGACCGCGATTTTCTGCTTCAACGACGAGATGGCATTTGGAGTAATGCAGCTAGCGCGTCGCCGCGGGATGCGCGTCCCGGAAGACCTGTCGGTCGTCGGCTTCGATGACATCCGATTCTCGCGTCACATGGATCCGCCGCTGACGACCATCGCGCAGCCGATGCGCGAGATCGGCGAAGGCACGGTTCGATTGCTGCTCGATATTCTGAGTGGAAAGACTGTCGCACCGACGTCGGTCACTCTCGCGCACAAACTGATCGTGCGAGGGAGCACGGGACGCGTGAAGGAATCGTGATCAGTTCGCTAGCCGCACTTTCGCCGGCGCTCGCACGGTCAGCCCTGACCGCTTCACCGATACCGACAACTTTTCGGCATCCTTTGGACGATCGGGCCGCGAGAACGACACCGCATACTGATTTCGCAACGCCTCCGCGAGTTCCTGCAATCCCGTAACAATCCCTGGCGACGCGACGATTTCGTCCCGCTTACCGCCGGACTGCTTGGGTCCGTCTCCGAGAACTTCACTCAGGTTCAGGTTCGATTCGAGAAGAGCGCTTGGCTTGGACACCGTCACCATTGCCCTCAGCGCCGGGCTGTTGATCGCAATCACGTTGAGCGCGGCGCCGCTCTTCTCCAGCTGGTCGAGCACATGTTGGGCCGGCAACGTGCTGTGCTCTTCACCTCCGACGGTGAGGACGACGATGATCGGGCGTTGAGTTCGCCGCTTCTGGAAATCCTTGGCGGTTTCGAAGATGCCTTCGAGGAGCTGTCCCCCGTCGTTGGTGGCGGGCCGCGCGTTCAGCTGACTGATCGCACCTGACACGCGCTCGAGATTGCTCGTGTAGTCGAGCAGCTTCAGGTGCTGCCCCTGGACGGTGCTGAGCGCGAATTCGGCGCGTCCCTGAAGGCGCTCGACGAATTTCGCCAGCGCATAACGGAAAATGCCGGTGCCGTTGTCGTCGACAACGATCGCGATACGGAGCGGCATGGTTGTCATCCCTGCGCCGACAATCTCCCGGTCCTTGCCTCCTTCTTTGATCACGAAGTCGTCAGCGCTCAGATCGGTGACCGGAACCCCCGACTTGTCGACAACGCTGACGAAAACGGTGCGGGTGAGGCCTTCGCCAAAGGACGTCTGGTCAGACAGACGGGTACTTGCTGAAAGGGTGACAGATACGAGGACGATCGCCGACATCGCGTTCAGGCGACGCATGCGGGCCTTCTTCTGATTTTACCCCTTGGAAGCGGCCAGCCGCTCGCCGTGCTCGTCGACGGCGAGGGGTGGCGGTTCGTGCGCAGCCAGGTACTCGAATTGTTGGCGGAATTGTTCCTCGCTCAGATTTGCGGTCTTCGCCAGGAGCGCGACCTCTTTCGGATCCTCCAGGTCGTCGCGCCTGAGCCGGATCATGTAACGGCGAGCGATCGCATACCGAGTCGAGCTGATGTCGACCATCCGCACCTTGGTGCGCCCGGTCTGTCCATCGATCATTTCGGAGAACGGAATCGGGATGAAGTGGCCGCCCTGCATGGAAATCATCGCAGCGTTGCCCGCGGCGAGCAGGTACTTCGCCGCGCAATAGCCGAGGTCGCGAGTGTATTCCATGTCGAACGGAATCGGATCGGCGCAGCGAAGCTCGTACCCGATGTTCTTCTCCGAAATGGTCGTCTTGATGCCCAAGGCGCGCAACCGCTCGGTGACCTTGGCTTTCAGCATGTCGCCAAGGTTGACTTCGGCCAGGCGGACGTGGCCATGCGCATCGCGTTCCACATCCTTGAGATCCGCGAGGTCGTCCGGCGAAATGTCGAGCGCCACCCCCTCGGCGATCACCGCCACGCCGTCGCGCCGTCCTTCGGCGAGCCGCTTGATGATGCTCGCCGTCAGCGTGTCGACAATCTCCTTCAGGCGGATGGGTGGATCGAATTCTTCGCCGATCAGCGTGATCGTCGCACCGGCGGCTTTGCCGATTCCCAACGCGAGATGTCCGGCCTTGCGCCCCATCGCGATGACGAAGTACCAGCGCGACGTCGTTTTCGCGTCGACCATCAGGTTCTTGACGATGTCAACGCCATAGTGGCGCGCTGACTGGAAGCCGAACGTGTCGATGTGCGGTGGGAGATCGAGATCGTTGTCGATCGTCTTCGGCACGTGTACGACGCGAATCCGGCCGGCGGCGTGCTGCTCGAGTTTCATCGCGGAAAACGCCGTATCGTCGCCGCCTATGGTGACGAGCTGA
>DASTVZ010000147.1:0-11543 GCA_035758845.1 Vicinamibacterales bacterium
CGGACCGGTTGCCCGCCGCAGCCTGAACGGCCACTGCATGCCATCAACGTCGCGATAGTCGGCGTAATAGATCCGGTACTCGACTGGCGCAGGTGGGGCAGCAGATCGGCCAGCGTTCGGAGCTCCAGCGGCGGGAGCTCCTGGTGGCGCGGCCCCAGGCGCACCTTGCGGTGTTGCAGGCGCCGGCGATGGCGCCGGAGCTGCCGTCGTGGGTGCGGCGGTAGCGGGCGCGGGATTAGCCGGCGCAGCTGCCGGCGGCGCTCCTCGTCCCGCGGCGGCCGGAGCATCCCCTCGTCCCCGTCCTTCGGCCGGAGCATCTCCCCTGCCGCGCCCTTCCCCGGGAGGCGGGCCTCCCCGGCCTGGTCCACCTCGGCCCGGCGCTTGTTTCCAACTCACCATGATCGGCAGATGCGTCTGGCTGTTGATAAAAAACTGCACCGAGAAATTTGGCGGAGCCTTCGCCTCGAGAACGTCAGCTTTCCCCTGTGGCGCTTCCGCCTGCCCGACGTAGGTAAAGGTCAATGGATACGAACTGAACGATCCGGCAAACATTCCGAGCGTTAACCGGACGAAGTCCTGCTTCACGGCGGCAACCCGCTGGAGCCTCGCTGCATCGAGCTGCGCCTGCGAGGGCGCCGGCGGCGCGCCAGCTCTTCCCTGCCCGGCAGCGGGAACGGGAGGTGGAGCTGGCACCGGCAGCTGGATCAGTTCGTCACCGTTGAACCCCGTTGATGTCGGACCGCTTTCCTGCGCGGGAATCTCGTCCTTGCGCACGTATTTGTCGGGAAACTCGACCGCAATCTCGAATTCGATTGGAACCAGGTTGTCGCCTCGGACCTGGCGTGTCCGGCCAGTCGCGACGAAGTTCTTGACCGCACTCAGCCGCTTTTCTCCTCCGAGCGCCTCACGCGCCGCCGCAAGTATCGGCGCCGGATCGCGTCCAGGCGCCTGCGCCGCCGGCGTTACCGGATGCGCGAGCACCCAGGCGCCCAAAGTACCTATCAACAAGACGTATGCGAATACGCGCATAACTGTGCATCTCCCCGGTGCGGGCCAAATATTGAGTTTTATCGGTTGGTGCTACCGTTCGGCTTTGGTCAAGCCCGGCAAACAAGATTGCACAGACTAAAGACGATGGAATTACGCCGTTCGTTTGGCGAATTGTTTCAATTATTCGTCGGGATCCGGGGTCCGGGATCCGACAATACCTGGGTTACGGCAATGTATAAGGCGGGCGCATTGGCCGCGACAGCATGCTGTTGGCCTCGTCGTCGTTCTTGAACCGCTCCTTGGCAGGATCCCAATTAAGCTTGCGCTTCAGCTTCATGGCCATGTGGTGCAGGAGGCACGCGGTGCATGCGCGATGCGCGACTTCGACTGGGGCGATGGGCTGCTGCCGCGAGCGGATGCAATCCAGCCAGTTCCCGTGCTGATTCTTGCTGTCGTATAGATGGATCTCGTCGGGTCCAATCACGGATTGGATAATCTTCGGGTCACTCGCATTCAGCGCCTGCGCGTCCTGCAGCTTCGCCACCGGATCGCTCGCCGTCACGGTCTCGTTGCCACGCGACACGAAGATCCATCCGTCCGTTCCTTCGAACCGGATGCCGTTTGGAAAATCGCCAGTGACGATCATCCGGACGCCGTTTGCGTACAGCGCTTCAGTCTTGAACGGACCGTGAACGTCCCAGAGTCCGCTTTTGGGAAATTCCGCCGTTCCCCAGATTTCGATCGGCCCCGTGTATTCCGTGTCCATACCCCAGTGCGCGCTGTCGATGTGATGAGCGCCCCAGCCGGTGATCATCCCCGCGCCGAACTGTTCGCATCGCAGCCATCCCGGCCGGTCGTAGCCGACCTGCGGATGCACACGTTTCTCGGTGTAGGGAACGACAGGCGTTGAGCCAAGCCACATGTCGTAATTCAGATGCTTTGGCACCGGCATCGTTGGTTCGACTTCACCGGCTGGATCCCCCGGCAGGCCGACCTGCACGGTTCGCAGCTGTCCGATTCGCCCATTGCGGACGAGTTCGGCGGCATATCGGAACTGCGGGGACGAACGCTGCTGACTTCCGATCTGGAAGATGCGACCGGAGTGATGAACCGCGTCACTCAGCGCGCGTCCTTCGGCAATGGTCAGCGAGGCCGGCTTCTGCAGATACACGTCCTTGCCCGCCTGCACCGCATGAATCGCAATGATCGCGTGCCAGTGATCGGGCGTGCTGATAACGACCGCGTCGACATCCTTGTTTGCAAGGAGCTCGCGATAGTCGCCGTACGTGGTCACGCCGTCGTAGGGCTTCCCCGTCTTCTTCGTGTAGTAGCCGTTGACGAGTGTCTTCGCCTCTTCGACCCTGCGACCGTCGAGATCGCACACGGCCATGATGCGCGCCGAGTCGTACTTCCAAAGCCCGGGGAGATCGTGCCCGCGTGAGATCCGTCCGTTCCCGATCGCACCGATGTTGATGCGGTTCGATGGCGCGAACGCACCGAGAACAGACGATGGCACGATCGATGGGAAGCCGGAGATCACCGATCCCGCGGCCAGTGTCTTGCCGGCCGCAGTCAGAAAATCGCGCCGTGATGTCACTCGTTTTCGAGGCATTCGTCGTCCCTTTTCCAACCGCCAAGCGCCACCACGATTACGTCAGACTTACGCGCTGCGCCTGCTTCTGCGCCTTGAGCATCAACTCGGTGGCAAGGAAGCAATGCTCCTGGGACATCGCCGTCTCCGTTCGGTTCACGACATCGTTCACCAGCGCTGGACCATACGGCAGGCTGACGTCCTTGCAGTCGATATAGCGTGTTTCCTTTTGATCGACGATGAAGAGATGGCTCTCGCCTGGCTTCCCGCCGATGTCGATGTTCTTGCGGATTTCGATGAAGCCGTCGGTCCCGAGAATCGTCAACCGTCCATCCCCCCAGGTTGCCAGGCCTCCTGGTGTAAACCAATCGACGCGAATGTACCCAGTCCCCTTGTCGCCGCGAAGCGTCACGTCACCAAAATCTTCGAACGTTGGATGCTGTGGATGATGGATGTTCGCCACCTGCGCGGCGACCACGTCGGCGCGGGTCGAACCGGTGAAGTAGAGAAACTGATCCGCTTGATGCGAAGCGATGTCGCAGAGAATCCCGCCGTACCGCGGTTTCTCCCAGAACCACGCCGGGCGGTCCGGCGGGTGAATGCGATGTGGGCCAAGGCCGATTGTCTGCACGACGCGCCCGATCGCTCCGCCCTTGACCAGCTCACCTGCCTTCACGGTCGCCCGATTCTCGAACCGCTCGCTGTACATGATCGAGTAGATCCGCTTCGTCTGCGCCTGCACTTTGCGGACTTCCGCGAGCTGTTCAAGCGTGGTGATGCCAGGCTTGTCGGCCATGTAGTCCTTGCCGTGCTGCATGACGCGGATGCCGATGGGCGCGCGCTGATCGGGGATCGCTGAACTCAGAACCAGTTGAATCGATGAATCCTCGAGGATCTCCTTCTCTGCCTGGACGCGCTTCACTTGCGGAAAGGTCTTCATGAACGCCGCGGCAAGATCGTCCTCGACCGCATATAACGACACGAGTTCCCCACCGCCGCGCAGGATCGAGTTCACCTGACCATTGATGTGCGAGTGGTTGATGCCGATCACGGAGAACCGGATGCGCGGTCGCGCACTCTGCTTCACGGCCATAGCGAACCCATCCTTCGGAAGTGCGGAGATCGCGGCGGCGGATGCGACGCTTTGGATAAAGCGGCGACGGCCAAGTCGGGAAAGAGTCATGATGTCACTCACTGATGCAGTACAGATGTTTGTAGCCCCGCAAATACATCTCCCCATCGACCAGCGCTGGAGACGCATCGAAACCGTCCGAGAGCTTGTTCTCCGCGAGCGTCTCCATCGTCGGTCCGTGTTTCAGCACGATCGTCGTGCCGTCGCGGGATGGAATATACACCCGTCCGGCGGCACCGACCGGCGAGGCAAAGACTTCAGGGGCCGATGTCAGGCGCTGCACCTGGAAGTGCGGTTTGCCGGATTTCGCGTCGTACGCGGACAGAAGCCCATTGTTTGACTTCAGAAAATAAATGATGCCGTCATACAGGAGCGGTGACGGCACATACGGTGTGTCGCGTTCGAGCGTCCAGGCAACTGCGTCGGTGCCCGTGATGTCACCTTTGGCGCCTGCCACTCGGATCGCCTTCAGACTGTTCCCGCGGAACCCGCTCATCAGATACACGAACGTGTCGTCTGCAACAGGCGACGGAATCGGGTTCATCGTCAGGCCGGCGGTATGCCATACCAGCTCGCCGGTCTCGAGATCGTAGCTGCGGACGCGGTTCATGCCGGGCACGATCACCTGCGCACGGCCGTCGCGTTCGAGCACCAGCGGTGTCGCCCACGTATCGATCTCGTCGCGCGTCTGACGCCAGATCTCTTTGCCGCTCTTGGTATCGAGGGCGGTAATGAAGGAGCCGGCGGTGTGATCCCACACCACGACGAGTCGATTCCGATAGAGCGTCGGGGTGCTGCCCTCGCCGAACTGGTTCCGCATTCGCTTGTCGCCCAGATCGGTCTGCCACAGGAGCGTGCCGTTCATGTCGTAGGCGTAGATGCCGCGCGATTCGAACGGCGCGATCAGGATCTCGCCGTTCGTGATCGGCGAGCTCGAGGCCCAGGTGCCGTTTTCCGGATGTGACGTTTCGTGCGGCGCCTCTTCGCGCGCGGTGCGTTCCCACACGACCTTTCCGGTTGCGCGATCGATGGCGAGCACGACGTATTTGTGCATCGACGGAGACCCGCCGCGCGGTGCGTGTGATGCGTCCACCGCCACCCCAGCGGGGATGGCGGTCAACACATAGACGCGGTTGTTCCACACGATCGGAGACGACGATCCGCGGCCCGGGATCTCAATCTTCCACTTGATGTTTTTGGTATCGCTCCACTGGAGCGGCGGTGTGGCAGTCTTTGATACGCCAGTCGCGTGCGGTCCGCGCCACTGCGGCCAGAAACGCTCCGTCGAAGGCGGCGCCGACTGTGTGTGGAACGCAATGGAAATGAGAGAACCGAGGAGCATGCGGCCAATCTGCATAGGCCGCCCTTGTAGCACGGAAAGGGAAAAGGGAAAAGGGACAAGGGAAAAGGAAAGGCGCAAAGGCCTTCGTCCCTTCCCTTTTCCCTTTTGCCTTTTCCCTTTTCCCTTTTCCCTTTACTGCGAAGAAAGACTCACATTCACCGTGAAGGTCTGGCCGCTGCGGATATCCACCGTCGTCGAGTACGGCTTGTAGCCAGGTTTGCGCACTTCGACGCGATGCGTGCCGGGGCTGACTTGAACGAGCACGCGTTCGCCGGCGGTCGCCTCCCAACGTTCACCGTCGATCAACACCTCCGCATCGGCCGGTTGCACGCGAACGGCGACGCTACCGAAGCGATCGCCGGGTTCGACCTGCAGCCGGTTCCCATACCCGGGCGGCGCTTCTTCCATAGGGGGCGCTCCCGGCGGTGGGGCCTGCTGTCTCTGCGGACGCGGCGCGGGCGCCGGCCGCGGTTCGTCGGGTTGACCGGCCGCAAGCGGCTGCATCGTGTCCTTAATCTTGTAGTTCTCGAACGGACGGAACAGCATGCGCTGCGCGATGCTGCGATATCCCGGTGAATAGATTGTGATCTGGTGTTCGCCGAGCGGCATGTGGACGCGCTGGAACACGCCGTCGAAATCATCGACGGTGCCGACGAGATAGCCGTCGACGTAGACTTCCGCCGTTCGCGGCGTCACCTGTACTCGCAGATCGGCAGACGGATCGTAGTAAGCGTATCCGGGGTAGCCATAGAAGGGATACGGCGCAGCGAAGTAGGGAGAGCCCCAGAATCCGCCATAAAAGCCGCCGTAAAAGCCCCACCAGTACGGGTTATAGAAATAGGGAGCCGCGTAAACGGGATGCCCGTAGCCGAAGCCGACGCCTACGGATACGCGGGTGCCGCCGTGGTAGCCGCCACGGTGTTGGGCCGCAGCCTGTACCGGCCACAGAGTCAGAACCGTGGCTGGAATCAGGGCGAGCCCGAACGAAACGATGCGCTTGGGATTCACGGAATCCTCCGAAACTACGTGCAGGCAGGCGCTTAAGTATAAGCAATCCGAATACCACGAGCGCAACTCTTTCTTCCTGCGCATTTGTGGATTTTCATCGTGAAACGCCCGGGAAATCGTCACTCGCACGACACATTTCTGTCTGGAAGAAAGGACAAGGGGAGTCTTCGGTAGTGGCACGCCTATGACCGTGGAGTGATAAAACGGTGGCACTGCTTCCGCCGCGCTAAGTCTTCGGTAGACTGGACCTGTGACACCCACTGCTGACTCGCGCGGCGATGGCCAGTCGCGCGGCCGCGTGCTCGTCGTTGAAGACGACGCGCATATCCGGGACCTCGTCGTGCTGCACCTGCAGCTCGAGGGGCTGACCGCGGTTGCCGCTGGTGACGGCGCCACAGGTTTGCGGCTCGCGAAAGCCGACCCGTTCGACCTCTTGATCCTCGACGTCATGCTGCCGCAGCTCGATGGCGTCACGGTCTGCCGGGCAGTCCGCCGCGAGTCGCTCAACGGTGACGTGCCGATTCTGATGCTCACCGCGCGGCGCGAGGAATCGGACAAGGTCCTTGGTCTCGAGAGCGGCGCCGACGATTATTTGACCAAGCCCTTCGGCATTCGCGAGTTCATCGCTCGTGTTCGCGCGCTGCTGCGGCGCCGGCCGTCACGCGCACCCGGTCATGCCGCGGCGGTTGTCGCCGGCGGATTGACCGTCGATCCTGCCCGGCGTCACGCGCGCCTGCAGGATCGAGAGATCGAACTGACCGCGCACGAATTCGATCTCCTGTACTTGCTCGCCACCAATCGCGGGATCGTCTTCAGCCGCGACGCGCTCATGCAGAAAGTGTGGGGCGACGACACCCACATCACCGAGCGCAGCGTCGACACGCTCGTCAAACGAGTGCGAAGGAAGATCGAGCAGGATCCCGCCGATCCGAAATTCGTGTTGACCGTGTGGGGCACGGGATACAAGTTCGCCGATGTCTGATCCCGTCTGGTATCGCAGTCTCTACTGGAAGATCGCGTTCGGCTTCATCGCGATGCTGGCGGTCCTCCTGCTGTCCCAGGTGCTGCTCTTCCTGTGGCTCACCGACCGCATCTTCGCGGCGACACCGCGCACGCCTGCGCAACTGGCGACGATGGTTGCCGAGGAAGTGGGCGCCGAGATCCAACAACGTCCCGACATCGATCTCGACACGTTCGTTCGCGATCGTTTTTCCCACATCTACCAGCCGTTCCTGGTTGTGCTGACCAGTGGTCAGCGTGCATCCAACCGCCCCACCGGCTTGCCACCCGAGTTCAGTCGATCGGTGCAAGGACGACTCCGTGCCGAAATGTTTGGTGGTGGACGCTTTGGCGAGCCCTCGGCTCTGGGCCGTGGCTCAATGGGCCCACCCAGCCCAGACGCCGGACGCGACGGCAGCCCTGGCACCCAAGGCACGCCGGGCACACCCCCTCGTGGAACCACAGGCGACTCGCCTTCCGTGCCAGCAATTGAGCCGCGAGGATTCCCCGCCGGCCCGGGACCAGGTGGTGGGTTCGGCCGGCGAGGCGGGCCGCGATTCCCTGCCGAGTACGCAGCGATCATGGCCGCCGACCGTCAGGTCGGCGTCGTTGCCGTCCCGTCGAATCCGCCACCCGTGTCTGTCGCCCTGCGAGAGCTTGGTCCAACCTTGACGTGGCTCGCGCTCGGCCTGCTCGGGCTTGGTGCAACGCTGACGGCACTGTTTGTGTTCCGACCGGTGCACAAGCGAATCCGCTCGCTTGAACACGCCGCCCGCGCACTGGGTGACGGTCGAACCGACGTGCGAGCGACAGAAAGCGGCGGCGACGAGGTCAGTTCGCTCGCGCGCACGTTCAACCGGATGGCGGATGACCTCGAGAGTCGCGCGACCGCGCTGGCCGCATCCGATCGTGCACGTCGCCAACTGCTTGCCGACGTTTCGCACGAGCTGATGACACCGCTCTCTGCAATCCGCGGCTACGTTGAAACGCTCGGGATGACGGATCTGCCACTCGATCAGGACACGCGCAAGCGTTATCTCGACATCGTCGAACAGGAAACACACAAGCTCGAAGCGATCATTGGCGATCTGCTCGATCTGGCTCGTCTCGAAGGGGGCGGTGATCGGCTGAAAGCGGAACCGGTTGCCGTCGAGGATCTCTTCAAGCGCATTGCCGATCGGCACGAACCATCACTGCGGGATCGCAACGTGTCGCTGCAGATCGACGTCGCGCCCGGCACACCACGCATTCTCGGCGACGCGGGACGGCTCGAGCAGGCGCTGCAGAACCTCGCCGCCAACGCCATTCGTCATACGCCACCTGAGGGGGTCGTCCGGCTCAGCGCGTCAGCGCACGAGAGCGGCGTACACCTGACCATCAGCGATACAGGTCCAGGAATCCCCCAAGAGCATCTTCCCCGCGTCTTCGATCGGTTCTACAAGGTCGATGCGTCGCGCGCCGGCACAGCTGTCCCATCCGGGAGTGGTCTGGGCCTCTCGATAGTCCGAGCAATCATTGAGCGCCATGGCGGCACGGTCACCGCTGTCAATGCGCCTGATGGAGGCGCGATGTTCGAGTTGCAACTGCCTGCCGCTTAACGGGTGCCTTGGGTGCCACGGGTGCTTTGGGTGCTTAGTGTGGCCGGAATGCTGAGGGTGCGCCGCCGGAAGCACACCGCACCAAGGCACCTCAGCACCCTTGGCACCCAATCAGGATTGCAGCCACCCTTTTGTCACTAACCTGCCGTTACCCGGTCATATCCCCTCCGTATAAAGGCACCAAGTACGGAGGGTCACATGAAACGTTCAACCATTCATCGAACATCACGTGAACCAATCGATCGCAGACAACTCCGCCTTATTCACGCGCTCCTGGCGTTCCCGGTTGCTGGAGTGATCGGATTCGCTGGTAACGCGATCGTGAAGAGTGTCTTCACCGAATCGCTGGCCATTGCTTCACCCGTGCCGGAGCGGTCCACCGACGAGCACACATCGCCAGACGATCCCAAGTACAAACCAGATACGGACGCCGGCGCCGTCTCAGCTGCATAAGCCGTCGGTAAAGGAGATCATCATGCTTTCTACGAGTCGAGTCGCCTGGATCGCCGCTGTCCTTCTTGCGGCCTTCGGCGCGATCACCACGTTATCGAGCGGCCCGAGGCCGAAGGCTGCGACGACGTTCGAAGGATCTGTGTCGCGCGAAGGAGTCAGCGCTCATAGCTTCACCGTTCAGCGCGAAGGTGCGATCGAGGTAACGCTGACGAATCTTCGTCCAGCAACCATCACAAAGGTAGGACTCGGGCTTGGCACACCAACGGCGGCCGGCAACTGCGCGCTCGTTGAAGCGATGGATTCAACGCAGGTCAACGGACGGATCGCCGGCACACTGAGAAAAGGCACATACTGTGTAGCGGTCTACGATTCCGGGGACGTGGCGGCGGAACCGCTGGATTACACGGTGAGTGTCACTGAAGAGTAGCGATCGAAACCGCCTCGTCTTGCACGGACGCCACACGCGAAGTGTCTGGCGCGGTCTTCAGATCGCGCTAGATTCATGACCGCATCTGCGGCGTCGGCGCCTCGGAAACGATATCCTGCGGCCAAGCGTAATCTGGTCGGGTGAGCGCCCAGTATGACTGAAGACCGCAGCGGATTGCGCCGGCAGCCATCACTTGCCCGCGTCGCGATCATCGCGACGTGCGGCGCGCTGGCATTCGGCTTCAGGGGTCCGCTCGACGCGTGGCAGCAAGCCGCGGGCGGATGCCGAATCAGTGGCCGGGCGACGAGCGGCACGCAGCCACTTCCGGGCGTGTCGGTCCTCATTCGCAGTGCCGGCTCAGTAAAGACTGCCACCTCGACTGAACCTGACGGCACCTACCGAATCTCGCTCGCGGAAGGAACCTACGATGTCTCCGCCGAGCTGACGGGATTTACCTCCGCTGCGCGATCGATCACGGTCAACGGAAGCATCTGCGATCAAACGATTGATTTTCAGTTGACGCTTGCGCCCCGCACCGCGGCCGCGGCCGCTACGGGATCACCGACCTCGGCATCCGGACGACGTGGTGCTCCGCCACAAACTGGAGCAGCTGGCGCGCAGAGTGCCGCGGCGCCCGCGCAACGTTTTGAAACTCTCAGCGTTCAGACTCAAGCCGCGGCAGCCGCAGGCGTTGAAACGAACGACACGAGCGACAACGCCGCGCGATTGCTGTTGCCTCCGGGTTTCTCGACTGAAGGACCGACCGAGGCGGTTGCAATCAACGGAAACATGGCGAGTCTCGATCGCGGAATGATGAACGAGCGTCTCGAAGCGATCGGTCGCGGCGAGTTCAGCCCGCTGACCGGTGAATTCGGGCAAGGCTTCGGCCCAGGTGGGCGAGGATTCGACGGCGGCGGTCAAGGATTCGGCGGACCCGGTGGACGTGGCGGTCCGGGCGCCGGCGGACCAGGCGGACGCGGTGCGCCGGGCGGACCTGGCGGCGGACGGGGAGATTTCGTTCTCGCCGGTCGCGGCCGTGGACAAAACGCGTATAACGCGCAGACCAACTACACGTTCGGCGGATCTGCACTCGATAGTGCGCCTTACCAGCTTCACCCCGGAGCATCGGCGCAGCAGACGCCGTACTCACGGCAGGGCTTCGGCGTCACCTTAGGTGGTCCCGTTCGAATCCCGCACGTTTATAAGGGCGATCGTCGAACCAACTTCATGGCGACCTACAACGGAACGCGTGGCGGCGATCTCTTCGACCAGTACGGCACGGTGCCAACCGCGCCAATGCGCGCGGGTGACTTCTCGGCGATTCGAAGTCAGTTGATCGATCCGGTTAGCGGGCTTCCGTTTGACGACAACCGGATCCCATCGTCGCGCATCGACCCGACAGCTGTCGCGCTCTTGCGTTTCATCCCGCTGCCCAATCTCGACGGCACGAACCGCAACTATCACTACGCGGCAACGAATCAGTCGACCACCGACAACATGAACGTGCGCGTGACGCATAGTTTCACGCAAAACGCCGCCGGACGCGGAGCGCCTGGTGGACGTGGTGGAGGCGGCGGCGGCCGCGGCGGCTTTGGCGGACCGGGCGGACGCGGCCGCGGACAGCAGGGGACGAGCGTCAACTTGACGGCGCAGGTGCAATACCGGCGCAACGATAACGATCAGAACAATGTGTTCCCGCTTGTCAGCGGAGTCAACAACGGCTCCAGCATCACGCTGCCGGTGTCGGTCAACATTCAGCACCGGCGACTACTGCACAACGTCAGCGTGAACTATTCGCGAACCGAGTCGCGATCGGTGAACCAGTACGCCTATATCGAAGATGTCGCCGGCAACGCGGGAATCACCGGGGTGGCAACCGATCCATTTGACTGGGGTGTGCCTCAGTTGTCGTTCTCGACGTTCTCGAGCGTGCGAGACTTGACGCCGTCACGCCGAACTGACAAGCGTCTCTCGCTATCGTACGGGCTGACTCGACCTGCCGG
>DASTVZ010000050.1:0-12247 GCA_035758845.1 Vicinamibacterales bacterium
ATTCGCCGTCGCGATCTCGCGCCACACGGCTGCGCCCGCCCTCGCATCCGGCCCTTCGTCGTCGTCGCGGTCGTGGCGGCCAACCATTTTTGCGGCGATCGCCGCATTTGCAGGCGCTGCTTCACTGCTTGTGATCACGGCTCCGCGCGAACCGGTCGCGGCAGCCCGCACACCTCTCGCCGTGGTGTCCAGTGGACTACGAGTGAAAGTCATCGCGATCGATGGCATCGACCCGCGTGTGGTCGACGAACTCGCCGCAGCCGGACGCCTGCCCGCACTCTCGCCCGCACTCCAGGGGGCGCGAGCGCAACTGGCGCTCGACGAGACAAATTCGTCGCGCGATCCGGCACGAGTGTGGACGACGATTGCAACGGGTCAGCCGCCTGCGGTTCACGGCGTCACCGAGCTGGAGACGCGGCGTGTCGCCGGCGTGCAGGGGACGATGGCAGGAGGAGGCGAGTCCAGGCTGGGCCGCTCAATCCGCGGCGCGACTGATCTCCTGCAACTCACCCGGCCATCAGTCGCCAGCGGCCACGAACGCAAGTCAAAAACCATGTGGGAGGTCGCTGCCGATGCGGGCCTTCGGACCGTCGTCGTCAACTGGTGGGCCACATGGCCGGCTGCGTCCGGCGGCGACGGCACGGTGATTCTCAGCGATCGCGCGGTGCTGCGTCTCGATCGAGGCGGCACGCTGGATGCGGAGATCGCGCCGGCGGCCATCTACGAGCGACTGAAAGGCGGTTGGGTCGACATACGCGCCAAGGCCGTGGCGCGCGCCCATGAAGCAGCGGCATCTCTGGAATGGGGTCCGCCTGAAATCCGCGCGGTCCTTATCCGTTCCGCACAGCTTGATGCCATGCAGCTCGAGTTGCTGCGCGAAGTGTCGGTTCCTGCACCAGATCTGACCGCCGTCTATCTGCCGGGCCTCGACATCGCACAAAATGCGCTGCTCGGCGCTCGCGAAACCGCGCTTGCACCGTCCGACGTCTCGATCCGTGTTGGAGCACTTCGCGATTACAACGTGTTTCTGGATCGTCTTCTGTTAGACGTCGTGAATCCCGCCGACTCCGAGGTGGTGATCGTTCTGACCCAACCAGGGCGCGTGGTGGCTAAGGCCGCAGGATTGCTCGGAGTGGCGGGGAAGGTTGCTGGCGCGCGCGGCGACGCGGAGGCGCGAGCGGTCGACGTCGCGCCGACAATCCTGCAGACACTTGGCGTCCCGATTAGCCGCGAGCTTCCAGGCGCACCACTCGTCGCGCTCTTTTCTCCCGATTTTGTACGTCGTTATCCAATCCGCCAGGTTGCCACCTACGGAGCGCCGTCAATGCAGCGCATTGAGCGATCGGGTCAGCCGCTCGACCAAGAGATGATCGATCGGCTTCGCAGTCTCGGATATGTCAAGTGAATCGCTAATCACTGATCACTGATCGCGAATCACTCATCCTCGAATCCCCGGATCCCGGGATCCGCGAATCCACCGCAGGGATTCGCTGATTCAGTGATTAGAGACAGGAAAGGAGAAAAGAGAAAGGAGAAGGGAGGACAGCTTTCTTTCAAGTTGGATCGCAGAAATTGCAACAAGGCGTGCGTTCCCGCATGGCACAAATCGCGCAGATAATCCGCTCGCCTTCAAAAGCACCGAAATTCCGGAACCGATATAGACGGCCTGCCCCTTGCGAAGCATAGAGGCATGTTCAGGGCTCACTCGCGTCCGCCTTCGCGCGAAGCGCTTCGGCGAGATCTCGCCGGAGCCTTGGCGTAGGCGGACGCCCGTTCGCCACATGTCTCGAATCGGTCTTGAAACCGGTTCTAGCGATTCGAGCCGAGCAACTTCCACAACCCGGGCGTGACAGCAGAGGCGACGAGCAACTTGAAGATATCGACCGGCACGAACGGATACAGGCCCGTCCGAAGCGCCGCGCCGAGGCCGACAGCAGGGCGCGCGAAGAACGCCAGCCACGTCACTCCGCCAAAAAAGATCACGGTGAGCCCACAGGCCATTGCCAACAATGATGTGAGGTAGCGTCGATCGAGCCCTCGCTCGGCGAGCGATCCGGCAACGAATGCAGCAAATGGATATGACATGAGATAGCCGCCGGTGGGTCCGATCAAACGAAGCGCGCCTTGCGGAAGGACCGGGGACGCCGCGAAGACAGGCAGTCCCGTAATCCCAAGCAGCAGATAGAGAACCTGTGCCGACATCCCGAGTCGTGCACCAAGGACCGCGCCTCCAAGGAGTACCACCATCGGCTGCAACGTCAGCGGCACCGGCGTGAACGGCAGCGGAATACTGACCTGCGCCGCGGCGGCGGTGAGCGCGACAAACAGCGCAACGGAGGCAGCGCGGATCGCGCCTTCCATCCTGACCCCAGCGACAACGCTGGTCAGAAGTGTTCCGGGAAGCCCAACCGAATTCTGCATAACGCGAGATTGTACTATTGGTTGTCCTTCCGCCTGAAGGCGGAAGCCACAGATAAGAGCAAGGGCGAAGCGGCTCGCGAGAGAGCGTGTCGGGGAGTCCGAGGGGCGCAGCCCCGCGGTTCGACAAGAGACGCGAGCGAGCGCCGCGAAGCGAGCCACGCGAACGGAGCGAGCCGACCAAGCGCCTCGCGAGAGAGCGTGTCGGAGAGTCCGAGGGGCGCAGCCCCGCGGAGTGATCATGAAGACAGCATTGACGATCGCCGGCAGCGATTCCGGGGGCGGCGCGGGAATCCAGGCCGACCTGAAGACGTTTGCGGCGCACGGGGTTTATGGAACGACTGCGATCACTGCGGTCACCGCCCAGAACACTCGCGGTGTGGTTTTGTGGCAGGCGATGCCGGCCGATCTCGTGACCGCCCAGATCGAGGCGGTCGTCGGCGATCTGGGTGCGGACGCCGTCAAGATCGGCATGCTGGCAAACGCCGCCATTGTCGAAGCGGTCGTGGCGGCTGTGCGCGCGTTGGACCTGCCGCAGGTCGTTGTCGATCCGGTTATGATCGCGAAAGGCGGCGATCGACTGCTCGATCTCGATGCCGTTGCGGCAATGAAGTCGGAGCTGCTCCAGATCGCGCACGTCGTGACTCCGAACATCCCGGAAGCAGAAGTCCTCGCCGACATGACGATTCGCTCGCTCGACGACATGCGAACCGCGGGTGAACGGATCCTGAGGGCCGGGCCACGCGTCGTACTCGTCAAGGGTGGGCACCTCGAGGGGCCCGATTCCGTGGACGTGGCGTGCGTGC
Source organism: Vicinamibacterales bacterium (assembly GCA_035758845.1). GTDB lineage: Bacteria > Acidobacteriota > Vicinamibacteria > Vicinamibacterales > 2-12-FULL-66-21 > JALZOC01. The sequence continues at coordinate 3,225 of DASTVZ010000050.1, forward strand.
AGGGTGGCGCCTTCGAGATCCGCGGTCGAAGAATTGTCACGCAGCACACGCACGGGACCGGGTGCACGCTGTCGTCAGCGATTGCCGCGAATCTGGCGCGCGGACAGCAGGATCGAGAAGCGATCGAGTCCGCGCGCGATTACCTTGACGGCGCGATCCGGCACGCGCCCGGACTTGGCAGCGGGCACGGCCCGCTGAATCATTTCTGGCGCGGGGTATACTGAAACGCGATGTCGGACCCACGGTTTCGGGTGACGTCGGATCCGCTTGATGTCACTGCCGTTTCCGCCACTGTGTCGTCGGCGGATTGCGGGGCCGTCACGACATTCGTCGGCCTCGTGCGCAACGAAAATGGCGGCCGCCGCGTCCTGTGGCTCGAGTACGAGGCTTACGAGCCGCTGGCGGTGAAGTCGTTCATCCGCATCGACGAGGAAGCCGGTGAGCGCTGGCCCTCTGTCGGTCTCGCGATTCATCACCGGATCGGACGGCTCGAAATCGGCGAGGCGAGCGTCGTCATCGCGGCGACGTCACCACACCGCGCCGAAGCGTTCGCCGCGTGCCGCTATGCGATCGAGCGCATCAAACAGATCGCACCCATCTGGAAGCACGAACACTTCGAGGGGGGCGAAATCTGGATCGAAGGAGCGACCGCCGATCCCATGGACGAAGATGCGCGCCGGATGGCCTTTGCGCAATGCACGTAACGATTCGGCTGTTCGCGCGGCTTCGCGAGATGGCCGGTGCGTCCGAAGTCCAGCGGACACTCGCCGACGGGTCGAGTGTTCGCACCGCCTGGGAGTCTCTGGTCGGCGAGTTCCCTGGCTTTGACGATTACAGCCGGGCCGTCTCCTGCGCCGTCAACGAAGAGTACGCGCGCATGACGACGCCGCTGAGCGATGGTGACGAGGTGGCGTTTCTGCCGCCGGTTTCTGGCGGCAGCCTTGAAAGGGAGAAGGGAAAAGGTAAAAGGTAGAAGGTCCCGGACCACGGATCCCGGACAACGGACAACGGATCCCGGCAGCGAAGAACAAGAATCATGTTTGACAAACTAAACGCCGTCGAGGCGCAGTACGAACGGCTGATGACCGAAATGGCCGACCCGAGCGTGCAAGGGGACACGGCGAAGCTTCGCGCGCATTCGAAGACCGCGGCGGAGCTGCAGCCGCTCGTCGATCGATTCCGCGAGTACAAGGACGTCATCTCGCAGCTCACCTCGACTGAAGAACTCTTGAAGGATCCGGACATGCGGGAGCTCGCGCAGGCCGAACTCGCGACGCTCGAGTCACGCCGCGATCAGTTGCTCGCGGACTTGAAGCTCCTCCTGGTTCCGAAGGATCCCAACGATGCGAAGAACGTCGTGCTCGAGATCCGGGCCGGCGCCGGCGGCGACGAGGCGGCGCTGTTCGCGTCGGACTTGTTCCGCATGTATTCGCGGTACGCGGAACGACAGGGCTGGCGCGTGGAAGTTTTGAACCTGAGTGAGAGCGGCGCCGGGGGCACGAAGGAAGTCACCGCGACCATCGAGGGGCGCGGCGTCTACAGCCGCCTCAAGTACGAGAGTGGTGTTCATCGAGTGCAGCGCGTGCCGACGACCGAGGCGAGCGGCCGTATTCACACCTCCACCGCGACGGTGGCGGTGTTGCCGGAAGCCGAAGAAGTCGACGTTCACATCGACCCGAAGGACCTCCGCATCGACACCTTCTGCTCGAGTGGACCTGGCGGTCAAAGCGTCAACACGACCTATTCAGCCGTGCGCATCACCCACCTTCCCACCAACATCGTGGTGTCGCAGCAGGATGAAAAGTCGCAGGTGAAGAATCGCGCGAAAGCGATGAAGGTTCTGCGCTCGCGGCTTTACGAAATGGAGATGCGAAAACAGCAGGAGGCGATCGCGAAGGATCGCCGGAGTCAGGTCGGTACGGGAGATCGCTCGGAGAAGATCCGCACTTACAACTTCCGCGAGAATCGAATCACCGATCACCGCGTCGGCTACACGATGCACCAGTTGACCGCCGCCCTCGATGGCAGTCTCGACGATCTCATCGATGCCGCGGTGACGCACTTCACCTCCGAGAAGCTGAAAGAAGCAACCGAAACCGATCCCAACGACGAAGCGAGCTCGGGTCCGACCGTGCATTGATGGCGCCGCTGCACCAGCGCCTGGCCAATGCACGCGATCGGCTTGTCCGTGCCGGCATTGCGCCCGCCGAGGCGGCGCTCGATGCCGAGGTGCTGGCGCGGCACGTGCTCGATTGCGATCGCGCGACGTTCCTGATCAGAGCTCGCGATCCGCTGCCCTCGGCCTTCGACCGGTTGTTCGAGGATCTCGTCCTGCGGCGACTCGCACGTGAGCCGGTGGCGTACATCACTGGACACAAAGAATTCTGGGGCCTCGAGTTTGACGTGACTCCAGCCGTCCTCATCCCGCGCCCCGAAACAGAACTCATCGTGGAGGAAGCGCTCTCGGCGATGCCAGCGCGCGATGCCGTGCGACGGATTATCGATGTCGGCACCGGAAGCGGCTGCCTCGCCGTCGCGCTCGCGATCGAGTTTCCATCAGCCGCCGTGCTCGCGACGGATTCGTCGACGGCCGCCCTCGAGGTCGCCGGCCGAAACTTGCTGCGACATAACGTCACCAGTCGGGTGTCGCTGGTTCACACGAACCTTCTCGAGGGAATCCCCGAGTCAGCCGAATTAATCGTGTCGAATCCGCCGTACGTTCCCGAACGAGACGCGCCGCACATGCAGCCTGAAGTCATCCGCTACGAGCCGCGAACGGCGCTCTTCGCCGGTGCTGACGGTCTTGACGTGATTCGCCGGTTGTTTACTGCGGCCTTTGCGTATCTTGCGGAGAGCGGCCGCCTCATTGTTGAATTCGGCCTGGGGCAGGAAGACGAGCTACGCGGAGCTTCGCGTGAAACAGGATGGACCGTCGACCACTTCCGCCGCGATCTCCAGGGCATTCCGCGTGTCGCCGTCCTGAGGAGGTAACGTGAGCGACTGCCTTTTCTGCAAACTTATCGCGGGACAGATTCCCGCGACCATCGTCTATCAGAGCGATCACGTTGTCGCGTTCAAGGACATCACGCCGCAAGCACCGACGCATGTCCTCGTCGTCCCGAGACGACACATCGCCAGCCTCAACGATCTCGCGGCGGGAGACGACGCGCTGGTGGGAGAACTGGTGCGCACTGCGGCGGCAATCGCGAAAGAGAATGGACATGCCGACCGCGGCTACCGAACCGTGTTCAACTGCAACGCCGACGCCGGCCAGACCGTCTTCCACCTCCATCTTCACTTGCTGGGCGGTAGGACGATGACATGGCCGCCGGGGTAAGACACCCTGAAAGGACAAGGGACAAGGGACAAGGGACAAGGGAAAAGGGAAAAGGGACAAGGGACAAGGGACCGCGCCTGGTTACGTCTCCGTTCGAAGCGCCAACAAATATTGACCGCGACGCGCTTCGCGCGAAAGAAAGAAATCGACGGCGCGGTAGCCGCGGCGGAAGTACGTTTCAAAGACCGATCGAGTCGCCAGCCTCCATTCCATTGCGAGCTCGGGTGCACGACGCTGCATTTCGGTAAAGTCGATCGGGATCTCGACCAGCAAGCGGCGCTCGGAGGCGTCGAGCAGCGGGCGTGACGATTCGAGCCACTCTCCTTTTTCACGCGCTTGATTCACCGGCACTGCTGACAGGACCGAACTATCGCGAATCAGCGACGCAACCGGCAGCAAAATCCTTCGCTCCACGTGTGGAGCTGTCAGGCGCCATTCAGCGACGAAGCGATCGGTTGGCGTGCCAAGATGCAACGGGCTGGTCGAGCACCCGTAAACGTCCTCGTCGTATTCCTCGACAACGACGCCGAGACGCGCAAAGTTGAGATGCGCATTCAGCGCCTGAAGTGGATCGAAGGTCCACTCGATGAGATCCGCTCCAGCGCGCAAGACGTGGTCCCTCTGCGCGAGTTTGAGCCGCAACCCCAAGCCGGTTCCCCGTGCACCGGGCACCACACCCAGCATGTGCGACCAGTGCATCAGGCGGCCCTCCTTGACACCCGGCATTGAGTAGACAAATCCCAGCAACGTCCCGGCATCGTCAAATGCGCCGAGCAGCAGGCCTCCACGTTTGATTGATACGATCAACAGCGAAGGAGGGACGACATCTTCGCCGTCGGTGAATTCCCACACAGCCTTCTCGAGTGCGGCCACCTGCCGGCACTCGTCCAGCGTCGTTAGTGGACGGATCATCAGAGCAAAGGCGGCAATTCGCGCAGTGACTGGATCACCGGCACTTCCGGAGGAGCCGCGACTGGTCCCGAGCGCGACACAAGGACGCCGCGCATGCCGAGCCGCCGTGCGCCATCGACGTCTTGGGTGAGATTGTCGCCGACCATCACGGACTCCGAGGCGGGGACGCCGACGCCGCGCAGCGCCGCCGCAAAAATGCTGGGATGCGGCTTCATGTAGCCATGCTCGACGGAGGACACGGCGACGGTGAACAGACCACGCAGCTCAAAATGAGTCTCAAACGACTTCAGGCATCGATGCGAATTCGAGATCAATCCAATCTTCACGCCGGACGCGTGCAGCGTTCGAAGCACCTCAGGGACATCGTCGTAGAGCGTGAAGTGGCGGCAGGCGGCCCATTCCTCATAGATTTCACGAGCCACTGTTTCCACCGCCGCGCCACGTCCACCCATGCCCTCGATGATTCGCCGCGTGTAGTCGAAGTAAAGTTGCGCGTCGTAGGTGTCGTCGCCAGTGTCGAGACCTGAAGCGGCCCCAGCCACGGCGCTATCGAACAGCGCAGGATCGACCTCGATGCCGTGACGCGTGCAGAAATCGTGGTAGCCCGAAGCCTGAAAGCGCGGACCCGGATAGATCAGCGTGAAATCGACATCGAAAAAAATCGCCCGGGTCACGCCGCATCTGCTCCGACACGCGCTTCGGGACCGGCAATGACGAGCGCGGCACGTTGGGGGTTGAGGACGTCCGCGGCTGCGGCGCGTACCTCGTCGATCGTGACCGCTTTGAGCAGTTCAGGCAGCCGGCGGTCGTAGTCAAGTCCGAGGTCGAAGTGCTCGCAGTCCTGAAGAAACGCCGCGATGCTTTCATTCGTTTCGAGCAGTCGGGGAATCGATCCAATCAGATACGATCGGCTCTCGTCCATCTCAACGTCCGTCGGGCCCTGCAATCCAAGGTCGCGCACTTCGTCATCAATCGCCTCGATCGTCCGTTCGACATTCTTTGGATCCACACCCGCGCGCACGACCAAGGGGCTCTCACCCATATTCGCATTGAATTCGCTGAACGCGTAATACGCCATGCCTTGTCGCTCACGGATGTTGTCCGCCAGCCGACCGCCCAAACCGAACTGACCCAGGATATTGTTCAGCAAACCATAAGCGTGATAACGAGGATCGAGCCGGCGGATTGTCGTGAAGCCATAAGCGATGTCAGTCTGCGACTTCCCCGGCATCAGAATCTGACGAACACGCCGGACTGCGGGCGCAGCCGGGGGCGGGACGACGATTGGCCGCTCCGGTGCGCCCTTCCAGTCGTCAAGGAGCTCGCAGACACGCTCGATCGTCTTTCCCGCGCGCACGTCGCCGACGACGACGACGGTGAGCACTGCGGGCCTGATCTCGTCAGCATGGAACTTCAACAACGCGTCGCGATCGATCCGTTCGAGTGTCGCCACCGTGCCTCTGGCCGGGCGGCCGTATGGATGCAGAGGGCCATACAGCAGTTCGGACAACGCTTCACTAGCGCGAACCGACGGATTGTCTTCGTTCTGGCGCAGAGCCGTAATGGATTCGGCGCGCCGCTTGACGAGCTCGGCCTCTGGAAACGCAGGCCGGCGCGCAACCTCCACGATAAGCTCGAGCACGTCGTCAAAGTCCTCGGCAAGACACGTGCTCGAAAAAATCATCCTGTGGCGAGTCGTTCCGACCCGCAACGCGACGCCACGCTTGTCGAGCTCCTCTGCGACCGCGTCCGCGCTCTTGTGCGTGGTTCCTCGATCGACAACCCGCGCAGTGAGATACGCCACGCCGGGCAGGCCGTCAGGGTCGCAAAAACTCCCGGCTAGAAACGTCGCGTTGATTGAGACCGCTGGCGTTGCGGAACTTTCCTGGACGACGACCGTGGAACCGTTGGAGAGCGTGTGCCGGACGGGTGACAGTCCGGCGGCCATGCTCGAGGACATCAGGATCGGCCTGCCGGACGGAACCACCCAACGGTCCTATTCGCGGAAGTGAGACGACGACGTGCCACGTCCCAGATCTGCTCCGCCGTCACCGCATCGATTTGGCGCTGGATCGATGACAGGAACCTCGGGCCGGCGACGGTCTCGAAGTAGCCGAGCTGGTGAGCGATGTTCGTGACGCTGTCGTTGTCGAATACCAGCCGCGCTCGGAGTTGATGGCGCGCACGTTCGACCTCCGATGGCTCGACACCGGCGCTGCGGACCCGCTCGATTTCATCGAACGCCGCTGTTTCCACGGCGGCTAACGAAACGCCGTCGATGGCCGTAAACGAGAGCGTATACAGATACGGCTGGACCGTAGGCAGGATCGCTCCCGACACGACGGAGGCGAGACCGCGCTCGACAAGCGCAGTGTAGAGTCGCGCTCTTCGCTGCGGCGGCAAGCCGCGAAAGCTTGACCAAAGATTCACACCCTTCGCGCCGGTCAGGACCGCGTCGAGAACAAGCAGGGGGAAAAAGTCCGGCTCGGTGGCCGCCGGCGCACGAAACACCACTTTTACATATCCGGTCGTTCCCTCACGTTCGATGACGACGCGACGCTCCCCGAGTTGCTCCGGCTCAATCGCGCACATCCGTTCGGGGGCCGGGCCTTCCGGAATCGATGCAAAGTGCTTCTCGACACGCTTCATCACATCGGTCGCATCCACATCGCCAACGACCACCAGGGTCGCATTGTTGGGAATGTAGAAGCGACGGTAATAGTCGTAAAGATCATCGCGCGTCATCGAGCGGAGGTCCTCGAGCCAGCCAATGGTCGGATGCCCGTATGGATGCGCTCGGAACGCCGTGGCGGTGACCTCGGTATCGAGCAACTGATCGGGATCGTTGTCTCCACCTTGAAGCTCGGAGATGATGACCGTCCGCTCCGACTCGCACTCGGGGGGTTCATACAGCCCATAGGCCATACGCTCCGCCTCGATGAACAACATCTGATCGAGCGCGGCTCGGCCGGCCGTTTCAAGATACGTCGTCTGATCGATCCAGGTGTAACCGTTCCACATCCCGCCGAACCGTTCGACGATCCCTTTCATCTGCTCACGGGGGATGTTGATGGTCCCCTTGAAATTCATGTGCTCGACCCAATGAGACACGCCAGTGAGTCCAGGCGCCTCATCGCCTGACCCGACGCGATACCAGCACCACACCGATACGAGAGGCGCTGTGTGAACCTCGCGGACTACGACCTGGAGGCCGTTCGCAAGGTAGTCGCGCAGGGTGCGCGATTCGACAGAAGTGGTCGCCGGCAGGTGCATACTGTCCATTATATAGGGCCGGTTTTCCTCGTGTTTTTGCGATTTTTGGCCAAAAGATGGTCGACTCGGTCCTCCCCGCTCACTGGCCCTACCCTTGCACATTCCTGTATAGAAAGAGTTTCTAGCTCTACCGTTAGAGGCTGAGCTTGAGGTCAAGGGATCGCAAATTGAGGAGGCTATAGAAATGGTTAAGCGTACGATTCTCGCGCTGGCGATTGCCGCCCTGCCGCTCTCGGCGGCACTGGCGCAGGAGAGCGCGACGCTCACGCTTCGCTCGGGCGAAAAGATAACTGGTCAGCTGGAAGATCTTGGCGGAGTTGGCTTTACTGTTCGGGTCAACGGGACCGAGCGGCGAATTCCCCAGCACGACGTTGCGGTGATCGATTTCGCCGGCACGTCCATGAGCGATGCTGACTGGGCCAAGGTTCCCGAGGGCGAACAGCGGGTGATCCTGAAGAGTGGCGAGGCCATCAACGGGCAGCTCGCGGATATCGGCGGGAGCTCTCCGCTAAGGCTGACGATTCGCACGGCGTCGGGCGACCGTGACATCTCGTCGAGCGAAGTTAATCACATCGTTCTTGCTCGTCCATCGAGCGGGGTCGCGACGAGCGGGGCGAACCCCAATCTTCAGGCGCCTTCGGGCACCGGGATCACCGTCTCCGCGAAGCAGCCGTGGACGTCAACCGGCATGACGGTTCGAAAAGGCGAAGTGCTCAGCATCAACGCAACGGGCGAAGTGCAACTGAGCACGGATTCGAGCGACGTCGCGACGCCGTTTGGCTCCAAATCGGGACGGAAAGCGACGAATGCGCCGCTTCCCAACGTACCAGCGGGCGCGTTGATTGGCCGCATTGGTGCGAACGGGCAGCCTTTCGGCATTGGCAGCGGCGTCCAGGTGCCGATGCCACAACAGGGTCAGCTGTTCCTGGGAATCAACGACGACGGCTTTGGGGACAATCAGGGTGAGTACCGCGTGGACATCGCGCGGACGAACCGACGGTAACTTGTGAAATTGCTGAATGTTGACTCCTGATTGCTGATTTATTCGATTGCAGATCGGATCGAGATTGCTGAATGCAGATTGAGAAATCAATCAGCATTCAGCAATCAGATTGTTCAGCGCCGCGCGTGAAACACGGCCCGGTCCTGACGAAACGCTTCGGCGACGGTGTTCTTTCCACGAGCGCGGTGGTAAAGCGCGCGTGCCGCGCGATACATGGCGCCGGGAGCATGCGTCGGAATCCTCACCTCACGGAACCCTAGCGTCTCCAGCATTCCTTTGACGGCGGGAATATTGGGGCCCCACCAGTTCGTCGGATCCTTGTTGAGCTCCGGACCCGGATAGAACGCCATAGCCGGCCGGCGGAACCCCACAAGATCGACGACGGTCTCAACAATCAAGTACTCGCGTGCGACCGAGGCGACGCGCTCCAGGGCAAGGAATGGATGGCGCAGGTGATAGAGAACGCCGAGGAAGAGCACGACGTCGAAGGTGCCCACC
>DASTVZ010000012.1:0-102038 GCA_035758845.1 Vicinamibacterales bacterium
CGAACGGCAAGACCGCCGGAGAAATCAATGGGCCGGTGCAGTTCATCCCCGGCGAGGGTGCACAGCTGCAGGCTCACCACAGCTTCATCCGCTACCGTCTGCCCGTGAACCTTCAGGGCGGCGAGTTCTCGATGATGATCAAGGGCGCTGACGAAGGATCGCCAGGTGACAAGAGCAAAGTCTTTTCAATGCAGGAGGGACCGGACGAAGGCGACATTACCGACGACGATTACCGGTTCACGGCCGAACTCCGCGGGGCTAACTACGGCGCACCGGGATCGGTGACGTTCCGCATCATCTGCGGCGACGGCGTCTCGCGCGACGGAGATCGCCGGCAGCTCAATTTCAACAGTTCGCGCTGGTACTTCTGGAGATTCAGCTGGCAGACTGGAAGCGCCCGACTCGAAGTCAAGGTTGACAGCCCAACGGGCTCGACAATCTACGAGTCGACTGAGCATACGGGAAGCCACCCCTACCGGCCGGACCCTCACTACATGTATCTGGGTGCGCCGATCGGACGCGCCGGTGCAATTGACGCGACTCTCCCGGGCGGCATTTACAAGAACGTCTGGGCGTCATCGCGTCCACGGCCCAACTTCCCGAACTGATCCGCTCGGTGGTTTTTCAACGCAGAAGGCAAAAGGGGCCAGAAACCCTTTGCCTTCTGCTGCTTACTTTGCCTTCCTCGTGGCCGTCGCGTTACCATTAGGTAGCTACTAAATGGCCACCAATACTTTCCGCCTGCAATATCTCGCCAAAGCTGCGGCAGGCGTCCCCCGCGATTTCGTCAATACATTCGTCAGCGCGAAACTACACGCAATTCGGCCGACCGTGCTCATCTACAACTGCACGTGGGTCTGCGATGCGCGCTGCACGATGTGCAGCAACTGGAAGTGGGGCGACCGGAAGTCGGACATGACGCTCGAACAACTCGAGCCGGTCATGAACAATCCCTTCTGGGGAGCGGTCGAGAATTTGAACATCTCAGGCGGGGAGCCGACGACAAGGAACGACCTGCCGGAAATGGTGGAGTTGTTCCATCGTCACCTGCCACGGATGCGGAAGATCGGCATCAACACAACCGGACTCACGCCGAAGCGCGCGATTCCGATGCTGACCCGCATCGTCGAGTTCTGCGCGAAGCACGGAATCCTGATCAGCATTCGGGTCTCGCTCGACGGGATCGGCGACGTGCACGATCAGGTGCGCGCGGTGAAGAAGGGGTTCGACAAAGCGTCGCAAACGATCGAGGCCATGCACGAGCTGTCGAGGAAGCACGACAACTTCTCGTTCGGCATCGCGTCGACGATCTTTGCCACCAACCTCACCGACGCGGAGAATATTCTCGCGTGGGCCCGCAAGAAGGGGCTCGACGTTGTGTTCAACATGCTCCGATTCACGGATGCGATGCTGCACAACAAGGAGCTCGAGGAGCAGATCCGCTTCCGCCAGCGTGAAGAAGACTTTATGCGGAAGTTCTTCATCGATCGCGTGCAGGAGGAGTCGGTTCTCAGCGGTCAGGCCTTTCTGTATCTGCACTATGCCGACATGATCGCCAACGGCTACAAGCGGACGATGCCGTGCCCGTTCCAGAGCCAGGGTCTCTTGCTCAACCCGAACGGCGATCTGCACTATTGCGAGAATTCCCAGAAGATCGGCAACGTCCTGGACGATCCGGCCGATGTGCTGTATTTCAAGGCCGAGAACCTGATGCATCGCGAGCACCTGAAAAAGCAGGTGTGCCCGACGTGCCTCAGCCCGTGCCAGGTGAACGTCGGGGCGATGAAGCAGTTCGTGCCGTACGCGCGATTCCTCAAGCGCGCATACAAAGTAAAGCGCGATCCCGATCGCCATCTCGAGACGCTGCCCGTGGCGGAGCAGGTGCGGTAGACTGCCTCCTTGCCACGGATTCTCCGAATCCTTGTCGCGGTTGTCCTGACCGCGATTGTTCTTTACGCCGCAAATCCTGCTGAAGTTATCCGCGCCACCGCCAATGCCGACGTTTTCTGGCTGAGCGCGGCAGTGGCGCTCGTGCTCGTCGACCGGTCGCTCATGGCGCTTCGATGGATCGATCTACTCGTGGCGTTGACGCCTGGATCGCGGCCCCCCTTCAGCCGCGTACTGCGGATCTTCTTCGTCAGTTCGTTCGTCAGTAACTTCGTTCCCAGCGTTGCCGCCGATATGTATCGCGCATATGCGCTGGCCCGGTGCGACGTCCATCTCGCCGAATCGACGGCATCGGTGCTGATGGATCGCGTGCTTGGTGTGCTCTCGATGGTGATCGTCGGCGCGTGCGCGCTTCCCTTCGCGCGCGATATCGGCACCACTCGCGGCCTGACGTTCGCACTGTTTATCGCCTTCGCCGCCTGCGTTGCGGCAGGCGGAATTGTGTTCAGCGAACGTGCCGCGGCGGCGTTTCTTCACATCATGAATCTTGCCCCGATCGCCATCGTCAGGCGAGCGGCGGAGTCATTGACCGAAGCGGTGCGACGATACGCGCACCATCATGGGGCGCTCGGACGTGTGCTGCTCATGTCGATCGCCGTGCAGGCGATCCGGGTCATTCAGGCCTGGTGCCTCGGCGCAGCGCTCGGACTCGAGCTGCCACTGCTGATTTACTTTGCCGCCATTCCGGTCATCCTCCTGATCATGCAGGTGCCGGTGACGATTAACGGGCTCGGAACGACGCAGGTCGCGTTCGTGACGCTTCTCGGCGCCAGCGGTGCGGACCCGGCGCGCGCGACCGCCCTGTCGCTTCTCTTCCTCGCGCTCGGGGTGATCGGCAGCCTGCCGGGCGGAATCATCTACGCATTCGCCGATCAGACAGAGCGTCATGGAGCGCAGCCATCGTGACGGCGAAATCGCTGGCGCTGACGGTGTTCTCCATAGCGCTGCTTGGATTCGCTTGGATGATTGGCGGAGCGGGCGCGTGGATGTATCTGCTGATCTACTTGCTCGCCCTCGCCCCCGGTCTGCCGCTCGGCTTTGCGTTGTTCGGCCGGCATCATGCCGCTGGATGGATCGCCGCAGCCATCATCGGATACGCGCTGACGGCATTCGCCATCTGGATGCCGATTGCGGCGCGTAAACCATCGGTCGTCACCTTCGCCGCCTCGTGGGTCCTTGTGTCGGCGCTGTCATTCTTCGCGTGTCGCAGGATGACAAAGCCGGCTGTGGCGCTGCCTGCCTGGACGCCCGCTGGATCGACCGCGCTCCTGGCAGTGCTCGTGTTGACGCTTGCGGTGGCCACTCCACCATTCGCACGCGTCGGGCGGAGCGACGCCGACGGCAATCGCTACTACCGCGCCTACTTCACTGCCGACTTCGTCTGGCACATGGCACTCACGTCCGAGATCGCGAAATTCGCCATGCCTCCGCGGAACCCCTATCTCGCGCGCCAGCCCATTCATTACTACTGGACTTACTATTTGCTGCCCGCGGCTGTCTCGGAGGTTGGTCCGCCGGCAGTGCGGGATGTTCAACTGTGTCTCAAGGTCAACGCACTGATGACCGGATTGCTTCTGATGTCGTCAGTGTTCCTCAGCGCGTGGACCGTCGCCGGCCGGGCTGTCGCGTCCGCAATTGCATCCGGTCTCGGATTGCTGGCATCGAGCGCGGAAGGGATCTACGAAACGTTCAAGCTATGGCAGCGTGGCGTGCCTCTTTCGGAGCTGAGAAACTGGAACATCGATGCGGTCACCGCGTGGCCGCCGCTCGGTGGGCATCGGATCGACGGACTGCAGCGCTGTCTCTGGTATGTGCCGCAACACTCGATGGCGTACGCACTCGGGATCGTCGCGCTCGTCACCGCCGCGAGCCTCGGGCCGTCCGCCTCGCTTTCGGCGATCGCACTGTGCGGCATTGCACTTGGCTGTTCGGTTGCGTTCAATCCTCTGGTCGGCGGCATCTTCGCGCTGGCCTATGGGTTGTCGATCGCCGCCGCGGGTTGGAAACATCCAGCCACGGTTCTCCGCCACGCGATCGCGGCAGTGCCGGTCGCCGCCGCTCTCGTCTGGTGCGCATCCAATCAGATGGTCGAAGGGGCCGGCGGGTTCTTGCAATTCGGCTTTCTGGGAGCATCGCGTAATCAACCCATCGTCACGCTGCTTTTATCGCTCGGGCCGATTCTCATGACCGGCGCCGCGGGCCTGATCGCGGCGGGCGGACTCCCCTTCGCGCCCGCTCTTCCCTACGCGATCCTGGCGGGCCTGTCGTTATTCCTGATGTATTTCGTCCGGCTGTCGGTGGATCAGGCGTGGATGGCCTTTCGTGCCGGCCAAATGATGATCATCGCGCTCGCCGCGTTGACCGCGAGGTTCATCGCTGCCTCGATGACGCCTTCGCGACGACTCGCGGCGAGCACGGTCATCGTGCTGGCTCTCATCACCGGCGCGCCGACGACAATCATTGATGAGTACAACGCCCAGGACATTCACAACCTCTCCATGGGGCCTGGTTTTCCCTGGACCGTTGTCGTCACGACGCAACACCAGCGCGCCTTTGCGTGGATTAAGGCGAACACACCGGCAACGGCCGTCGTGCAGATGGATGCACGATCGCGTGAGCGATCGACGTGGAGCAACATCCCGTCGTTCGCCGAACGCCGGATGGCGGGCGGACTGCCAATTTCGCTGCTGAACATACCGGAATATGCGGAACGGTCGGATCGAATTCGAGCGATGTACTCGACCGGCAGTCCTCAAGAAGCTGAGAACATCGCGCACAGCCTGAGGATCGATTACGTCTACGTCGACGAAGTCGAACGCCGCGCGTACCCAAATGGGATCCGGTTCGATGGGTCGAAGGCGTTCGAGAAAGTATTCGAGGAAGACCCCGTAGTCGTCTATCGCGTGCGGTGATCATCTGAGGGGCTGGCGCGCGTCGCGGCGCGCACTAATCAACCACACGCCATCCAGGCGACGCGTCTGCTGCGGATTCCATCCGGTGTTCCACCGCATCGCAAACCCCTCCGTCGGATTAATCACCGCAACCCACGCAAGATTGCCGCGCTGACGCTCGAACACGCCGAGCGCCTTGTCTGAACTGTAGTCCACCACCGCAGCACCTTCATCGCGCGCGCGGCGAAACGCACCGCTCCGCTCGATGTCCGACGGCAGCAGCGTCCGCGCCTCATTCCAGGCTGTGAAGCACTCGAGTTCCCGTCCCGTCGGAATCGCCGCCTGCAATCCCCCTTCGTAGTGAAACGTTGCCCCAAGTCCGGTCAGCCGCGTCAGTACTCCTGCCGCTCGGAAGCGTGCCGGCGAATCGTCGCGGCGGCCAGGCTCGAGCGCCGGACCGGCGCCGATTGGCTCGTCGCTGACCACCGGCTTGTTCCAGCGCTTGACGAGATCCGGACCTTCCGCGAGAGCAAGCACGTGACCCCATCCGTCGCTGCCAGAATCACGCGGCGCATGCCATGTGATGTAGTCGCCTGCAGACGAACGGTCGAGACCTTCGACCAGTCCGAGAGCGACCGGGATCGTTCGCGGAACTCGCGACCGCAGCTTCACCAGCGTCTCGGGCCGGTGGATGTCGGGGAGTTGGCTCGGATGTCCTGGTTCGTTCGCGATCTCGATAAGTGCGTTGTCGTGCTCGGATACGATCTTGCCGATCGCGTCGAGCTGCGCGTCCAGATCCAACGGCGCATCGCGCGTGCCCGCAAGGGCGACAATTTCCACGTGCAGTTGATGCGCCGCCGCAAGGTCGAGCAGTCGCGGCAACGCTCTGCGTCCGTCCTCGGCGGAGAGATTCATCCACCCACTACCCATCGCCAGCACCCGGACGACGGTGAGGCGCTGGCCTTCGGCCCAGGACAGAAAGCGTTCCACTTCCTCGTCTTTCCCCTGCGCGACGTACTCGAGCAGTCGGAAAGCGGTGATGCCGCGCCATTGGAATGGATGACGATCGGCGGTTGCGAAGCTCGTGCCGGTCACGCGAAGGTGACGTTGGACGCGTACGGAGGCCGAGCTGCGATTGCAGGCAGCGCTCAGCACGGCTGCCACTAGCACACAGGTCAGCGTCTTCGAAGCAAGAGACACCCTACCCTATTGTCGCCCGAAGAAGTTGCGGAACGAACTGGCGAGCCGGCCGGCGAAGTTGCTGTCGCACAACCACCAACGGCGGTTTTCGTACTTGCCGGTGAGAATGCAGTCTCCGCGCGCAGTGCCGACATCGCCGACGACACACGCTTTGTCGCCCGGATCGCAGGCCTTGATCCGCGAGGTAAAGGAACAGGCGACGATCATATTCGCCGACACACCCGACGAGGCGACAACGATCGACTTCATGTTGAGCGAATAGTTGAGGATGTCGAAGTGAACGCGATTCGCTTCGATGTCTCCCCGTTCATCCGCCTTGCCCTTGCACGAATCGGTGAAATCACGGACGCACGTGCTGGCCGAGACGTTCGAGTGCGCGAAGTCGGTGAGAAACTGAATCGAAAGATCCTCGAGCTCTTTGTTCGAGTTGTGAACACGAATACCCTGAAGCGATCCGTTTGTCGCATTCTGGGGCCGCACACCGGCGCTGTTTGGCGACCCATAGCTCTCTGTCACCGTCAGCCTGATCTCGTAATCGGCGGGCGTCTTGATGTCCTTCGGCGCGCGCCACTTCACGACCGCGCCATCGCCGCTGAAGGTTCCAGCGTCGGCTTTCCACTCGAATTTCAACTGCTCGATCGGTGTCTCCTGGTCCTGCACCGCCGCGGTCAGAGTAATTTCGCTGTCCACCTCGACGCGGTCCGAGCTCGCGGAGATCGATTCGATGATTGGGGCAATGTTAACGGAAGGTCCGGTCGCCGGAGGGCGCGTCGATGACGATTGCGAAACCGGAGTAGGACTACTCGATGATCCGCCGCAGCTGGTGAACAGGCAACACGCAAACACGAATCCGCACGCGGCAGAAAGCGCTGCTACGTTTCGGCGTTCGCGTCGCATCGGAGCATCAAGGACTAACTCCACACCCATGTCGCAGCAGAGATAAACATTTCATTATAAAAGGTCGCGCGCTCGGTCGTCAATTTCTGCATCTCCGAGACAACTCACCAGAGGGATAGCGGAGGAAACACGGACTATTATTCTCTCTACTTGTCTCTGTGGTGAAGCCTCTCGCCTCTTCCCGTCGACTGTGTTACCTCGCGCTCGGTGCCGTGCTGCTGACGGCTGTCTGCGCGAGCGCGTGGATCACGATCGAGCACCGGCGCCTGCTGCGTGATTCGGGACTCGCCGGTGAGTATCGCGCGGGAGCCGAGTGGCAGGGCCCACCCGAGTTCACCGCGATCGATAACGGGTTCTCGGGGAAACTCGTTCAGCAGCGGTCGCGTGAACGCAGCGGCGCGGCGTTCACAGCCATCTGGCGAGGCTACCTCCTGGTGCCGGCCAGGGATCGGTATCGCTTCTCGCTGCTCGCCGACGATCGAGCCTCGATCGAAATTGACAAGCGCCTGTTGATCGAGGGAGATAAGACGCGGCGCGAGTCAACGATCGAGCTGGCACGTGGACTTCATCCGATCGTCATTCGCTACTACGACGGCTTCGGACTGCAGGAACTCGACCTCCGATGGGCGAAAGCCTACGGTCCGCACGATCAGATTCCGCGAACGTTCTTCGTCTCTCATTTGATCTCCGGGGAAGAGGCCCAGCGGCGGATTGAGCTTTGGCGATGGGCTTCTCGACTTCCGCTGCTGTGGTCGCTGGCCCTGATCGGCGTGGTGACCGCGTTCATCATCTATCGCTGCACGTTTTCCGCTGGCAGGGACCGACGCCGTGCTTTGCAGATGGTGCCGATCTACGCCATGGCGGCGACTGTGTTCATCATCGGCATTTCGTGGGGCATTCCGGATTACAGAGGGTGGGCCGTCGACGAAATCTCGCCGGGTGACGTCGACGATATCGTGGACCATCGATTTGCCGCAGGCTGGGCGACGAACTACCCGCCCGTGCATTTCGCGCTGCTGGCAGTCGCATCCCTGCCGACGCGGGCCGCCGACGCGGTCGAACTCACGCACGACACGCTCGAGCGATATTGGTACTTATGGTTGCTCAACCGCGCCGTCAGTGTCGGGATGGCGCTCGCGATTCTCGCGTTCATCTACTCGCTGACTGATGCCGAATTCGGTCAGCGCGCAGCGCGCTTTGCGGTCACCTGCGCCCTGGTTGTGCTTCCGCTCACGTACTACTCCAAGACCGCCAACGTGGACGTGCCGTATTTGTTCTGGCTGACGGCATCGTGGCTCTATTACATGCGCGCGATCCGCCGCCGGAACCTACGAAACGCGTGTCTCTTCGCGGCAACCGGGGCGGCCGCCATCGCGACCAAGGATCAGGCGTATGGGTTCTACGTCATCCCTGCCGCCCACATCGTGTTCAACGCAGTCCGATCGCACGCGGACCCGTTGCCGCCACACATCGACAGACGGGCGCTGTTCGCCATGGCCGGCGTTTTTGTCGCCGCCATGTTGATCCTCTTCAATGTGCCATTCAACCCGAGCGGCGTCCGCGAGCATTTTCGGGTCATTGTCGGACCCAGCAGCGCTCCGTTCCGGATGTATCCGTCCACGCCGGCTGGGTATCTTCACCTGTTCAGCGACAGCGTGTGGCAAATGGGCAGTGCCATGAGCTGGCCGATTTTTGTCATCGGCAGCATCGGCGTCGCCGATGCGATCCGACTGAAAACCGTGCTCATCACCAGGTTGCTGCTGTTCGCGGTCTCGTATTTCCTGGCGTTCATCGTCATTGTCATGTACCACTACGACCGCTTTTTCATCGGAATCTGCCTGGTGTTTGCCGTCGCCGCGGGCGTCTGGCTGGATCGATGGACGCGCGCGGGAGCACCCTATCGTTACGCGCGCCTGACCATCGCCGGACTCGCGCTCGCGTACGGAGCTGCCCGCATCGTGTCACTCGACGTGATGATGGTTCGAGATTCGCGCTACTTCGTCGAACACTGGATCATCGATCGAATCGTTCCCAGCACGCGGATCGCGGCCGACGGCATGCCAATGTATTTACCTCGGCGGGCGGCATTGCTTTGGATTCCCATTTCGCCCCAGCCGGCGGCGCTTCGCGAACAGCAGCCGACATTCGTGATCCTCAATCCCGCCTACAGTGCGCGGGGATCAGATAACCGCGCTTCCAACGAGTTCTACTCGTCATTGGCGGATGGAAGCGCCGGCTACCGGCGCGCGTTGTCGTATCGAACGCATCTCTGGTTCTCGCCGCTCCAATGGGAGGCCCGCTTCAACGGCCGGACCGAGGATCAATTCAGCAACGTGACCAAGGTCAATCCGACAATTGAGGTCTACGAACGGATTGCCTCGGGAGCGCAGCGCTGAAACATGTGGCGGTCAGTTTGTTCTGACCTCACCCGTTCCGATATCGCATGAACGTCCGGATGGCGATGAACCAATCGCGGGGCCCAATCTTCTTCCCTTCCTCGCGGCTGCGCGGCAGGTAACGAATCGGCACTTCCGTAAATCGCAATCCGCGATGCGCGAGCTTGGCGGTGATCTCGTGATCCAGCTCGAAACCGCTGGTCTGCAGTTCAATCGCAGCGAGGTGATGGCGGTGAAACAATTTGAGCGCGGTCACCGTGTCGGTCAGATAGCGCCCGGTGAAAAGAAGAGCAATGAGGCTGAGGCTGCGTCCACCAAGGTACGCCCCGACTGATTGATTACTGTGGCGGCCGCGCCCGAGATATCGACTGCCATAGACGACGTCGGCACTACCCGATAACAACGCGCGCAGCATCGGAACGTAGTCGTTCGGGTCGTACTCGAGGTCGGCGTCCTGGATAATCAGATACTCGCCGGTGGCCATCGCAATGCCGGCCCGTACTGCTTTCCCCTTGCCACCATTGAGCGGCATTCGCTTCAACGTGACGCCCTGCACTGCGCCGGCGATGTCCGCGGTGCAATCCTTCGAACAATCGTCGACGACGATGATTTGTTTGTCGATACCGAGTTGGGCGAGATCGACCGCATTGATTTGTTCGAGCAGCGTGCCGATGAAGCGTTCCTCGTTGTACGCCGGGATGACGATCGACAGAGTGGACATTTCAGGGCTTCGAGCCATTGGCTTCTGGCTCTCGGCTGCTGGCTCCCGGATCAGGCACGGCCCGAAGATACTGTTCGACGCGTACCAAATCCTGGGGGGTATTGACCCCCACGGCCTCCATCGGATCTTCGGCCGAAAATGTCGTCACGGTCTCGGTTCGCGACAGCCAGGGAATGAAAGGCAAAAAGTTTCGCTCCCCCGTTGCCCGGCCAAGCTCCACCTCCCGGGTATAGGCGGGCAGCCGATCGAAGTAGGTCTGGCGCGAGAGCGCAAACAGACCCATGTCGCTCTCGCCGATCTCGGGCATCGCATCTCCCTCGCGGCGATGGCGCACTCGAACGATGCGGCCGGTCGAATCGCGTTCGAGGTGGATATAGGGCGTGTGTTGCATGACGGTCGGCATCACCATCGCATCCTCCGAGGCCGATGCCGTGCGCTCAGCGAGGCGCTCGATGGTTCTCGGATGCACCGCGATCTGATCGCACCACGTGATCCACACACTCGAAGGCTCGGCTGTTTGCGCGACCGCACCGGCGAGCAAAATTGCGTCCAGCATTCCTGTTGGTTCTCTCTGTTGAACGCAACTGATGCGCTCGGCATCGATGCTGCCGTGGACATGCCGCCGGACCACATCCTCGGCCCCAGGGTTTACGACCAGCACGATGTGCCGAACCCACGCGCGATACAGATCCAGCAACCGCTCGAGCATCGACTTGCCGGCAACTTTGACCAGCACCTTCGGGATGTCGGCGCCGAGCCGCGAGCCGATGCCGGCCGCGGGAATGATCAGCAATCGGGAGCCAGTTCTAGTCAACGCGGCGATCGAACCGACGAGGAAGAAGGCTGCTCCGAAACACGCGGTGACGCTGTGTCTTCGGCATGCGCCCGGCGAACAGGGGCAAATCTGCGCCACACGATCGTCGCCAGCGCATGCAGGCCGTCGAGCGGACTCGTGCGCTTGACCCGCTCAGGGGATATTGAAAAGAACTGGACGGGGATCTCGAGGATTTCCGCCTGGCGCCGCAGCAGCTCGGATAGCAGCTGATGATTCGCCTGTTTGCTCGTCAAATCGATACCGGTATCCAAGGCATCGGACGCGCGTACGGCGCGAACAGCAGACAGCGTATCTGAAATGTAGCGCCCGTAGAAGAACAAATAGGCGAGGCTGAGGGCATGGCTCCCGGCATAGCTCACGGCTCCGAGCAGCACGTTCTTGCGATACCGGAGACGATACGACTCCTGAATGTCCCGCACCGACAGCCGACGGCTTCCCCAGACGGCATCGAGCCGCCCCATCGCAAGATGCGATGCCAGCGCGACGAGATCCTCGCCGCGATACATGCCTGACGATTCGAAGAGCGCGACGTAATCGAAGCCTGCGCCCCTTGCCGCCGGCATGAAGCCTCTGTCTCCTGCGGTCAATCGCGTGACCGCAAACGGCAAGCTGGCGGTAAAGGTCGCATCCAGGGCGTCCGCCCCCGAGAAGAACACGGTCACGTCCATCGGGAGCCGCTCGATTCCGCCGCGCACCATCTCCAAAAGTGTCTGCACGACCTTGTTCGTGGATCCTGCATCGTGCAGCAGGACCGCGATTCGCTTCCGCCGCCCGGCGCTGACGATCGCGTCAAGAAATGGAGCGAGAACGCGCGCGGCATCGTGGCGTCCGGTGACACCGTCTTCGTAATTGCCGATACGAACGAGCCGAGGATCCTCGATCGAGTCAAGCGGTCCGAGCGGGACGTACGGGGTCGACACATCCGCGTGCCCGGGGTCGTTCAGGAGGTAGTGCGTGATCAGGCAGGGAGTTGGAAACGCAACCCGCCCCTTCTCCTTTAAGTAGTAAACCGCGCGATCGATGATATCGACGGCATTCCTGCCGGTGATCTCTGCGTCCGATTGGATGTTGGTGATCAGCAGTTTGATCGCCGACAGATTCGCCGCGATGATCGCGCTGAGCCCTGGCGTCAGGTATGACGGAAACAGACTGGAATGCTGTGTCCCTGGCGCGTAGATGATCAAGTCGGCCGCTGCGATCTTCTCGGTGAGACGCGGATTCACGCGGGGAGAGACCGCATGCACCGCGAGTGCCCGCGACGCTGCGTCCGGCTTCCCCTCCATCTGCTGCCGGTCTGAATCCGATAAGGGCCGATCGATCAGAAAAATGTCGCGGACGCGGTGAGGCCGCGCGGCATTCACGATCTCCTCTTCCGTCGCCAGTACATGTCCAGCGTCGTCCACACCCACGAGCCAGGCATTCGTGCCGTCCGTCACGTTCTCAATCAGGCCGATCGGCAGGCCGACGAGCGCCGTGTACTCATCAACGGCGCGGTTGAACCCCCGGTTTGACTGCAGGTATAAGCCCGCAAAGACGAGGTTCCCGAGGCTGCAGTCGGAGAAGTTGAACGGTTCGCCCGTTTCATCGAGGAGGTCGGTAAACTGCTTCAACGCCGCGGCAATGCGCGACCTGATCGAGCTGTCAATTCGATCGGCAAGCGATCGGATTTCCCGGGCTTCAACATTCCGATCGCCGGCGACCACAGCGAAGGCGTCCCGCGCCTCCGTCCTGGTGACACCCGCAGGGAATCGCCAGTCAAGCAGTTCGATCAGTGCCGGGGACGCAGTTCGAAGCTCACTCGCCAGCCGCGAGGCATTCTTCCGGAAGTCGGACGGTCCGAGACTGTCGCGGAGAAACCGCCGCACCTCTCCGGTCGATGCCCCATCGTCGTACCCGTTGATTGCAACCGTGAGTGAAATGCCGGGATTGGCGACGAGCTGGCGCGTGAGAACACCGGAACCCCGCCCGCCCGAGAAGAGGACCACCCTGAGCTGCCGCGCTTCGCGCCGCTCCGGGGTCGATGATGGCACGCGCAATTATCGCATGATCACTCCGAGGGGCTTCGCCCCTCGGACTCCCCTTCACGCTCTCTTGCGAGCCGCTTCGCCGGCTCGCGCCGTTCGCGTGGCTCGCTCGCGGCGCTCGCTCGCGTCTTTTTTCGCGACGTCTTGCCTCGCACCGCACTAGAGGTCAAGCACACGCAGCCAGCAGCCAGCAGCCAGCACAGCCAGCAGCCAGCAGCCAGCAGCCAAGGATTTTCTATTGAAATTTCCGCAAACATGTGCATTAATATCTAGGTAATTCGCTCCCCCGCACCGATACATCCAAGAAGTGAATTCCATCGCTCGAGCGGTCACGCCTAGGCGCGGACGGCCGCGAAAATTTGCCCGGCCGTCGCGCGCGGTCACCCTGACGCTCCCGGAGGAAGTGATCGAGGCCCTGTCGAGGATCGATGCCGATCTCAGTCGCGCCGTGGTGCGCCTCGCACAGCCGGAGCTTGCGAAACGTCCACATCCGTCGGCGGAACTTGCGACGTTCGGCCGCCGGGCCGTGATCGTCGTTAATTCCACGCGCACGCTCGAGCAGCGCACGGGGGTGGTGCTGGTGCCGTTATCGGATGGACGCGCTCTAATCTCGTTCGACGAACCGCTCTCGATCGCGCAATTGGAACTTCGTCTTCAGGACGCCGTGGAAGATTCCCGGCTGTCCCGTGGCGACGCAGACATCTTCACCAGCGTCGGCCGGCTGCTGCGCGACGCCCGCCACGCACCCGACGTCGCGGTGCACCAGCGACACATCATCGTGCTGGAAAAAGTTTCGGCGCGAAAGAACGCACGCCGCAGGACGTGATACCTCGGCTCGTCAAATTTCAGGAGGACGCAATCTTGACCCGATCGAAATTCGTTACGTTTGTTACGGTGGTGCTGGCGGCTGCGACATACGGCGCATGTGGGGGTGATTCGCAGCCGACAAGGCCGACGCCAGTCGCGAATGTCACCGCCCCGGCGCTCGATGCGCCTGGAAGCGATGAGCAACTCGACACGCTTCGTCCGACGCTCGTCGTTCGCAACGCGACCGCCGACCAGACGGGCGCACGCATGTACGAGTTTCAGATCTCCGACAACACCGGATTCACTGCGTCGACCTCGGGAGTTCCTGGCCTGGCGTCGACCGTCGGTAAGGTTGGCGTTCCGGAGGGCGCGAACGGCAAGACCAGTTTCACCGTCGAAACGGATCTTCAACCGACGACGCTCTTCTACTGGCGTGCGCGTGCCGTGCAGGGTTCCTCGACTGGTCCGTGGTCAGCGACCGGAACGTTTCGATCGAAGCTGGTTGGCTTCCTCCGCGCCGGCGAGTTGTACGACCCGCTGATTCACGGTGAAACCGTTGGCCAACTAATCGGCTCCACGACATTCATTCCCGGCAAGGGACTGCAGTTGAACAACGGGCAGAGCTACGTGAAGTACCTTTTGCCGCAGACGATCACGAGTGGCGAGTTCTCGATGGACATCGAAGGACTTCGTGCGAATGCGCCCGGCGACAAGGCCAAGGTGATGGGCATGCAGGAAGGACAGGACGACTTCATCACCAACCGCTATCGCGTCGACATTCAATATCGTGGGACGGCGGGATTCCCTCCGAACGCGATCACCTTCAGAGCGTTGTATGGCTCGGGCGACGATCTGGATTTGAGATTTGAACCGGCCACGGCGACGCGGCTCGCGTCTGTGTTCCTCCTCAATCCCACGACGACGTATCACTGGAAGACGACGTGGGGGCCCGAGTTCCGGGTTGTGGTTCGTGAAGGCGGGATCGCTGGGAATACGATCTATAACCAGGGTATGCCAACCAAAGGCAGCTACGCCCCCAATCCGCACTACGCCTACCTTGGTGCGCCGGTCGGGCGAAGCGGGACCGAATCGGCGTCGATTGCCGGCACGATCTATCGCAATGTGTGGCTGTCAAACCGTCCGCGTCCGGCTTCACTTGGAAGCGCTCTGAGAGGCCGGTTTTAGCGCTTACGCTTCGACCACTTCGTCTTCACGGGATCGCTCCGACTCGAGCACGTCGCGGATGACGTAAATCGGTTTGTCCTGCGACTCGTGATAGGTGCGCGCCTGCATTTCAGCGAGGAGGCCAAGCGTCACCAACTGGACGCCGGTGAAGATCAACAGAATGCCGAAGAGGAGCAGCGGACGATTGCCAATGCCTTCGTGGCCAAAGAACTTGACCCACGCGAGCCAGGCGCAAACGGCCGCGCCGAGACTGCCCATCGCCATCCCGAGCAGTCCGAAGATGTGGAGCGGCCGGGTCGAGTAGCTGATCAGGAACTTGACGGTCAGTAGATCGAGGATGACGCGAATCGTGCGTGAGATGCCGTACTTCGACGTCCCATGCTGGCGGGCACGATGATTGACGACCTTCTCGTCGATCGTCACGCCCATCTCGCTTGCAATCGCCGGCAGGAACCGATGCATCTCGCCGTACAACTTCAGCGGCTTCACGACCTCGGCGCGAAACACCTTTAGCGAACAGCCATAGTCGTGAAGTTTCACGCCCGTCGAGAACGAAATGATTGCGTTGGCAATCATCGATGGCAGCCGGCGGCTGAAAAACGGATCCTTCCGATTCTGCCGCCACCCGGCGACGATGTCCGAGCCCCGCTCCTCCAGCAGTTTGATCATCGCCGGAATGTCGCGCGGATCGTTCTGCAGGTCGCCGTCAGAGGTGACGATGTAGCGACCACGCGCGTGCGCGAACCCGGCGGCAAACGCGGCGGTTTGACCAAAATTTCGCCGGAAGCGGATCACTCGGAGTCTCGGGTCCGTGCGATGTATCGCCGCCAGCCTCGGAAACGTGTCGTCAGTGCTGCCGTCGTCTATGGCGAGGATTTCGTAGGGCCGGCCGAACGAGCGGAGTACGTCGGTGAGCTCCCTGTGAAGCTCCACCACGTTTGGCGCTTCGTTCCGCATTGGAATGACAACGGAGATCTCCGGTCTCATATGGGGGTAAACGGCTCATTATACAGGGTTTTCTGGCCTGGCCTTCCTCGACTTCCACCAGATCCACCCAACGCCACCTATAAGAGCCAAGCCAGCGACGACCAGGGAAACGACCTGCGCGTTGTTCTTCAGAAACTCCGCGGCACGTTCGCCATACCAGTACGCCAACAGGCCTTCGCCGAAGTATCGTGCGCCGCGGCCGAGCGCGACGGCCCACAGGAAATCGATCGGCGGCACCTTGGCGATGCCGGCAATCAACACGAAGGGCTTGAACGGTATCGGCGGCGGTAAGAGCGACGGAACGATCACCGCGAGCAAGCCATGCTTCTGGAAGAGTTCGAGCGCCCTGTCGATGTGCCGCTCGTGGAACTTCTTTCGAACGAACCTCTCCCCTCCCCTGAGCCCGACGTAATACAAAAGGAAGCATCCAGCAATGGACCCGAGCGTTGCGAGCGTCGCGTAGTAAATCAGCCGCTCTTTATGATGCGTGACATTGATGACGATCAGGAGATCGACGACTTCGGGAAAGGAGAGGAATGACGAATCGAGAACAGCAATGAGGAACAGCCCTGGCCCGCCAAGTGCCAGCGCGAAGCCCTGCACCCAGCTGACCAAGCGCTCCATGCCTGTGAGTGTAGACTAATACCGCCCTGTTCACTACGCGCGTTGCCGTGTCGCAGCGTCCTCAGGGGCGCGAGATCTTGCCGCCGTCAACACGAGACCGCACTCCGCTCCTCATCAGCTTGATGGCGTGCATCGCCGGGACTGCAGCGGCATTCCACTACTCTGGAGCAGGACTCGCGCTTGCGCACTACGACGCGCGGGCCCATCTCGTCGTCGCCCGGCGGATTATCGACAGTCTGACGCCAGGGTGGCAGCAGATTGGGGCCGTGTGGCTACCGCTGCCGCATCTCCTCAACATGCTTCCCGTCCAGATCGATGCGCTCTATCGGACCGGCGCGTCCGCGATCGCGATCTCGGTGCTCAGTATCGCGCTGGCTACGTGGGCGATGTCGGAGGCGATTCGAAGAACGACAGGGTCGGCGGCTGGGGCGATCGCTGCAGCGGCGCTGCTGCTTCTGAATCCGAATGTGCTGTACCTGCAGAGCACGCCGATGACCGAGCCTTTGCTGTTCGCTACGGTCATGGTCTCGATTGCGCTCACCGTGAGATGGCTGGAGGACATCAGCCAATCGCCAACGGCAGCAGGAACCGCGCTGGCGGCAGCGTGCCTGACGCGGTATGAGGGTTGGCCAATTGCTGCGGCGATTGTCGCGTTGGCGGTCGGCGTTTTGATCCGTCGGGGCGCGCCGATCAGGACGACGCTTGGCGCCGGTGCTCGGCTAACCGCCTATCCGGCCATTGCGATCGCGCTCTTCCTCGTCAACAGCCGCTGGACGGTCGGGTCGTGGTTTGTCACCAGCGGGTTCTTCGTCGCTGAAAACGTCGACGCATTGGCACATCCACTCGTCGCCTGGGATCAACTGCGAGAAGGCCTCTATCGACTCTCGGGCACGGCGTTGGTGTGGTCGGGATATGCGGGTACGATTCTGATCGTCATCGCATACGTCCGTTCGCGAACGAGAGCGCCGCTCGCCCTCATCCTCGCGCCGATCGCTGCTGCGGCGCTGCCCTTGAGCGCGTACGTCCAGGGACATCCATTCCGAATCCGTTATGACCTACCGCTCGTCGCCGCGTGTGCCGCGCTGGCAGGAGGTGGTATCGGCCTGCTCTGGCTCCGCATTCAACCGATCGCGGCAGCGCTGGTGATAACCGCCGCACTCGTTCAGGCACACCCACTGGACCCCGCTGCTCCCCTGATCGTTGAATCGCAACGCGACGCGGTCAACCAGAAGGGACGCGAGGCCGTGACTGCGTATCTCGTCCAGCACCGCGATGGACGAACGATCATGATGAGCATGGGGTCGCTCGGCCACTACATGCACGATCTGTCCGCGCATGGATTTGTGATTCGCGACTTCCTGCACGAAGGTAACGGCGATATCTGGAATTTCGCGATCACTGATCCGAAGGCCGTTGTCGGATGGATTGCGATCGAGGAGAAAGCGGAAGGAGGGGACGCGCTTTTCGTCGAGGCGCGCCGCCACCCCGCGTTCCTCGACGGCTTCATACGAGTCGCTGAGGGCGGCGGAGTGGCGCTCTATCGAAGGTTCTACTGAATTCTAGGAGGTTCTACGAGCTTCGCGCGAACTCTGCAGAACCAAGCAGCACCCTGACGAACCTTGAAAGAACCTATTTAGAACCGGATATGCATCGTGAAAAGTGCGTGCCATCCGCCAAGATCAATCTTGTCGCCCAGGAGTCCCGTCTCCGCGCGATCGATGTCGCCAGTGGCTTTCTGGAACTGCACTTCTCCACCGACGTCAAAGGCGTCGCCGATCGGCGCGCGGACACCGCCAAGGATTACTGGACCGACACCCCACCCGTCGGCCTTGAAGGTCGATCTGAAAATTGAATTGTCGGAAGCATCGACGAACTCACCGGTCTCCGACCAACGCCAGTTGAAAAACCCGACGCCGACGC
Source organism: Vicinamibacterales bacterium (assembly GCA_035758845.1). Taxonomy (GTDB): domain Bacteria; phylum Acidobacteriota; class Vicinamibacteria; order Vicinamibacterales; family 2-12-FULL-66-21; genus JALZOC01. Next base: position 18,435 of record DASTVZ010000012.1, read on the forward strand.
CGACATACGGTTCGATGCTGCCGCGGCCGACAGGAAGAAACCGTATGGTGCCGGTGATTGGGGCAATGCGGAACTTGAGGTCCTGCTCGATCTCCGAACCGTCGACGTTGACGAATCCGCGATAGACGCTGTCGACCCCGCGCTTATAGAAGCCGGCGCCAACCCCGCCTTCGAGGTACTTACCAAGACCGAACAGCCACTCGCCACTGAAGGTGAAGCCGTTGAAGTCGTTCACTTCGAAGATGAGATCGTCGAGGTCGCGTACGATGACATCGCCGTCGACGCGGCCATCTTCACCCCTCGGAAAAAAGCCACCCAGCGTGACGCCGACCGCGTTGCGATGATCAGAGGAAGAGACCCGGCTGATTTGTGCGGACGCCGAGGCAGGCGCGAGCAGGACTATCATCGCCGCTAGTCCAACCGCGCACTGAACACCGCGCCGTAATCCAGTCAACATGGAGAGACTCCTAAATAATTGGCGAATCGGTGAATTGGTGAGTTGCCGAATCCGCGGACATACCACCGAAAATCGCTTCACCAATTCACAAACTCACGAATTCACCAATTTCACTGCTGAGCGGGTCAGCATGAACAATGCCACGATGTCGGATGAAAACGTGCCAACTTCAAACAGAGCAGGGATGGAGTATGTCTAATCACGTGGTCAGATCGTCCTAAGAAAGAGAAAGCGCCTGCGGCCCGAGCGAGCGGCCGGAGGGAAGCGACGCGTAGCGGCGCCCGCGAGCGAGAGCGCGTGGGGGTGGGGCCTCACGCGCACTGATTAATGTAGACAGCTCACCGTCCCTTCAAAAACGCTTGAATCACCTGAACCATGGCGTCATGGATATGACCGTTGGTGGCGATCAGGTTTCCCGCACGCGAACTATACGGACCTCCCGCGAGATCCGTCACTCGTCCGCCTGCCTCCTGAATGATGAGCGCACCGGCCGCGACGTCCCAGGGGTGAAGCGACTCCTCCCAGAAGCCGTCGAGACGGCCGGCAGCGACGTAACAGAGATCAATCGCGGCAGATCCAAGACGCCTCACTGCGCGCGAGACCTTGAGGAACTCGCCGAACAGTCCGACGAGCGCCTCCGCGTCGCGTTGCACGCTGTAGGGAAATCCTGTGCAGAGAAGTGAATCGATCAGCGTGGTCGCGCTCGATACGCGCAGCGGCGCACCGTTCAACCACGCACCATGCCCGCGCTCGGCGGTGTACAGCTCGCGCCGGCTCGGATCGTAGATCGCCGCGACCGACGGTTCACCGCGAATTTCGAGCGCCAGCGATGAACAGAAGATTGGCAGTCCGTGCGCGTAGTTGGTCGTCCCGTCGACGGGATCGAAGACCCAGCAGTACTCGGGGACGCTGTCGCGATCCTCGACGTCAGAAAACTCCTCCCCGAGCACGACGTGGGTCGGAAAACGTGATGCGATGAGCGCGCGGAATTCACGTTCGACGCGAAGATCGATTTCAGTGACGAGATCGATCGCACCCTTCTTATCGACGCGCAGGTCGCTGCCGAAATGCGCCATCTGAATTTCACCGGCGCGGATGACCGACTCGACTGCGGTAGCGAGAAAAACTGGAGGAAGAGGATCAGGCACCGGTTGCCAGTTTCTTGACCATGCGCACTTCCATGCCGCCCTGCGCACCGCGCTGCAGCACGACATCATCCATAAAGCTGCGCATGAAAAAGATGCCCCGGCCGCTCGATTTCAGGATGTTTTCCGGCGCGAGCGGGTCAGCCACCTCGTCGGGCTCGAATCCTTCACCCTGATCGACGACACGGACGACCAGTTCGCGAGGATCGGCGACCGGTGTGACGGCGAATTCGACGAGGACCATCTTCGCGAAGTCTTCCCGATTGCCGTGTTTGATGGCGTTGATCACCGACTCGCGCACTGCAACGCCAATCCAATGAACTGTGTCCTCGTCCAAGCCTGCCAGCTGACCAATGCGGTCGCTGATGACCTGCACGAAGTCCACCATGTCGAACTTGCTGTGGATGTGAAGCCGGACCGTGCCGCCGCGTTTCAGCATGCGGGAAGCACCCGCCCGCGTCGGCGGCAGTGATGCAAAGAGGCGCGGCCTGACGACCGCGCCCCCCAACGAAAAATGAAGCGCCCAGGGTTCGGTCCGGGCGCGGCAACGGTCTCTCGAGGCACGCGAGTGAATAACATACTAAACCGGATCCCATCAAGAGTGCGAATGCTATAGTGCGGTTCATGCTCCGCACGCCGGCCGATTCCGTGACAATTGCCCCTCAATCCCGCGCCTCCGGGCGTGTCCGCGTGCCGGGCGATAAATCCATTTCTCATCGATATGCGATGCTCGCCGCGCTTGCCGACGGCGAATCCGCCATCGCCGGCTTCTCGCCCGGTGCGGATTGCGCCGCCACCCTCGAGTGCTTGCGCGGCCTTGGTGTGACCATTCGGCGGACCGGCCCGGGGTCGATGACAATTTTGGGAAGGGGCGTCGGAGGTCTCCAGGCACCCTCGAGCGTCCTCGATGCCGTGAATTCCGGGACGACGATGCGCTTGCTGTCGGGGATCGTCGCCGGACATCCCTTCCGAACCGTGATCACCGGAGACGCGTCGCTGCAACGCCGGCCGATGCGCCGCGTCATCGATCCGTTGACGAAGATGGGCGCACGGATTGAGGCACGGGATGGCCGTCCGCCGCTGACCATCGACGGCGGATCGCTGCACGGAATTACCCACGAACCGCAGGTACCGAGCGCACAGGTCAAGAGCGGCGTACTGCTTGCCGGACTGCACGCATCCGGCCGCACGCGTGTTGCCGAGGTGATCCCGACCCGAGATCACACCGAACGTGCACTCGAAGCATTCGGCGTCAAAGTGATCCGCGATGGCAGGGGTGTCGAGGTCGAGGGTGGACAACGCCTCCAGCCGCAAACGCTCATCGTTCCCGGCGACATCTCTGGGGCGGCATTCTGGGCCGCGCTTGCCGGCGGCACGCCGAGGGGGTCGATTCATGTCGATGGCGTTGGTCTCAATCTCTCGCGGATCGCGGTGCTCGAAGTGCTGCGCCGTGCCGGCGTTCGCGTTGATTTTTCAAGCGACGAGGAGCGCGCCGGCGAGCCGGCCGGCACCGTCAGGTTTTCGTTCGCGGACTGCGAAAGCTTCACCGTCGATCGGGACGAAGTGCCGCTCGTCATCGACGAAATTCCGGCACTCGCCGCACTGGCCGCGATGATGCCAGCGGGACGGACGTTCACCGTTCGCGGCGCCGGTGAATTGCGCGTCAAGGAAAGCGATCGGATCTCGTCACTGGCCGCGGGATTCCGCGCGCTCGGCGCGCAGGTCGAAGAATATGACGACGGGTTCACGCTCGAAGCGCGGCCGCTCAGAGGCGGCGCGGTCGACGCCGCCGGCGATCATCGTCTGGCGATGGCATTCGCGATTGCCGCCACGCGCGCGGCGGGATCCACCACGATCAGCGGTGCGTCGTCGGTCGACGTTTCGTATCCCGGGTTCTTCGACGAGCTCGCGCGGCTCACACGGTGACGGCGGACAAGATCTATCTCGTTGGATTCATGGCGGCGGGCAAGACGACTGTCGCGCGGATACTGGCTGAACGGCTCGGATGGCGCGCCGAGGACATCGACGAGCTGATTGAGGCGCGCGAACGGCGGACTGTGGCCGAGATTTTTGCAAGGAGCGGCGAATCGTACTTTCGTTCGATCGAGCGCGAGATCCTGCGGCTCCTCCTTCCCCTTCGACACTGCGTGGTGGCGACTGGCGGCGGAACCTTCATGGATCCCGAAAATCGCGCCGCGATCGTCATGGACGGAGTGTCGGTTTGGCTCGACGTACCGCTTGAAGAACTGGTGGCCAGGATGCCGGCCGACGGCCGACGGCCGCTCGCCGCAGATCGCGCGCAGATGGAGCGGCTGTTTGCGGCGCGGCAGGTCGCATACGCCTACGCACAACTTCGGGTCGACGCGAGCGGCGCGCATCCAGAGGCGATCGCTGAGCGCATACTCGAAGCGGTCAGCTGAACGAAGACCGCTGTGCGCTATCTCATTCTCTCGGACATTCACGCCAACATCGACGCGCTCGAGGCGGTGCTCGAGGCAGCACCCGCCGAAACGTGGGATCGCGTCCTCGTCCTCGGCGATCTGGTCGGCTACGGCGCCGAACCATCGGCCGTGATCGATCGCGTCCGGTCGCTGAATCCGCTGGCCACCATCCGTGGCAATCACGACAAGGCGGCGTGCGGAGTCGAAGACGGCAGCTCCTTCAACTACGTGGCGCGCCTTGCCGCTCAATGGACCTTCGAGATGCTGTCGCCCGAGGATCGCGAGTACCTACGAGCGCTGCCACAGGGCCCAATGTCGATCGACGAAGCGATCGAGATCTGCCACGGGGCGCCGTTCGACGAGGATCACTACATATTCGACGCGGAAGACGCGAGCCATGCACTCGACTCCGCCGCGAGGCCGGTGTGCCTGTTCGGCCACACGCATCTACCGGTCGTGTTTCGACGGAATCCCAACATCTTCGACGGCTTCCTCCCTGAAGGACCGAACGAGACGCTGGTGCAGATCGAAGGCGGCCTGAATTACCTGATCAATGTCGGCTCGGTCGGACAACCACGCGACGGCGATCCGCGCGCGGCGTTTGGTATCTACGATTCGTCCGGTCCGTCGGTGCTGATTCGAAGGGTTGAATATTCCGTGCAGGCGGCTCAGCGGCGGATACTCGACGCAGGACTCCCAGCGAGTCTCGCCAACAGGCTCGGTATCGGGAGGTAGGTTTAGGGATTGCGTTTGGCGCGCTCTTCTCTCCTTCGAAGTTCCGCGCCGAACGCGTCCTGCGCCGCACGCGAACCCAGGATCCAACCAATCACGACGCCGATCAGCAGCACCGCGGGAATGAAGATCAGGTGCGCCGACGTCATGTTCGAGAAGTTCATCGCCGCTGACCTGCGGCAAGGCGTCGGCTGACGTCCGCCAGTTCACGCTCTGCTTGAGTCAGACGGCTCCAAATCGACCAGAGATAGCCAAGGACCAGCAGCCATACCACCGCATACGCGATGATCACGAGCGGCGCGGCCGGCAGCTGTTCCTGCCCCGGCAAGCTGCTCGCGGGGACGAATCCTTCCGGTGGCGACGGCGGCTGCTGCAGTGCGAACGAAGGCAGCGCGACGAGAATAAAGGCAAACGACAAGGATAAGAGGCGTCTCATTGTTAATCCTCGAGCGAAAGATAGAGTTCATCGACCGAGGCGCGCACGGTCTCGAGTCTCACACGCGCGGCAAGCAGGACGGCGAACAGTCCCACAAACGCGAGGGAGCACAGCAGAAACGGAATGCCCATCGACGGCTCCAGCGTCATGACGACGGAGGTTTTCGGATGGACCGTTCGCCACACGTTGACCGACCAGTAAACGAACGGCACGTTCGCCATTCCAAAGAGCGCGAGCACGGCCGAAAGCTTCTCGGACCCAGCGCCGCCATACTTTCGGAGGAGCAAATAGGCAACGAACACGAGCCACATGACGAGTGCGGAAGTTAATCGCGCATCCCACTGCCACCATACGCCCCATGCTTTGCGGCCCCACAGCGGACCGGTGATGAGCCCCATCAGGCCGAATACCACCGCCAGCTCTGCCGCAGCCAGCGCGACGCGATCCGCATCCTTTCGGCCAGCAAAGATCACTATCGCACCCGCGATACCACAGACCATCGCCGCCAGGAACATCGCAATCCACGCCGGCACGTGAAAGTAAAAGATCTTCTGTACGAGTCCCATCGTCGACTCGTACGGCGCGTTCTGGATTGCGAACGGAGCGTAGGCAAACAACGCAGCGGTGACGATGAGCAGTGGAGTAAAGAGTTTCTTCACGAAGGTGTCCTCTTCTCACTGCGCGTGGGGCCCCACCCCCACGCGCTGCTGCTCGCGGGCTCGAAGACTCGCCGCTCGCAGCGTCCGCAGGCGCCTACTCAGTCATTGCCGGTTCGAACGTCCAAAGCGCCAAGGTGATGAACACGATATCGAAAAAGACGAGCATCGAGAGCCACATGCGCGCGATTGGAAGATCCGCTTGAGGTTGCAGCAGCGCGGCTGTGCCGCGAACCCCCGCGATGATCACGGGAATTGTAATCGGATACAGCAGGATCGGCAGTAGTACGTCCCGGCTACGGGCACGCACGAGCATCGCGGCGAAAAGCGTTCCCACCGCCGCGAATCCAACCGTCCCTGTCGCCAGCAACAGGCCCATCAGCAGGGGGTGCGCGAAGAGTGGTGCGACGAACATCAATGCGACCAGCGGTGTCACAATCACCTCGACCGCAGCCAACAGGAGAAGCACACCGACAAGCTTTCCGACATACAGCGCCGGACGATCCATCGGCGCGAGCATCAGAGCGCGCAGCGTATCGTTCTGCCGTTCGCGTTCGAAAGTACGACCCAGGGCGAGCGTGCCGGAGAAAGCAATGGCGATCCACAGAATACCGGCCGCCGCATCATCAACCGCGATGCCCTCGCGCACAAACCCGAACGCAAAGACCAGGACGCAGGCAACCGCGAAGAACAGCGTCGTGTAGACGACTTCGCGGCTGCGGAGTTCGATCAGCAGATCCTTTCGCGTGACCAGCCAGACGGTCTCGACAAACGATGGCCGGCGCTCAGGACTCACGGCTCGCTCGACGGTAGCGCTCGCGCAACGAACCGGGACCGTCGTCGATCGCCGTGAGACGGCCGCCGCGCAACAGGACAGCATGGTCCGCGACGCCATCGATGGTCTCCAGATCGTGGGTCGCGACCAGGACAATGCAGCCTGCGTTGCGGAGATCGATCAGCCGCCCGCGAAGGGCAGCCGTCGCGGCGTCGTCCAATCCGGTGAACGGCTCGTCGAGCAGGGCCAGCCGCGGCTCGTGCAGCAGCGCGCGCTCGAGCGCCAGCCGCTGACGCATGCCGCGCGAGAAACGTCCGGCCGGATCGTCGCGTTCATCGAGACCGGCGCGCTCGAGTGCGGATTGCACGACCCGGTTGACGTCGCGAATGCCGTAGGCGCGCGCGAAAAATGCGAGATTCTCAGCGGCCGACAATTCGGGATAGATGAAAAGATCGTGGCCGAGGACGCCAATCCGGGCGCGCAGTTCGGCCGTGCCGGCCGACTCCGAATCGCCGTAACGAACCCGTCCGGACGATGGAGTCAGCAGCGTCGCGGCAATCCCGAGCAGCGTCGACTTCCCTGCCCCGTTTGCGCCAACCAGCGCCACCGTCTCGCCGGCAGTGCATCGGAAATTGATCGTGTTGAGAACGCGGCGGCGACCGAAGTGTCGGGAAACGTCGGTGAAGCTGATCGACTGAAAGTCCATCAAACTCGCTATGCCGCCTCGTCGTCGAGCTGCGCGTAGACGCGTTCGAGCGATGCCAGCAGCTCGCGACGCCGCGTCGCGTAGCGTTCCGGATCGATGGTGTTGTCGCGATGTTGTTCTTCGATCGACGTCAATTCAGCAAAGAGACGATCGCGCTTCGCATCGAGCCGCTTGCGGCGGTCCTGCTCCGCATGATGTGCCGGCGTTCGGCGGCGGCTGGCCCAGGCACCTGCGGCCAGGATTACGCCGGCGAGAACGAGTGCCACGTTTCGCGGCCATACGGGCGCGTGCGGCAGTCCGCGGAACGAGAAGCGAATCACCTGTCCGGCGGGGACGGCCGGTCCCTTACCGACGATGAAGGTCGATCCCTGCAAGGGCATATCGCGATGTTCCGCGACCTGCGGCGACTCGAGCTGCATGTCGCCCATCTTCTGCACGAGAACGCTCACCTGCCCGAGCGGCAGCGGCATGGTCTGTTCGACGGTCATCGAACCGCCGGAAATGGGCAATGAATATCCATATTGCACGACCGTCGACCCGGGCGCGAATGGACCATTGACGATGATCCGACTGCCGGTCACGCTCGCCTGATTCGTCGAGCCCTCGAGAAGACCCGCACCGACGGCCGAGGAGGGCAGATCGAACACGATCGGGTTGACTGTCTTGACCGGCCCCTGTGCTGCGTTGACGATTTCCAGAAGCGCGAACGAGTTGAGTGCTGCATCGCCCAGCTCGAAAACGAACCGAGAGCGATCGCTAAGCACGACGGAACCGGCTTGGGCGGCGCTCTCCGCTTGCTGACGTTGGCGATCCGCTTGCTGCTGAAGCTGCGCATCGGTGGCGACCAGGGCCACTCGAATTCCACCAGCGGCAGGAACCGCGAACTCCTGCGACTCGAGCCGCTCACCGTTCACGGTCGTGGATGCTCGAACTCGCGTGCCAGGCTGGAGACCGCTGAACTCCGCGCGTCCCGCGTCGTTGGTCTTCGCCGACACTGTGGACGGACCGCCGGTGAGCTCGACCAATTGACCGGGAACTACGTTGGTCATGGCACCGCGGACAACGCGGACGGTTACGGTGCCTGGAGGCAGATCGGCAACCGGAAGAGGTACGCCGGACATCTGGCGCGCGTCCGGCATCTGTGCCTGCACGGCACGCGGCGAAACCAGAACGCTCGTCACCAACAGCGCGACGAAGACCGCGCGCGCTTTCATTGCACTGTCACGAGCGACGAGCCGCACCGCTTGCAAAACCTGGCGTCGAGATCGTTGATCGTTTCGCACGACACGCACGTGGGAGGAGCCGGGGCGTTGGCTGGCTCTAAAGACTCTGCCCTAGCTTTATCTCCCGACGCGACAACGGCGGTCACACTCTGGGCTTTCCCGATTTTGCCGCCCTTTTGAAGCCGCTCGCTCAGCTCGCGCTCAATCGCTTCGCGATAGCCGGATCCACCTGCGTCGAGCTGCTTCATCAGATTGATCGCGCGCGCGCGAAGGCGGCCGGCCATTTCCTCGAAGTCCTTCGCCGAGACCTTGCCCATCGCGCGATCGAACTCGAGTTCTTTGATCGAGCGAAGAACCAGCGTCTTCTCCCGTTCGAGCGTTGCCCGCACCCGCTCGGACCGTCGTTCGACCAGAGCTGACGTATCGCGCACCGTCAGCGGCACAATCATTCGATAAACAGCAGCGGCCGCAAATCCCGCGGCTCCGATTGTGAGACTGATCAAAACGAGATGTTCGGGAGCGGACTGCCGCGACAGCATCACGGCGATCGTGGACGCGCCCAGCGATGCAAGTACGAAGAAGTGCCACGGCCGAAAGCCCTGATCGGTCATGGCAGCGTGTCTTCCCGCCGCACCTTTGTAGCTTCCGCCTTTAGGCGGACGCTCCCTATTAGGCGGAAGATCACTCCGCTCAATCGAGGTCGCGGAGCTCATCATCCAGCCTTTCACGGAGAGTCGGATCCTCGGGCGTGTCGCTCGGCGTCTCTGGAGTTTCACTGACCGCTTCGCGGCGCGACCATCGGAACGCGACGACGGCAATGCTCGCCGCGCCGGTCGCGCCGATCAAATAGGGAAAGAACCAGGCGAGCCGGTTGAACCCTTCGTCGATTGGGGACGCCAGCGGCTCCTGACTACCGTATTTCGCGATGTAGTACGCATAAATCTGTTCGCGCGTCTTTCCTTCCGCGACCAGCTTCGCAACCTCGCCGCGCATCTGCGCTGCATCCGAACACGTGCATTCGCCAATGCGTTTGCGCCCGCAGGTTCCGCACATGCAGATGATCTCGCGCTGCAGGTCCTTCTCGAGCTGTGACTGTGGCGGAACGATGACGGCCTGCGGATTCTCGACGTGCTGGGCGCGCGCCGCCGCAGGCAACAGCACGAACAACAGCAGAAGCGACGTCGTGGCGGCGCCGGCTGGAACCTTCGCCGCGGCAAACGCAAAGGCGCTTTCCGGCAACAACGCGAGCCCCGTTCCAAGCGCCATCACTGCAAACCCGAACCAGATCCAGTTCACGAGCGGATTGATGACGATCTTGTAGGTGGCTTCCTGCGTGCTCACGTTGTACGAACCGAGCACGAGATACAGGTCTTCCGACACCGCACGCCGAATTGCGACTTCGGTGGTCGGGTCATCCTCATGTTTGGCGAAGAACCACCGCGCCGGGTGCATTCGATCGATCTGCTTGTTGCCTTCAAACACAGTCACGTCCGCGGTGACCATCTGCTTCTGCGCGTCGTTGGTCACGCGCAGCGCATCGTGTCGAACCGTGAATGGCCCCACGGTGGTTTGCTGCCCGACCTTCAGTGGCACCTGCTCTTCGCGATGGAACCCCTGTCCGGCGAATCCAAGGAACATCAACACGATCCCGACGTGCACGATGTAGCCGCCGTATCGCCGTCGCGAGCGGCCGACCAGACCGATCATGGCGGTAATGATGTCGGTGCCTGTTGCACCCTTCCGCACCTGTGCGCCGCGGATCAACTCCTGAAGCACCGTCGTGACGACAAACGCGCACAACGCGAAGCAGATACCCGAGGTCCAGACGCGCACACCGACGGCATAAAGAGCGATCGCGGTGGCGACGCACGCCAGCGAGGGCCAGAGGAACTGTTCAAACAGATTGCGGAGCGTGGACTTGCGCCACGCGAGGAGCGGTCCGACTCCCGTCAACAACAAGAGGATCAAGCCGATCGGCAGCATCCACTTGTTGAAGAACGGTGGACCAACGGTCAGCCGTCGTCCTCGCATCGCCTCGCTCAACGTCGGAAACATCGTGGCGAAGAGCACGAAAAACGCCGAGAACAGCAGAATCCAGTTGTTCGCCAGAAACGCCGCTTCGCGCGACATCCACGAATCCAGTTCATGGCGCGATCGGAGCAGCGGCAGGCGGTAGATGACGAAACCAAAGCTGAACGTCACGATCGCGATCATGAACACCGTGAACATCCACGCGAGCTCGCGATCCTCGCCGAACGCGTGCACCGACTGGACTACTCCCGATCGGGTCATGAACGTGCCGAAGATCGTCAGGAAAAACGTGACGATGACCAGCGTGACGTTCCACACGCGCAGCATCCCGCGGCGCTCCTGCACCATGACGGAGTGCAGAAAGGCGGTCGCGGTGAACCATGGCAGCAGGCCTGCGTTCTCGACTGGATCCCAGCCCCAGAAGCCTCCCCATCCCAGCTCTTCGTACGCCCACAGCATGCCCAGTGTCAGGCCGAACGAGAGAAACAGCCACCCGATCATCGTCCATCGACGAACGGCGCGAAGCCACGAATCATCGAGGTGTCCGGTGATGAGCGCCGCCATACCAAACGCAAACGGGATCGTCATGGCGACAAATCCCGTGTAGAGCGACGGCGGGTGGATCGCCATGTAAAAATTCTGCAGGAGAGGACTGAGCCCCTTTCCTTCGGTCGGCGCTTGCGAGAGGAACGTCGAGAACGGGTTGTTGTGCACCACCATGAGAAAGATAAAGAACATCTGCACGGCGGAGATCACAGCGACGACGTAAGGAATCAGCTCGCGATTGCGCTCGCGATTGGTGTAGACCGCGACGGAACCAAAGATGGCCAGCAGGAACACCCAAAACATGATCGAGCCGTCGAGCCCGCCCCAATACGACGCAATTTTGTAGGCGAGCGGCTGCGCGGAATCGGAGTAGCGCTGGACGTATTTGATCGCGTAGTTGTTGGTGACAAAGGCGTGCACGATCACGCCAGAGGCGACCGTCATCAGCGCCGAGACGAGATAGAAAGCGCCGGTTCCGCTCTCAATCAGGCGCAGCGATCGTTGGCGTGCGCCGGCGACGGACGCCGCAATCGCATAGGCACAGACGACGAAACTGGCGAGCAGAAGGAACGAGCCAAGAGAAGGCATCGCAATTTTCCTGGATTCTATACGGAGTTCGACTGGGTTCTACCAGGTTCTACGGGGTTCTTCCGAGTTCCCAACGCTCGCGAGATGCACGAGCGACTTCCTTACTTGCTAGGTGCGCCGGGCTGACCCTCGACGTATTTCGACGGACACTTCGCCATCACGCCATTCGGCTCTACCGCAAATCCGTTCGGCCCCAGATTCCCTTTCACCACGACCTCGGAGCCGTCCTTGAACGTGTCGGGAACGATTCCCGTGTAGCTCGCACGAACGACTGACCCTTTGTTTTGTATCTGGAACACGTACTCGAGCGTCTGCGGTTTGACGAAGATCGACTTGTCGACGACAAAGCCGTGAAGCTGCAGCCGCTTTCCCTGCCATGCAGCCGGGTCGGCCATCACCTCATCGACGTGCACGTAGTATTCGGTGCCTTCGGCCAACGTTGAATAGAACAGGCCGCCTAGAGCAAGCGCGAGCACGGCGGCGGTCACCGCGATCTTGATATGCTTAGGTTTCATAATGATTTGCGGGAAATCGCATCCTCAGAATACTTTGCTCCCGCCGTCGGGGTCAATCCGATCAATCAACTATCGCAACTCATGCAGAAGGCGATACACGGTCGCCACTGGCAGCCCGACGACGTTGGACCAGGAACCGTCAATCCGCTCGATGAACCGGGCGGCGCGACCTTGAATCGCATAGGCACCCGCCTTCCCTTCCGGTTCTCGTGAGTCTACGTACCACGCGATTTCCGACTCATCAAGCGGCTGAAACGACACCTGTGTCGTGACAACCTCGCTCCGTTCCACCGTCCCTCGGCGAACGACCACGGCGGTGTGCACATCATGTGCCCCGCCCGACAGTAACCGGAGCATGCGCCTCGCATCCTCTGAATCCTGAGGTTTTCCGAGGATTTCGCCGTTCGCAACCACGACCGTGTCTGCGGCGACAATCGTGGCGCCGGATTCGCGGCAGCGTGCCTGAATTGCGTTGGCCTTGTCGCGCGCGACTCGGAGTGCGTACTGCAACGGATTTTCACCGGGCCCCGGTGTCTCGTCCACGTCAGCCGGCAAGACGTCGAATTCGAACCCGGCGGCGGTCAGCAACTCAGCCCGTCGAGGTGAGGCGGAAGCCAGGATGAGGTGCACGGGAAAGTTGATAGTATCGGATTTGGCGCCTGGCTTCTGGCTGTTGGCTTCTGGCTCTGGCTTCTGGGCAGCCAGCGCCTGCGGCCCGAGCGAGCGGGCGGAGGGAAGCGCCGCCGCGCGGCGCCCGCGAGCGAGAGCGCGTGGGGGGGCCTCACGCGCAGTGAATAAAAGAAGACGGACATGATTCCACTTCAAAGTTTCTCAGCAGGAGTCCTCGCGGAAATCGTTCGCCGCCAACCAGCGTCTAAAGAAAGGACGAACTTTGCCTGGCAACTCGCCGTCGGTCAGCCCGTGGCGCGAGTGACCACGGTGGAACTGAGAGACGGTGTGTTGACGGTGAGCGCTGTCGATCGACGCTGGATTCGGGAAATTGAGCGATCGCGCGACAGTGTAACCAAAAAAATGCAGCAGATTCTCGGCGCCGATCAAATCAAGCGAATAGACACCAAAGCGTGAGATTCGAACCAGCAGCGCCAGGAGCCAGCAGCCAACACATGAAACACAGCGTCATCATTTCTGCAGTCCGAACCCCCACCGGTAAGTTCCTCGGCGTTCTGAAGGACCTCAAAGCAACAGACCTGGGCGCGATGGTCGTGCGCGAGGCAGTCGCGCGCGCCGGGATTGATGCGTCGACCGTTGACGAATGCATCATGGGCAACGTGATCCAGGCGGGCAATGGTCAAAACCCCGCGCGCCAGGCGGCACTGAATGGCGGCCTGAGCGAGCACGTCGCCGCATTGACGGTCAATAAGGTGTGCGGTTCGGGATTGAAAGCCGTGATGCTGGCCGCGCAGGGAATCGCGACCGGTGACATCGAGGTCGCGGTTGCCGGTGGCATGGAGTCGATGAGCAATGCTCCGTACTTGCTGCCGCGCGTCCGTGAAGGGCTACGAATGGGAAACAGCACCCTCGTCGACTCGATGGTCAACGACGGCCTGTGGTGCGCGTTCGAAAACTGTCACATGGGCATGTCGGGCGAGGTCGTCGCCGACACATATTCCGTGAAGCGCTGCGAGCAGGATCAGTACGCGGCCGAGAGCCACCGCAAGGCGGCGCACGCGACGCGTGAAGGCTGGTTCAAGGACGAGATTCTTCCCATCACGATCGCGCAGAAAAAGGGCACCCCGATCGTCGTCGATCGTGACGAGGCGATTCGCGAGGACACAACGCCCGAGACGCTCGCGGGTTTGAAGCCGGCGTTCAAGCAAGACGGCAGCGTGACCGCCGGTAATGCGCCCGGCGTGAACGACGGTGCAGCGGCCGTCGTGATCATGTCCGCCGAAAAGGCGAAGGCACTCGGCAAGAGTGCGATCGCGCGCGTCGTCGGACAGGCGACGAGCGGTCTCGCGCCGAAGTTCGTGCTGATGACGCCGGTCGAAGCGGTTCGCAAGGTTGCGGCAAAGGTCGGCTGGGACTTGAAGGACGTCGACCTCTTCGAGATCAACGAAGCCTTCTCCGTGCAGATGGTTGCGGTGTTGCGGGAACTGGAAATCGATCCGTCGCGTGTGAATATCAACGGCGGTGCCGTCGCGCTCGGTCACCCGATCGGCGCGAGCGGCGCCCGCGTGTTGACAACATTGATCTATGCGTTGAAGCGTCGAGGTCTGAAACGTGGGATCGCCGCGTTGTGCCTCGGTGGAGGCAATGGCGTGGCGCTCGCGGTCGAACGCGGTTAACCCTACTTGCCCAGCCGCTTGTCCCAGTTGGTCAACACGCGCACCGTTTGTCCCTTCGTCAGCGATCTGCTTGGCAATCGGCAAGGCGCCCTCAAGCGGGATCGGGCCGCGCGCAATGATTGACGACAGGTCCTCCCCTTCGGCGAGTTCCATGACGAGTGCCCGCACACTTCCGGATTCCTCGATGCCATGGATGCCGGCGATGTTGGAGGGATTCAGCGCCGCGAGCGTGTGTGCTTCACGCGTGAAACGGGCCAGCCGGTCCTGATCGAACGCGAAGATCTCAGGCAGCACTTTGATCGCGACGTCGCGATTGAGTTTCGTGTCGCGAGCGCGATAGACCTCGCCCATTCCGCCTTCGCCCAGCTTGCGCAGGACCTCATACGGACCAAGCGTCCTGGAGATCATTTTGCTCTGCGATTATGAGCGATCCGCAAATCCGGAGGCGACCCTCGTGCCTTACCGAATAGACATCCGCTGCGACGGTGAGGTCGACAATGCGTTCGAACGGCTCGTCCACCTGGGCGCACTTGATGTCGAGCCATGGTTCGGCCATGGCGTGACGGCGCTGATGCCCGACAGCGTCACGCCGGAACACGTCGCCGGCGCGCTCGGTGCCGACGACATCGTGGTCTCGCCCGCCGTTGGGCGGGACGACGATTCCGTCTGGGTGCTCACGCCACGCCCGATTCGCATTGGATCTCTTCGGATCATTCCGGCTTCCCTCGATCGGAAACCCGGTGACCTCAGGCTCATCGACTCGCCGGCGTTTGGTACCGGATTACATCCGACGACGGCAATGTGCCTCGAAGCGATAGATGAGCTCATTCGAACCGCGCCGCCCAATCGTGTGCTTGACGTGGGCACAGGTTCCGGCGTGCTGGCGCTGGCGGCGTTGATGCTCGGTGTGTCGCGTGCCACGGCAATCGATACGGATGCCGCGGCGCTTGCCGTAACGGCCGACAACGCGCGCGCAAATGGACTCGAGGCGCGAGTGCGGCTCTCATGCGGCGGGCCCGAAATCGTAACAGGAACGTGGCCGCTGGTTCTCGCCAACATACTGGCGGCGCCGTTGATCGAAATGGCACCGGCTCTGGTCCGACGCGTCGGACATCACGGTCAACTGGTGCTGTCGGGCATCGCCAGTTCCTTGGCCTTCGAAGTTGCGCAAGCCTACGTCCACCAAGGAATGCATCGAGTCGACACGAAGTCGCGTGACGGATGGACCGCGCTCGTGCTTCGCGCGTCGTGGTGAGGAAGAGCGACGTGTGGTGCCCGTCCTGGGTTGGTGAGTCGGAGGCCTGAGACGCAGCTCCCGCCGGACTAGGGGTTGCTGCGGGCCACAAGCGCCGCGAAATCTTCGTAGCGCATCGCAATTCGGTTCTCGAACGCAGTCGCAAACGGCACACCCCGCCGGAGATCCCCGAGCAGAGCGGCAATCGTGCCTGCACCATGCTGATCGAGCAGCCGGCGAACGGCTTGTGCAGACGAAGTGTACGCAGCTTCGGCGTCTCGCCTCGAGAGAAGAACGAAACCGCGGTGCAGCCGTGAGAGAGCCGGCGGCGCTCTGTTCGGCGGCGTCGGATCCGTGGTTGTAGAGTCCGTTGGTTCCAGTGCCGTGGCGAGCCCTTCGTTGAGCCATGCCGGTACGCTGCGGCCGGCCGTCATGTCGACAAGAGCATGAACAAACTCGTGTGACAGCACGCGATCGAGCTCATCGCGTTCACTGACTGCGACGTTGCGCGGGACTCGAATGCGTCCGTCATAAGCTGCAGCCGACCAGGACGCGAGCCGGGTGATGTCATCAAACTGTTGTCGGCTGTAGATCAGAACGGTGATTGGCCCTGATGGGTAGAGACCGAGGACATTAGCAATTCGCGCATACGCCGTTTCGAGCTGTTCGAGGACCCGCCGAGCGAATGGCTCATCAACGATTGCCTCGAAGAGCACGATGAAGTGGCTCGTACGGACCTCGTGGAATCGACTCTGGAGCTCGTGCTCCCTGGTCCAGTTGCCAAGCCGGTCTCGGAGCTCACGGTCGCGCGGCGCCCGCTCCAGGGCGGCCTCGCAGGTCGAGATCGCCTGCTCCAATCGTCCTGCTCGATAGTGCAGATCGCCGAGCCACAACGCGGCCGGCACATGACCGGGGTTGAGAGCGAGGGCGCGCTCGAACCGGGATCGTGCCACCTCGTTCTGCCCGAGCATGAAAGCGGCGACGCCAGCGCCAAAAGAGAGGGTGGCGTCGCCCGGCTCCAGCGCAGCTGCCTCGGTAAAGGTAGTCAGCGCGTCACCGAAACGGCGGGCGTCGATCGCTGCCGTGCCGGTACGCGCGAGCGTGCTTGCATCCTGGCCACGAGCCTCACCAGTCACCAATACGACGAGGCTCAGCGCAGCCAGTGCTGTGAACCGTCTGATAGACACTGAGCGGTCGAGCGTGCAAAAAGAGTCCCGCGAAAACTGCCGGAAAACTTCCCATGTGTTCGATCGGCACGGCATTTTGTCGCTTGTGGCGTCTACAAAAGTCTGCCTCCACTACGGTTTCCTCTCGCCCTCTGCTACACATCACGATGTGTGTAATAATGTGTGGATGGCGACGAATCTCGACCTCGATCCGGCGCTGGTTGATGAAGCGGTCGCGGTCGGTGGACGCCGCACCAAGAAGGAGGCAGTCACCGAGGCACTCCGCGAATACATCGCGAGACGGCGCCAACGTTACATCACCGCGCTGTTCGGAAAGGTCGCGTACGAACCTACGTACAACTACAAGAAGCAGCGGCGCCGCAGATGAGGGTGCTGGTCGATACGTCCGTCTGGTCACTGGCGCTGCGGCGCCGCGCCCGACTCGACGAGCCCGTGGTCGAGGAACTGCGCTTCCTGATCGACCAGGGGCGTATCGCGATGATTGGACCGATCCGCCAGGAACTGTTGAGCGGCATCCGAACACTGGAGTCGTTCGAACGGCTGCGGGATCACCTGCGACCGTTCGTTGACGAACAGCTGGAGACGGCGGACTTCGAACGCGCAGCCGAACACTTCAACACCTGCCGGGCGCGAGGCGTGCAGGGCACGAATACCGATTTCCTCATCTGCGCCGTCGCCGAGCGCCGCAAGCTCCCGATTCTGACCAGCGACACCGACTTCGTCCGGTTTGCGAGAGTCCTCCCAATCGAACTGCACGGCCGAACTACGGAGTGACAGCCGCTCGTGGTGATGTGGCTGCAAGCTGCGCGCCTCAGGCAAGTGCATGAAGAGATGAGTCGGGTCTCGGGGATGATTCTGGTACTCTCTAAGCCGCAATGCTCAATATCAAACGTGTAGGAGTCATTGGCGCAGGAACGATGGGCAACGGGATCGCCCAAGTGTTCGCGCAAAAAGGATTCGAAGTACAGCTCGTCGACCTCGCGGCACCGGCACTTGACAGAGCGAGAACCTCCATCGAGAAGAGCCTCGACAAGTTCGTCGACAAGAGCAAGCTCACCAGGGACGAGCGCGACGCGGCGCTGTCGCGTCTCACGATCGGCACCAGCATCGATGCCCTCGCGACCGCCGACTACATCGTCGAAGCAATTGTCGAGGACGAGAGCACCAAGCGTGCGTTGTTCTCCCGGCTCGATACGCTGACCCGTCCGCACGTCATCCTGTCGTCGAACACGTCATCGATCTCCATCACCACGCTCGGGGCCGCCACCAAACGGCCCGACAAAGTGCTGGGCATGCATTTCATGAACCCGGTGCCGCTGATGGCGCTGGTGGAATTGATCCGCGGGCAAGCCACGTCGGCTGAATCCATGCTCACGGCAGCCGAGTTGTGCATGGAACTCGGCAAGACCGGCATAGAAGCCGCCGACTACCCCGGGTTCATCGCCAACCGCATTCTGATGCCGATGATCAACGAAGCGATCTTCGCGCTCATGGAAGGGGTTGGCACGCCGGATGCGATCGATGCGGTGATGAAGCTGGGCATGAATCATCCAATGGGACCGCTGGCGCTGGCCGACTTCATCGGCCTCGACGTGTGCCTCGCGATCATGAACGTCCTGCACAATGGGCTGGGAGATCCGAAATACCGTCCGTGTCCTCTGCTTCGACGCATGGTTGCGGCCGGACACCTGGGGCGCAAGAGCGGCCGCGGTTTTTATGAATACCAGTCGCAGGGGTAGATCTATTGGGCGAAGTAGCCTCGCCGCGCGGTTACCTTCCCTGACCTCCCTTTCAGTTTGACGTCGAGCCGATGCCATCCGGTCGGCGACACGCCGGTCGGCGTGTAGGACAAGACGTAGCGATCGCGAAATTCCGCGAGCGTTTGCGTAAACGTCGCGCGCAGATCTCTATTTGAAGTGGCGAACATCACTCGCCCGCCAGTTTCCTCGGTGAGGTTGTCGAGAAACTTGCCGGCTTTCTCGATGGTTATCACCTTCGCCGCTGTGATACCGGTCCTGCCAGATGTCGACGACATTGTGTATGCATAACGCTGTTCCCCGATTGCGACCGCGTAGACGACGGCGTCGGTCCGTTTCGCCGCTTCGATCACAGCCGACGGGCGGAGCCAGCTCGCCGTGTCCGCACCATCGCTGAAGACCAAGACAAGCGTCCGTCCAGGATCCGCCTCTCGCAGGGCGAGCGCAGCAAACGCCGCGTCGCGAAGCGACGTGGCGCCTTGCGCTGAGAGCGTCGCGAACGCACCCTGAATCTGCTGCCGGCTCGGCGTCAGCGGCGCCAGCAGCCGAACACGTGTCGCAAAGGACACCAGCGCAACACGGTCGTCTGGTCGTAATCGTTCCAGCAACGATTGCGCCGCCTGGACGAGCGCGTGCAGCCGGTCCCCGGCCACGCTGCCGCTCGTATCGAAGGCGAGGATGAGATTGAGCGGGATCTGCTCGACCTCGAATTCGGATACCTTTTGCAGCACGCCCTCATCTCGCAATTCGAAATCCTTGGCACTGAGTCCGCGAACCAGTTCCTGCCCATGCGTGACCAACACGTCGACGCGGACGCCAATGGTCCCCGACGTGAATCGCTGCGCAGGTACAGAAGGTCCAGCGATGACGATGATGAGCGCCACGGCACACGCGGCGTGAAGCCGAATCACGGGTGGATCATCCTTCGCGCTTCTTCGACGTACCCCGGACCACGCCATGCGGTTCCGCGCGAGTACCAGAACCATGGATCCGCCGTATCGGGAACATCTCGCGCACGCGCGCTCGAACGCACGTCCTCGGCCGCCTCGGCGCGGGCGCCGCGTGCATGCCGCACGTGTGCAAGGGCGACGTATGCCGATTGCGCGGTGGGCATCATCGCCACGGCCGCGCTGTAGCGTCGTTCGGCTTCCACGGTGTCGCCGCGCTTCTCGAGCGTCTCTCCTTCAAACAGCCTGGCGAGATATTGGTACGGCATTTCTGCGGCTGGGCCGATCTGTCCCAGGACTTTCATTCCCTCGGCGTCATTACGAAGCACGAGCACGCGGCCAAGCCGCAAACGTGCTTCGGCCAGGGTCGGGGCAACAATGAGTGCCTGCCGATAGTGTCGTTCGGCATCGCCCAAATCCCCCTTCACATCGGCATCATCCTCGTGATTCATCCACCAGGCCATCTCCTCAGTGGCGCCGAGCGCCAAGAGGAGCTCCGCAGAGTCGCCGCTTGGATCGCGGGCATGCTCGCCGAATTGCTTTGCCGTCCTGACCAACCGGCCCTCGTGGAGAAGCGCGAGCACGAGGAGCGGCCACTGTTTGACGAACGGAGAGGCGCGACCGCGTGATCTGAGCTTGGCGACGTACGTCTCGGAGAGCGCGATTTGGTACCGGAACTCCCCCTCGTTGTGCCGGGTGAGCGCGACAAATGCGCGCGCCGTGTGCAACATGACCGCGCCGCAAATCGTAGCGGCCGCTCGTTCGGAGTCTTCCTTGTTCTTGCCGTCGAGTGCTTTGAAGAGCGCGTCCCGCTCGGCCGTCACCTCGGCGGCCATGATCCTCGCGAGTTTGTTCAGTGCGAGTTCGTCCTGACCTTGACGAAACAGATCGATCGCGTCGGCATAGGGGGTCGTCGCACCCTGCGTCGATGCGCGCACGACGTGACACAGCGCGAGCCCGAGGACCAGGACACCCAACGCCGCTCGCACAGCAGGGCGTATCCGCACACGCGAAGAATACTGGTTCGCGACGCACTCCGCGCAAGCACGAAAAAGCTCGCGCCGTGTGCGAGAACAGGACAGCGCTTCGACTGCCGCCGCGGGAAGCGTCAAAAACCTTCGAGAATTTGCCGTGTTTTGCCGGCATGTCCCTTGCGAAATGTCGGCGCGATGCTGACCACGGCCACGCAGACCGCACAGGATTCGTTTGCTCCCGCCACGATCGATACACCTGATATTGCCGCACGCCCAGCGCCGGAAAACGGCACGGGGAGCGCCGCGCCGGTGCTTCGACGTGAGCCCGCCATCAACGCGATGTTCCGTCGCATGTGTGAGCTCAAGGCGTCGGACCTGCACATCAGCGCATCGGTCGCACCGCTCGTCCGCAAGGATGGCGAGATGCGCCGGCTGCACGAAGCGGCAGGCCCCCTGACGTCAGAGATGGTCCTGACGCTGCTCAAAGAGATCATGCCGGTGGTGAATCAGGCGGAGTTCGAGGCACGTCACGACACCGACTTCGCATACGAGATCGCAGGGCTCGCGCGATTCCGCGCCAACGTGTTCATGGATCGTCAGGGCGTCGGTGCGGTGTTCCGCGTCATCCCGTCGAAGATTCTGACCGCGGAGCAGCTCGAACTGTCGGCGCACGTCCTGGAGCTCTGCAAACTGACCAAAGGCCTGGTCCTCGTGACCGGCCCGACGGGGTCCGGAAAGTCGACGACGCTCTGCGCGATGATCGACTACATCAACCGGAACCGGACCGATCACATCATCACGATCGAAGATCCGATTGAATTCGTGCACCAGAACCAGAAGTGCCTGATCAATCAGCGCGAGGTGCACAACCACACGCGATCGTTCAAGGACGCGCTCCGCGCGGCGCTGCGCGAAGACCCCGACGTGCTGCTCGTCGGTGAACTGCGCGACCTCGAGACCATCGCAATCGCGATCGAGACCGCGGAAACCGGCCATCTCGTGTTCGGCACCCTGCACACGACGACGGCGGCTTCGACGGTGGATCGCGTGATTGACCAGTTCCCTGCCGATCGACAGGCCCAGATCCGGGTGATGCTGTCGGAGTCGCTACGCGGCGTCATCGCGCAGACGCTGTGCCGGAAGATCGGCGGGGGACGGGTCGCTGCACTGGAGGTGCTGCTCACCAACGGTGCGATCAGCAATCTCATTCGCGAAGGCAAGACGTTCCAGATCCCGTCGATGATGCAAGTCGGCCGGGCTCAGGGCATGGTTTCGCTGAACGATGCGCTTGCCGATCTCGTGAAAAAGGGCCTGGTGGCGCCCGAGGAAGCGATTCTTCGCGCCGTCGACAAGGCGGGACTCGAGACCCTGCTCAAGCGGCGGTAGTTCCCGGCGGTCGGTGTTCGCTACTCGCGGCTCGGCGATCGGTTTCTGCGCAGCAGGACGATCATGGCGAGCGGGACGAGAATCAGCAGCTCGCGCCCGAGCGCGAGCAGGTTGACCGTCCAGAACTCCGGCAACCAGTAGCGCCGCGAAATCGCCATGAAGACGTGCCATGGGGATTCGAAGTACTCATGGCTGAACGGCCATAGCGCCATGATGCCGATCGGCGGCGACGAATCGCTCCCCAGCCAATCAAGCAGCGTGTGCGACGCGTAAGCGAGCGCGATCGCACACGCGAGGACCGCGTCACGCGGTCGCGCAACCAACCAGGTCACGATCCCCACGATCAGGGCAGCACCAATGCCGTGCGATGGTCCGCTGTGTGCGCCGACCAGGAGATCCAGATCCGCCGCCATTCCTGCGGCGGCGTAGGTAGCAATCCGCCGCGCTGTGTCCTGGCGTGGCAGTGAGACAAGCGATCCAGCAATCACGCCCGCGATGGCGTGACCTATTGGGGACGGCATGTGTAGCTCGGAGATCCTTTTCTTTTACTTTGCGCTGGGGCTCCACCCCCAGCGCCTTGCCAGCGCTCGCTCCCTTCGCTCGCGCCGTTTGATCCGCTGCACTTGGACCCTCAGTGAGGCATCCTGTCGCTGAGGGTTCCAGACGCCAAAAGCCAGCAGCCAACAGCCGGCACGCGTCGCATTTTTCGCAACCGCGCAGCATTTTTGGCGGTTCAGGATCTGCGACGTGCCACGACCAGAGGCGAAAGTCGATCATCGCCGTAAGCTGCTGATTTTGGGCCATCTAGCCTATGCAGCTTCACAGATTTTCGCTTGACTTTCTCCCCGGCACACTCCTAGAATGCAGTCGCTGTCGTTCATTCATTTTGCGGCCATGACCTTCCTTGTCACGACCACGCTGCACAATGGCTCGACAGTCAACTGCATTCACGTCAGGAGCGCCACCGTATGCCCCCAGCAGAAGAACGGAACGACCGCGAGCGTCTCAAGGCTATCGAAATGGCTGTGGGCCAGATCGAAAAACAGTTTGGCAAAGGCTCGATCATGCGCCTCGGCCAGAAGGACGCGGCCTACACCATTCCTGCCATTTCGACCGGAGCGGTCAGTCTTGATTACGCGCTGGGGATTGGCGGCGTGCCGCGAGGACGCGTCGTTGAGATCTTCGGCCCTGAATCCTCGGGGAAAACGACGCTTGCGCTTCAGGTGATCGCGCAGGCGCAGAAACTGGGGGGGATGGCAGCCTTTGTCGACGCGGAACATGCGCTCGATTCGCAGTATGCCGTCAAGCTGGGCGTCGATCTCGACAATCTTCTCGTGTCGCAGCCCGACAACGGCGAGCAGGCGCTGGAGATCGTCGAAGTGCTCGTCCGATCCGGTGCCGTCGACGTGGTCGTCGTCGACTCGGTCGCGGCACTCGTTCCACGCGCAGAGATTGAAGGAGAAATGGGCGAAGCGCAGATGGGCCTCCAGGCGCGTCTGATGTCGCAGGCGCTGCGCAAGTTGACGGGCGTCGTGTCGAAATCGAAAACGAGCCTCATCTTCATCAACCAGCTGCGCGAAAAAATCGGGGTCATGTTCGGCAACCCGGAAACCACGACCGGCGGCCGCGCCCTGAAGTTCTATGCGTCGGTTCGAATCGACATCCGCCGTATCGGAGCCATCAAGGACGGCGATCAGGTCGTCGGTGGCCGCACCCGGGTCAAGGTGGTCAAGAACAAAGTCGCGCCGCCGTTCCGGGAGGCCGAGTTCGACGTCATGTATGGCGAGGGCATCTCGAAGGAAGGGGATCTGCTCGATCTCGCCGTCGATCGCAGGATCGTCGAGAAGAGCGGGACGTGGTTTGCGTTTGGCGGCGAACGCCTCGGGCAAGGGCGCGAGAACGTCAAGCAGTTCCTGAAGGAGAATCCCGCGATTACCAGCGCGATCGAAGATCGCGTCCGGCGCGAGCTTGGCCTGGTAAAAGAAGCCAAGGACATGGAAGTCGCAGCGGTGTAAACGTTTGAAAGGCAAAAGGGAAAAGGTTCTACCTTTTCCCTTTCTCCACAGCCACCCGCAGCCGAGCGTGCCCGAGCACAATCTCGTCGGCTGTCTCCAACCTCGTGCCCCGTGCCCCGGCGGGTACTCTGATCGCCCGTCCGTTGCGAACGATCGTCGTCCCGTGCGCGCTGCGGTCGTCCCACAGGCGATAAGACCGATCCTGCGCGTCGAACTCGATGTGGGCATGCCGGCGCGAGACGGTGCGGTTCTCGTCGGGTCCATCCTCGATGAACGCCACGTGGTTCGTCCGAATCAATCGTTGCCGCTGGTCCACGACATCGGATCGGCGGCCAATATCGATGCGCCCTCTGGTGAACGCATAATTGCGCTGTTCGGCCGTCCCCTTGATCACGGCGAGCTTCAGACGCAGGATTGCGTCATTGACCTGCGCGGCGGGAGCCTGCTTCTCCTCTGACCGGTCGGCGCGATCGAACTCGACATGAAAATCAGCCTCTGACCAGTCAGCCGCACGCCGTCGAACGTACACGACGGGCACGTCGAGCGTGTCGAGCGTGCAGCCAGATGATTTCAGCCGCTCGATCAGTCGGTCGGAGAGCGACGGCGGCCCGTCGAATACTGCCGCAGCCCGCGCACGTGATTCCTTGTCGCCGGCAATCACCTGGACACGGACGCGATTGAACGGAAACACGCGACGGCCGCGCCCGATATCCTGAATCTCCGCTTCGGCGCGATCGAGCACACCGTGTACGATCTCGATCGGCGAGGTCGTGGTTCTGCCGACGAACTCCACCACCGCAGCATCGACCGTCCTGCTGATCCGCCGTTCCAATTTCCGCGCCTTCGACGCAAAGTCCATTGCTGCTCCTTGGGGTCATTTCGCCAGGCCCAGCGCCGCCGCTGCTGCCACGATTTCGCCCGCCGCAGGAGCTGCGCCCTGGCCGCCGTAGCCTGCGTTCTCGAGAATGACGGCGACAGCAACGCGGCGGGTCGCGGCGCCGTACGGCGCAAATCCAACGAACCATGAATGCGATGGTGCACCACTGACTTCTGCCGTACCCGTCTTCCCCGCGATTGGAACCGGCACCGTCTTCACGCTCCGGCCGGTGCCGTCGACAACCACGTCACGCATGTAGCTGCCAAGCGTTCTTGCGATCTCGACGGGAATAAACGGATGCAACGCCGGCTTGGTATCGCTCGCTCGAACTCGAACCTCGCGGAGATTACCGTCGGCGGCAATCGCGGCCGCGATCGCGGCCATTCGAAGCGGCGACGCGACGACTTCCCCCTGGCCGTATCCAACCTGCGGCAGCGTATCCCGGATGAGTGGCACCGAGTTGTTTCGCGCGAGCGAAACCTCCGCCGGTTGCGCGACGCTGAGCAAGGCTTGCGGACCCAACTTGACGGCCAGTTGGGCGAAGTATGCATTGCAGGACACGACCAGAGCCCGATGCATGTCGATCGTGCCGTGCGGATGCGTGTCGAGCACGTCGTCGCGTATCGGCCGCGTGAATCCTGGCATCTTTACACCGACGCGATTATCCGGAAGCCGGCTGCAGGTAAACGTCTGCGACGACAAACTCTCCTCACGCCTGAGTGCCGCGGCCGCAGTGAGAAGCTTGAACGTCGACCCTGGCGGATAGAGTCCGTACCGAGCCCGGTCGAGGAGCGCTTCGTTCTCGCCTTCATCGGCAGCGGATCCTTCCTCGCGCATTCCGTCGACCGGCCAGGGGTAACTGACGCTCGCCAGCAGATCGCCTGTAGCTGGGTCGACGACGACTGCTGCGGCGCGACCACTGGAGGATCGGCGCGCGTACGCCGCGATGATCGCCGCCGCGCGAGCCTGAAGACGCGCATCAACCGTCAGTTGTAATTGGCGATGCGGGTTCATCACCGCCTTCACGGCGGGATAATCAGGATCGAAACGATGACGAAATACCGCGACAAGGTCACGATAGTCACGTCGCAGCGCGGTGGCTTCTCCGCCCGCAGCGTCGCGTATCGCGACCATCGTTTGATGATCGTCGAAACCCCTCAGCGCTGACTCGCTGTCTCGTTCGACAAATGACGTGTTGGATGCACCCCAGTTCCGTCGCGTGCGTGCATCGCCCAACAGATGAAACGCACGTCCGCCGAGCGGGTAACAGCGCGCTCCACGAGCCGCACACGAACCGTCCACAGGAAAACCCAGCTTCGCATACGCCGGTGCGGCCTTCCGCGCCAGTTCCACATCGTCGGTCGCCATCGCGAGACCGTTGCGATCGACGATGCTCCCGCGCGGGATCTGTCGGACGACGTCGAGGAGCCGCGGATTGTATTGGAAACGACGCAGGCCATCGGCCTGCAAACCGAGGTGCGGCTTCGCGAAGAGATCATCGGCGCGGCCAACCACGGTCAACCCTGCGATGGTGACGAGGAATATCCCGGCTGCCGCCAACCCGCCATTCAGCCAACGCACGGGGGCACGGAACGCCGTGAGATCGGCGCGAGCAGCCGAGTCCGATCGGATCGAGGACAGCAATCCGAGCGCCGCGAAATTCGCAACCATTGCCGAGCCGCCGAAACTCAGAAATGGCGTGACGACTCCCGTCAGCGGAACGATGCCGAGGGTGCCGCTCATCATGAGCAGCGCCGGCACAACGAGAAAGAGCGCCAGCGTGAGCGCGAGAAAGAAGCCGTAGTCGGTCGACGCTTTGCGCGCGGTGTTGACGGCGCGAGCGACGAGTGCCGCATATACCAGTGCCACAGCCAGCAGTCCGGCAAATCCAAGCTCCTCGGATACTGACGCGAGGATGAGATCGGTATGGCCCGCGGGCAGATAGCGCGTGTCGCCGAGACCCGGACCGGCGCCAAACCGGGCTCCGGTCGACATCGCCCACAGTGCGTGAGCAATCTGATCGCCGCCGCGCGCCACGTTGTCCCATGGTGCTTGCCACATGCGAACGCGATCGGCGAGTGTCGCGGAGATGCCGAGTTGATAGCCGACGTAAAAACCCGTCGCGAGAAGCACGCAGCCGGCCAGTGCCATTCCAATCGTGCCGCGCGCAACCGCATAGACGACAAGGAAGACAACCGCGAGCATCAACGCCGGGCCGAGGTCGCGCTGTCCAAAGAACAACGTCAGCGCAGCTGCGACGCCGATCAGAACTGGAGCGGCATAACGCGCGCGCGGCAGGTTCAGCCACGACGGCACCGCCACGTTACCGATCTGATTGCTGCGCACTGCCCGGAGCAATTCCCAATGGCGCGAGAAGTAGCCGGCGAGAAATAAGGCAAGCAGAATGCGGATTGCCTCAATCGGCTGAAAAAACCCCAGGTTGACCTTGGCGCCGCTGCCCACCGGACCCGATCCGAGCGGCGACAGGAGCAAGAGCGACAGCACGAAGACAGCCGCCAGCGGCAGATAGCTGAGAGCTTTCAGACTGCTCGTCCGAACGTTGACGAAGGACAGCACCGTCGCAGCGACAAGCCCCGCGAGCACCCCTTCGACATACCGTGGAAACAGGAGTAGATCGCGAACCGGATCCGGACGGCTGATCATCGCTGCCAGCCCCAGCGCCGTCAGGAGATGCGCGGCAATGAGAAGCACGCGATCGCCGCGCAGCTTCCTCGCGCGCCAGATGAGGGACACAGCGTGAAACCCGACGAGATACAACACCGTCCAGATAGCGAGGGATCTGCGGACCGTCGAGAGGTCGCGAACAACGAGCGACGGCTTGATGCTGCTCAATTGCGCGCTGGTCAGCAGAGACACCGACGACGGCGGGTCCCGTCGAGATGACTTGGCGCGTTCACGCTCCTCGGCAAGCCGCTCCCGGAACGCGGCTGCCGATGGCGCGCGATCGATCGCGGCGGCCGGAACGCGCGCCCTCGCGAGCGTGCCGACGTTTGAAAGCAGACGGCGGCTGCCATCGGCATTCGTCAAAAAAGACACCAACTGCTGCACGGCAATCCGTCGATCGGCCGCAAGAGGGAATGCGGATTCGAGTGCCACTCCGAGACGCTCTGACGAGAGTGATGCGTTCAGGTTGACGACACCGTCGGCCGCTGACTCCGTGTGAGGAACACGTACGACACCTAGGTAGGTCGCGAAGAGCAGGATGGCGGCGAAAATGGAGACGGCCGCCAGCAGCAATTCCAGTGGCTCGGCGACTATCGCGCCAGCGATGGCAGGTCGAGCCCAACGGCCGGCGTCGCGATCGGCTGCAGTCTTGTACGTTACAGCCATGGGATGCGGTCAACGGTCGCGCCGTCCAATGGCAAGCCTTCGAGTGGCATCTTGGGGCTGTCAGAGGTGCGGGCAGGCGGATCCGCCAGCGCAGTTCCTGGATCGACGAGTTGCTGATCCAGCTCGCGCTGGATCGACCGTTCACCAATTTGATCGAGCGATCGCTGCGTACGGCGGAGATTGGTTGCAACGCCCGGAAAACCCGGCACGCGTTCGTAGAGTCCCTGCGCCTGACGATAGGCATCAGAAGCGCGGCGCAGATACTCGGCCTCCTGCGGCATATCCGCAAGTTGCCGCGCCGTCTGCCACAGGCTGTCGCCTCGCGCCCGATACCCGTCAGCGAGCTGTGCCGTTTCGCGATCGCCGATGGTGTAGCCACGCTTCTCGGCTTGTTTCAGCGCGTCCGACGCGCGATCGACATCCTCGAGGCCGTAGATGAAGACGCGCGCCAGCCCGAGGAACGGATCTGGCCAGTCGCGCCGCAGCTCCGCCGCTTCTCGAAATGCCGACACCGCCTCGGTGAAATGCTGATTCGCCGTTGCCGCGCGGTGGCGGAGCTTATCCGCTTCCCCATCGATCCGATGCAGGTGCCCTTCGCAATATCGAAGTGACGCCTTTAACATTGTGCTGCCTGGGGCGAGAACGAGCGCGTGTTGCAGGCTGCGCTGCGCGATCTGCCACTGTCGCTCGCGAACCGTTGGTACGGTGCTGCGGTAGTTCGCGATCACCTGATCCGAGAGCGAGCCGACACGGCTGGTCAACGTCCGTTCGAGACCATGAACTCCCATCCGCAGATAGCTGCGATGCGACAGGACGTCGTACTGCGACCAGATGTCTTCCATGCCCTCGAGATCGCGCGTCGCCGCCGCCGCGGCCACGCGACTCGCTCTGAACCCCACGATGAGTTCGTTCGACACGAGCAGCAGGGCCGCGAGCATCAACGCGCTCCGTAGCCGAGTTCGCTTGACCCTCACGGGCGCAGGCATCGGCGGCTTCGCCGGCGCGGCTTGCCCGCCTGTCGTCGCCACTGCGGTCGAGGGCGGCGTTGCCCGTGGAACCGAACGATCCGTGCGGCGGGTCGCTTCCAGATCGAGACCGGCGGCGGGTCGCGTCCGCCGCGTCGGCGCTTCATCAGCGTCGGCGTGAAACGCGAAGGTAAGCGCCTCCGGATCCTGTCCGGCTCGCACTCGATCCAGGTCGGCGATCACGGCGGCTGCCGACGGATACCGATCAATCGATTGTGCCGCCAGCAGCCGTCGGACGATGGCACGTAGACCGGCAGGGCACGTATCCGGAAGCGGCCGTTGCCCGTAGCCCGCGCGAATCTCTTGTTCCAGCCGGCGTGTGTCGGAGGCATGGAACGGCAACGTGCCGCTCAAGAGTTCATAAAGAATCACGCCGAGCGCCCAGAGATCCGCTTTCGCGTCGACCTCGGTCGACTCGAGCCGTTCGGGCGACAAGTACGGCATGCTCCCGAAGTCGTTGCGCGTAACTTTGCGGCTGAGCGACAACGCCTTCGCAATCCCGAAGTCGAGGACCTTGATGTCGCCGGTTTCCGAGAGCCGGACGTTGCGTGGTTTCAAGTCGCCGTGAACGAGCGCCCAGAACTCGCGTCCGTCGATGGACGTTTTGAAACGGTGAGCCGCATCAAGAAACCGGCACAACTCTGAAGCGATCCTGGTCGCTTCAGCCGGGCTCACCGGCCCACGCGCGATCACATCCGAAAGGTTCTCGCCGTGGACGTACTCCATCGCGATGAAGTAGTACGGGGGCTCATCGCCTTCCTCATACACGCGAGGAACCAGTCCGCATGCTTCGGCAAGCTGACCTTGCAGGCGCGCGCCCCACCGTTCGGCATCGAGAATCTCGCGCGCCTCTCGATCCTGGCCCATCGGAACCAGCTTGAGCGCAACCTGCCGCGGCTGTCGCGTATCTTGTGCGAGGAAAACCGCGGCCATCCCGCCGCGGCCAATCTCACGCGCGATTTCATACGGTCCCACCCGCTGAAATACGGTCGTCATCGTCTGCCTCTTCCCGCACGCGCCGGCGGAGCGATCGGACGCTCCGCGGGTGCGCTGACGAACCAGTTGTCGCGAAGGATTGCCGCGCGGCCGGCGCCTGGAACAACGAGCGAGTCTGGACCGACACTGTGAAAGGTGTTGCCGGTGATCACGGGACGCGCGGCCGCTTCGACGAGCAGCGTACCTGGCGCGCGCTCGGATCCGGCATTACGTGTAAACGTGTTGTGCGTGATCCGTGGTGAACTTCCAGCCCTGACGACAAGAGCGGCGCCTGGATTGTCGTGGAGATCGTTGCCGAGGAGCGAGCCGCCACCGTTGCCCACATACTCCACCGCGGCGTTGCGAGCGCCGCTGATGTCGACATCGCTCACTGTCACGGTCGAGTTGCGAATCACAATGCCGACGCCAAGTGGTGTGGCGGCGTCACCTTCGATGCGAAAACCGGAAATGTGCGCGTCGCTGACGTCGAACGCGACAACAGCCGCATCGGTTTCAGATGCGCCACCTGGCAATCGCAGCGTTGCAGCACGCGGAACCCGGCTGCTGATCCGGACGCCCGTCTTCAACCGAATCTGCTCCCGGTATTCTCCGGGTTCAACAAGGATTTCTGTTCCGGGCGCGGCGCCGATCACGGCTGCGGCAATGGATCGGCCGGGTGTCACACGGACCGGCGATGAATCAGGCGAGCTACCCGACGGTGCGCCAGCAAGCGACCACAATCGGATCAATCTGTCGAGTGGAAGGCGATGCCGCTGACCGTAAGCGCCGATTCCCGCGACGGCAAACAGCAGAACCACCAGAACCGCAGTGCGCCATCGTCGCCGCGGTTTTTTCGTCTGAGCACTCGGAACATCGCCGGCGGGCGCCGAGGTGGCGACACGCCGATCCGACGCCGCCGCGATCGAGACCCTGCGCTGTCGCAGATCCCGGGTGTCTTCTCCTTCCGCAAAACGCGGCCCTTCTGCGTAGACAACAGTGACGTTGTCCTTGCCTCCCGCCGCATTGGCAGCATCGATGAGCGCGTGAACGATCTCGAACGGATGGCCGGCAAAATCGGAGACGATTTCAGTGATCGTCGCGGAGGTCACTTGGTCGGTCAGCCCATCGCTGCAGAGAAGCAGCGCCGCGTCGCTTTCGAGCGGCGCACGAAACACATCGATGAACTCGGGATCATCCAGATCGTGGTGGTCGGACCCGACGTCGCGATACACCTCGTTTCGACGTGGGTGCTGCATCGCCTCGAGTTCGCTCAGTTCGCCCGCGTCTTCGCGTTCGCCCACCGGCGAGTGGTCGCGCGTCAGCTTTTCGATGCCTCCGGCGCGCAGTTTGTACAGCCGCGTATCGCCGACGTGGCCGATTATGACGTCGCCGTTACTGACGACGGCGATGGTCAGAACACAGGCCATGCCCTGCCATTCAGCACGAAGCGACGCGAGACGATGGACTTCGTTATTGGCGAGCGCGATCGCTTCCCGGACGCGATCCTCGACCGGACCCGTCTCTCGCTCCAGGCGGGCCCTGACCGTCGCTAATGCCGTCTCGGCAGCTTTCTCCCCCGCCGCCTGGCCGCCGACGCCGTCCACGACGATGAAGATCCCGTGGGCCGCATCACAGTGGAAGCGATCCTCGTTGCCCGACCGTTGCAGCCCGGGATGGCTATCGCCGGCGGCATTAAATGTCGTGCCGGCTTGCATGAGCGGCATTAGGGGTAATCAGCAGCGGCAACCCAGACCAATACGAGGGCGAGTGCCAGCAGCGCTGCCAGAATCAGAAACCGGGCGGAGAGAAGCCACGTCATGGGCGCGCAATCTCGAACTGCAGGAACACCGTATCAGCAAGGCCGATGCGCGACCCGGCTGGTAATGGACTTTCCCTGCCATTCTCGCGTTTGGTTCCGTCGGCAACCTCGAAGCCCTTCGGAACCGGCTGCCCGTTCACTGTTGTGCCGAGCGTACTCAGGTCAATGATGAAGAACGCTCCGGAGCGGGCGTCGCGCCGAATGCGGGCGTGTTCCCGCGATACATCTACAGACGAATCGATGCGCACGTCGGCTTTGTAGGCGATGCCGCCACGGCCAATCACGATCGAGTCGCGCGAGATCTCGAAGGTATGCGGACCGGAGTTGTCCTCGTATTGCAAGCGTGCATGGACGACGGTTGAAGCGGGTCCTGGCCGGCTCACCGTCTCTTCGCGCCTGGTCGTCCGCTGGCCGACGTGCACAGTCGTGATCCGTCGCGTCCGCTGACCGGCGCCCAAATCGTCGCCGCTCGCCGGTAACATCAACTCCGAGTGGATCAGGATGTCTCCGGGGGCCAGCTCCTCGTCGGCGTCCGGGTGAAACTCGATCTGCCATTCGCGTCCGGCATTCTCGACCGGCATCGAACTGCCGGTCAGGCGATCGATATAGCGGCGATACGCAGGTGGATTGTTCAGCTTCCGCAGTTCCTCTTCGAGCGCGCGCGCCGTCTGTTCCTGCAGAATCGGAACGAGCGATTCCACGCGCGAGAACTCTTCCGGATGCAGATACACGACGAAACGGTTCGGCGCGAGCGTTGAGTACTTGAGCGGCTCGAGGTTATTCCGCATGTTCTCGAGAACGGCATCGATGAGGTCGCGCGCTGGTCGCTTCGGTGTCGTTGCGGACTGAGAGCTCATAGACGCTGGGGGCGCTTGCGGCGCGATTCTACAGAACGAACGCGCCTGAAGACACGAAGATCGCACCCGACGTCTGACAATACGATCAGGAACTGTGCAAGTTCGAGAAATCTGGACGGAGGCTACTTCACGTCGGACAGAACGACCAGGATTTCCCCGGGACGAACCAGGCCGAGTTGCTGCCTGGCCACGAGCTCGAGCGTGGCGGCGTCGTGTTGCAGTCGATGGACTTCGCCGCGGAGCGCCTCGTTTTCGCGCTGCAAATCGGCGAGATGCTGCTTGACACGAAGGAGATCCTGGCGGGACCTGATGATCTGGAAGAGTCCGCGTTCCCCGAAGATGGCGTCGAGGAGCAGCACGCATCCAAGGAAGACAACCGCGAGGCGGACGTGCCGCGAACGGCGACGTCGCTTCTCAAGTGTGTTCGCCGCGGCGACATCGGCGACTGAACGCGCCTCACCGGTCATGCACTGCACCGTACCAGACCGCGATCAGAAGTACAAGCAAAAACTGTTATGATGAGGGTTCAGTTCTCGAGCGTTCTTCCGGGCCGAGGTAGCTCAGTTGGTAGAGCACACGCCTGAAAAGCGTGGTGTCGGCAGTTCAATTCTGCCCCTCGGCATTTCCCTTTTCCCTTTTCCCTTTTTACTGGCGCCAGTAATACGCGCGGCCCTGATTCCAATTGACGGCAAACAACAATCCGCCGTCCTTGGCACGATAGACGCGCGTGCCGGTCGCAGCGATACGGCTGCCATCGAGTGGGCCGCGCAGCACCTTCGGCCACCACTCGATGCGCGCCGGCACGTCGCCCGGCAGACCGTCGGCCGCAATCTCTTGCGGCTCGAGCAACGCACGAAGCATGCCTTCCTCCTCGTGGGGAAACTCGAAGAGGCCCCAGCGCTGCAACGTGCCGGGCACGTGTCCTTCGCGAATGTCGTGCGAGCTGGTGGGCAATCCTTCCGGAATCCAGCCATTCGCGATCGCCCCGGCCTGACGCGCCTCGGCGAGCGTCGCATAAGAGTTCGTTTGCGCCTTGACTCCGGCGCAGGCCGTGAGCAACGGCGCGGCAACCAGAGCCGCGCAGAGAGCGATCCGCATCATGGGGCGCTGAACCATCGAGCATACAGCTCGGGTCGACGGTGCCGCATGAACAGCCGCTCGGCGTGCGATGTAGACACCTGACGCAGATCCAGATCTGCAACGAGGGTCGCGTCCGCCAGCCGCGGCGCTCTCGCCAGCACGACACCGTCGGGGGCGCAGACGAAAGACTCACCAGCAAAGGTGAGGCAGGCCTCCGCACCGACCCGATTACACAGCGCGATGAAATAGCCGTTCTGAAACGCCGCGACGCGCATCTCCGCTTCATAGAGACCGTCTGGCCACTCGTCAATCGCACCGGCCTGCGGGACGACTACCAGCTCGGCGCCATTCAGTTTGAGCGCGCGCATGTATTCCGGATAATGGCGGTCATAACAGATCGCAACCCCAATAACGCCAGCCTTGGTCTGGTAGACAGGCGCGCCGGTATCACCTGGCGCGTAATATCCCTGCTCGTGGAAGCACGCGTAATCGGTGATATGCATCATCCGGGTCCGTCCCAGCAGCGAGCCGTCGGCATCGATCACCGGGGAACAATCGTACGCGCGCGTACCATCGCGCTCATACAAGTTGAGAACAGTCACGACGCCCAGTTCGCGTGATCTCCGCGCGAACGCATCGGTGAGCGGACCGGGAACGGCCTCGGCAAGATCCAGCGCGCCCGCCTGCGCCGGACGCTGGGGGTGAAACGGTTCGAACGCGAGCTCAGCAAACGCAATCACAACCGCGCCGTCGCGGGCGGCGCGTTCCATCGCGTTCAGACCTCGCCTGATGTTGTCAGCCTTATCGGCGGCGGCATGCTGCTGCACGAGTGCGACGCGCATGCCGCGATCATAGTCGCGATTTCAGTTCCGCCTACGCCAAGGCTCCTACCTTCGCCGAGGCTCCGGTGGGCCGCCGTGCCTTGGCGGGGGCTAGCCGGCGGACCGCCGTAGCTTCAGCGAAGGCTGGTTCGATCGGTCTTGACTTTGTGGGAAGGCGGAGAGGCGACGACGACCCATTCGGCACGCCGCTCGCCGGCTGATTCACGATAGCGAACCTTCACGCGTTCACCTTTGTGTGCCGCTAACTCCGAGGCTTTGATCGTTTTGGATCCCTGACGAATCGTCGCGTCGCTTTGCAGCAGGAATCGCTGTTTGCCGCTCGCGGTTTTTACGACGATCTCGGTTGCCTGATCGTCGATCTGATCCAGCGTACCGACCATTGACCGTTCCGGAGGCTGTTCGGCGCCTACTCCAACATCCGCCGCCGCGCTCGCGTCTCGGGCGGGTGCTGCATGAGCTGTCAGGCTGGCGGGACGAACTGTGGGCACCACCATCAGAACGGAACTTGTAATCGCGAGGAGGAGGATGGTCAGCCGCACGGGTACTCCGCACTCGGTCTCGCGGTTCCAGCCGACGAGGGGAATCGCGGAAATAGTGCCCGTCAACGCCGCAGCTGGAGGAGTCGACCGGGGAGTCCAGCCAATCGCCACGACGCCGGCGGGCACCAATCCTGAACACAATCCCGGTGCCAGCACGGTTGCGGCTCGATAGAATGAAACAAAGCGTCTTGTTGCAATGACTTCGACGATTGCTACCTCTGAGCTCGATCCAGTTGCGACCGAGCAGCAGCGCCCCAGCGGGGCAAAATTGCGCCCAGGCATCTCGCTGCGTCTCCGGCTGGCACTGCTCGTTGCGCTGAGCGTCGCCATCGTCATCGGCATCGAAGCCTTTCTCGAAATCCGTGTCTTCGAGCGAACCGTCGAACACGATCTCCTCGATACCGCGCGCATCACCGCGCTGGCGGTCGCAGACGATTACGAACTGAGAAGTGATCCGGTCGACGTCGACGGCCTCTCGATCGACCTGCACGACCTGGTGGTCAGCGCACCAACGCTCCGCACGCTCACGATTGTTCAACTCGGCGGTGACACGCCAACCGTGGTCGCCAGTACGTCCACTGGTGAGCTGCCGGAAGCGATTGCGCTCGGCGTCAGTGCCGTTCGCGCCGCATCGACGATGTCGGAGACGGTCTCTCCGGGCGCGATCGCGGTGGCGGTTCCCCTCGTGCGCGCTGATGGAACACGTGCCGCGGCGGTGGCCACGGTTTCACTGGGAGCACTCCAGCAACTTCGAACCAAGGGACGGCAGGTGACGTTGTGGTTTACTCCCGCCGCCATTGTGGTCCTGACGTTGCTTGTCGATTGGCTTGGACGCCGGCTGATTCATCGTCCGATCGGTCTGATTCGCGACACGATGGCTCGCGCGGGAGCTGGCGACTTCACCGCGCGTGCGCAGCAGTCACGGCCGGACGAAATCGGGAGTGTTGCCGCCGGCCTGAACGACATGCTGCAGCGGCTTCAAGATTTTCACGAGGCGTTGCAGGAACGGGTCAACGAAGCGACCGTCGAATTGCGATTGCGGAATGCCGAACTGGTCGAGACCTATCAGCGCGTGTTCGCCCTTCGCGAGGCGCTCGCGCGGGCCGAACAAGTGGCGGCGGTGGGTCAAACGGCCGCGAGCGTGGCGCATCAGGTCGGAACGCCGCTGAATCTGATTTCCGGCTACGTCCAGATGCTGCAGGAGGACGCGTCGGTCGATCCAAAAACGGCTCGACGACTTCAGATCGTGCAAGAGCAGATTGCCAAGGTCACGTCCGTTGTACGTAGCGTCCTCGATCACTCGAGACGACCGGGCAACCGCGCGTCGATCGCGCTTCGGCCGCTGTTGACTCGTGTCGCCGACGTGGCCAGACCCAAGCTCGATGCATCGCGGATCGCACTCAACCTTGATGTCTCGGATGCGTTGCCGCCGATCTGGGCCGATTCGGAAGAACTCGAGCTCGCCATTTTGAATCTCGTGACCAACAGTCTCGACGCCATGCCCGGGGGAGGGACGCTGTCAATCCGCGCGGCCACCTCTGAAACAGGTGTGCGCGTGGAGGTCAGCGACACGGGAACCGGAATTCCACAGGAACTGCTGCCTCGCATTTTTGATCCATGGGTGACGACCAAGACCGCGGGCCACGGCACTGGCCTGGGCCTGAGCATTACGCACGACGTCATCGCGCGTCACGGCGGAACCATCGTGGCGGCCAGCGATCCGGGCCGCAAAACCGTCTTCACTATTGAGCTGCCGTCAGCGCTGGCAGCGGAGACCGTTGATGTCCAAAATTCTGATCGTTGATGACGACGGCGAGACATGCCGATTCATGGCGGAGCTGCTCGAGCGGCCCGATCGAGAAATGCGGACAACGCAGGACGCCAGTGAAGCGTTGACCCTGGCGAAGCAGCCGTTCGACCTGCTGATCTCCGACATCAATCTCGATGCCCAGCAAAATGGCATGGACGTGCTTCGCGCGTTCAAACAGTCGAACCCGCGCGGGCACGTTGTCCTGATCAGCGGCTTTGGCACGCTGCAGACCGCCATCGACGCGGTTCGCGCCGGCGCCTTTGACTACATCAGCAAGCCGTTCAACATTTCCGAGGTGAAGGCCACCGTCGAACGTGCGCTGTCCGATGTCGGTACGCCGGCGGCACCGCGGCCGTCGCTCGACGTGCCACCGCCCGGTCTCATCGGCCGAACCGCCGGAATGTTGTCGGTCTATAAACAAATCGCACATGCCGCCAATGCTGTGGCGCCTGTGCTGATCATCGGTGACAGCGGCACCGGCAAAGAGCTGGTCGCGCGCGCCATCCACGCACACGGCCGGCGGTCGGCGCGGCCGTTCGTCCCGATCAACTGTGGTGCACTCACCGAGAGCGTGCTCGAATCAGAGCTGTTCGGACATACGCGCGGATCGTTCACCGGCGCCATTGCCGACACCAAAGGCATATTCGAGCAGGCGACGGGTGGCACCGTGTTTCTCGACGAGATCGGTGAAACCTCGCCCGCCCTTCAAGTGAAACTGCTGCGGGTGTTGCAGGAAGGCGAAGTGAGACCGGTTGGCGGCAGCCGCCTCGTCAAAGTTGATGTGCGTGTCGTCGCCGCCACCAACGTCGACCTCGAGCGTGAAGTGACGGCGCAGCGTTTCCGGCAGGATCTCTTCTACCGTCTGAGCGTCATCGTCATCCGCGTGCCGGCGTTGCGTGATCGTCGCGAAGACATCCCCCTGTTGATCCAGACGTTCCTGGCAAACGCGTGCGCCCGCGCCGGCCGCAGAGTCGAGCTCTCCCCCGCGGCGATTTCAGCGCTGACGTCGTACCGGTGGCCCGGCAACGTGCGCGAGCTCGAAAACACGATCGAGCGCCTGGTCGTGTTCAGCCGCGGATCGGTCATCGACGTCGCCGATCTTCCGTTCAAAGCGACAGGACCCGACCTGCACGAGCGGCTGTTTGCGGACTTGCCGTCGCTTGACGAGATCGAGCGACGCTATCTGCTTCACGTGATCGAGCAGGTCGGCGGCAATCGCACTCGCGCCGCAGAGGTGCTGGGCATCGATCGGCGGACGCTTTACCGGATGGCGGAGAGGTTCAGTATTGATTTGAAGGAAGACATACCGGGCAGCGGGGCGGCCTGATCGTCACGCCGCCTCCCACCGCCGGGCGAGAAGCCGGGCAAGCGACAGGAACACGCAGGTCAAGGTCACGAGCACCAGAATCTGCGGCCACAGTTGCCAGATCGCAGCCTGACGCCAGAAGACTTTCAAATACCCGTCAAGTGCCCACGCGTTGAAGGTCAGCAGCCCCACCTTCTGCATGCTCTCACTCATGAGAAATCGCGGGAACATGCTGCCGCCGAGCGCGGACATCGTCAGAATCAGGATCGTCGAAAAGCCAGAGAGCTGCCCGCGGCTTTTGGCCAGCGACGCGAGCACGAGGCCGAGCGCCGCCGCCGCTGCAGCGGTAAAGAGCGTCATGACCGCGAATCCGGGAAGATGCGAAAAGAGCGGCAATCCAAACGCCACTCTCCCCCACAGGAACATCACCGTCAGCTGAAGGCATCCAATCAGCGCGAGCAGAATCCATTTGCCGACGAGTACGCCGGTCATCCCGATGTTCGTTGATAGCAGCCGCTCGAGCGTACCGGTTTCGGCCTCGTCCAGCAGCGCACCGCCAGCGCCGGCGACAGAAGAGAACAGCAGAAACATCACGCCGATTCCCGCGGCGTAGAACGAGATCAACGAACCGCGACGATTATCCGTTCGCATGACGTCGACGACGTCGACGGTGATCGGCATTGCGCCGGTCGCGGCGCTGTTACCAGTGCCACTGGCTTGTCCCTGCGCCTTCAACCGCGGAAGCCACTGATCAACAGCGACCTTCTGCTGTGGCGTCATCGCCCCGCCGTATTTCTCGAACTGGCGCATCCCTCCCTGCATCAGGAGATCGGGCGCCGCCGTCATCGCCACCTTCTGCAGGAGCCCAAGGACCATCTGTGGTGCGATGCGATCGGACACGTCGGACAGCAGCTGCACAGACGGCCCGCCGCCGGCAAAACCGTTCGCCGAAATCGCGGTTCCCAGACCAGCCGGGATGACAACAGCAACGGGCACGTCACCGCCGCGAACCAGCCGCTCGGCTGCCGCGCGGTCGAGAACGGTGCCCTTGCCCGAGGCGTCTGTCGTCGTCTGCGTTCGCAAGCCTTGCTCGTTCCTCAAACCTTCGATCAGGCGGGCACTGACTTCGCTGTGATCCTCGTCCACGACGGCGATGCGGATTCGTGCCGTCGCCGCATCTCCCTGGCCGCCAAAGACGCTCGCGAAGATCGAGAAGAACACAATGGGAAGGAGAAAGGTCAGCGCCTGCGCAACACGATCGCGTCGCAGGTTGGTCCAGCCGACCCACATCAAAGTTCGCATTACTCGCGCAGCTCCCGGCCGGTTAAATGAATGAACACCGACTGCAGACTCGGACCGCGCACGTCGACGTCGTCGACGGCACGCCCCGCGGTCCTGATGTCATCGAGGAGTGGGGGCAATTCGGTGGCGACATCCTGCATCCGCGCTTTCACGATGCGACCGTCGCCATCGAGCGCCGGCCCATTGTTGCGCCCGGTAATCGCCATCGCTGTGTCTCCGTCGATCGGCGCGTCGAGCCGAAGCGTCACGAGGCGGAACCGGCCGACAGTCTGGTCGACCAGTTCTGACATCGTGCCGGCCGCGATTACTTTGCCGTGGTCGATGATCACGGTGCGCGAGCACCGTGCTTCTGCTTCCTCGAGGTGATGCGTCGTTAACAGCAGCGAGACACCCGACTGCGCGAGATCCGCGAGCATGTCGTAGATTCGGTCGCGACTCTGCGGATCGACGCCAACGGTTGGTTCATCGAGCAGGACGACACGGGGCCGATGGAGGACGCCGCACGCAATGTTCAACCGGCGGCGCATTCCGCCCGAGAACTGCTTGACCAGGTCGGTCGCCCGGTCCAAGAGACCGATCCGTTCCAGCGCCCAATCGACCTGGTGCGCGAGGTCTTTTCCGGTAAGACCGTGCAAGCCGCCGAATGCCTCGAGGTTCTCACGCGCCGTCAGCAGCGGATACAGCGCAATCTCCTGAGGCACGATTCCGAGCTCCGGAGCCGTGCGCCTGCCATCGAGCACGCGATCGAACAGCCGAATCTCGCCGCTGTCGAGGCGCACGCGACCCGTGATCGCCCGAATGAGCGTGGTCTTCCCCGCGCCGTTTGGCCCGAGCAGCGCCAGCAACTCGCCATGCCGAAGCTCGAAGGTTGCGCCGTTCAGCGCGGCAACGCTCCCGAATCTCTTTCGCGCATCGCGGATCGAGAGAACGTTCATGCCGGTAGCTTACGTCGGATGATCGGTGGCGTTCGCGGTTCCCGGCGAATGGCGGGCGCCGAGCGGCGGATGGCGAATCAGTCGCGTCCCTTTTCCTTGATTCGCTTCTGCGCGGCTTTCGTCAAGACCTTCCAGCGACGCCGTTCCTCGATTTGCGTCCGCTGATCGAGCTGGCGGGCGTGAAACGCCTGCTCGTCTTGCAGTTTGTGATAGCTCTCCAGACGCCCGCGCGCCAGTGCTCCCGACGACACTGCGTCGAGAACCGCGCACCCGGGTTCTTCCCGGTGGCGGCAATCTCGAAATCTGCAACTGCCTGCGAGTTCCTCGATGTCGCCGAACGCATCGCGCACATCCCCGCTGTCCCAGAGCTGCAGTTCGCGCATTCCCGGCGTATCAATCAGGACTCCCGCTTCGGGCAGAACAATCATCTGGCGGGCCGTGCTCGTGTGCCTTCCGCGGCTGTCCGACTCGCGCACGTCGACCGTCTTCAGCAGGTCTTGTCCGACGAGGCGGTTGACGATGGTTGACTTCCCGACACCGGACGATCCCAGCAAAGCCGCGGTCTGACCGGTACCGAGATATTGACGGAGTACGTCGACACCCGCGGGCACCTGGCAGGACACGACATGAACCGGGACATCGCCGACCGATGCGCGGACGACGTCTGCCATCGCCGCAGCGTCGGCGGCAAGATCAGCCTTGTTCAGAACCACAACCGGCGAAGCACCGCTTTCGACCGCGACCAGCAGATACCGTTCGATCCGTCGTGGATTGAAATCGCCGTCGAGACCGGCGACAAGAAACACGGTGTCGATATTTGCCGCGACAACCTGCTCCTCGGTTGGATCCCCGGCCGCCCGGCGCGAGAAGCGGCTTCGTCGGGGCAACACGGCGACGATTCGGCTGTCGCCGGAATGCTCCGGCGGCTGAACGGCAACCCAATCGCCGACCGCTGGGAAATCCGCGCGGGTCGCTGCGCGGTGGCGAAGACGGCCGGATACCCGCGCGAGCGATTCTCCCGCCTCGGTGATCACGCGATAGATGTGGGTGTGCTCGAGCGCGACTCGACCGGGAGCAAAACCTTCAGCCGCAAAGGGAGCAAATGCGTCAGCCAGCGCGGGCGTCCATCCGAGGCGGAACAGCGCAGTCACGCGAGTGTCTGCGATGATACCCGTTCTTCGGGATCCGGGATCCGCTGTCCGGGATCCGGAATCCGGGGTTCTCGGGGCTGCTCCGCGGTTTTCAGCAAGCACCGCAGCACTTCCGCGACACTCCATGCCTGCGCGATGCACCCACGCGGCACGTAGGGAGAATCAGCGTCGAAGATCTCGCTGATCGAACCAACACACGCCTGGTTCAAGTGTGCATCGAAGCCCAGAAGGAGATCTTTCGCGCCGCCGCGGTCGTCCGGATAGACCTTGAGCCACGCATCGACGAACGGACCGATCAACCACGCCCAGACCGTGCCCTGATGATACGCCGCGTCGCGCGATCGCAGATCGCCAAAGTACTTCGGCTTGTAATCAGCATGCCCTGGCGCAAGCGAGCGGAGACCGAGAGGCGTCAAAAGGCGACCGCGGACGACCTTCATTACGGCCGTCCAATGCTTGCGATCGAGGACGGGACTGTCCAATGAAATCGCAAACACCTGATTCGGCCGGCACGCGGCATCGTCCCCCTGCGGTCCGTCGACGACGTCGTACAGGTAACCGCCCTTTCCGTACCAAAACCGATCGTTGAACGCGCGCTCCGCTCGGAGGGCCCTCCCCTCTAAATCGAGGGCCAGCGCACCCTCCGGGACTCCAAGCTCATTCACCCAACGTTGAAGCAGACGTAGCGCGTTGAACCAGAGCGCGTTGATCTCCACTGCTTTCCCGCGCCGTGGCGTGACCACCCAGTCGTCGACCTTCGCGTCCATCCACGTCAGCTGATAGCCATCGGCCCCTTGTCTCAAGAGGCCGTCATTCTCGTCAACGCCAATGCCGAAGCGCGTCCCCTGCACGTGGCAACGAACGATCTCGATGAACGTCGGCAACAACAGGCGAAGTGTGTCGTAATCCTCGGTCACCCGGACGTAGCGATCGACCGCGTGAAAAAACCACAAGGTGGCATCGGCCGTGTGGTAGAGACCTTCACGCGCGCCATCAGGAAACATGTTCGGGATCAGCCCATCTCGAACGTAGTGGCCGAATGTGCGCAGGATGTAGGCCGCCTCACGATAGCGACGCGTGGACAGCGTCAGCCCTTCGAGACTGATCATCGTGTCGCGGCCCCAGTCCGTGAACCAGTGATACCCCGCGATCACAGTACGAACGTGTTCACCGGCGGCGCGCGCCCGGGCCGCTTCCTCTGCGCGCCCGGCGGGTGTGATCACGAATTGATCGGCCGCAAGCACGAGCTCGCACGCAAGATGCTCGCGAGGCGGACCGGCGATCTCGAGCAAGTGACGACGCCGATCGAGTTCAGCCTGCGCGGCATGTTCTGGACTCAACGCTTCAATGGATTCCCACGTTTCGCTGGAGGCAATCAGCGTGACCGGCTGGCCGTCGTGCAGATCCACGCGAAAATATCCAGGGCTCCACAGCGATCCCACCGACTCGTAGCCCCGCAGCTTCTCCATCGTGTACGGGACTTCGGGTGTGCCCACCTCATCGAGCGTGAGCGCGGCGCGTTCACCGTGCAGCCGCAGCCGGAGCACGGGAAGACCTGGTCCGGCACACACCTCGTAGCGGTTTTTGACCGCATTGAGCGTGTAAGGCAAGGAGCCACCTTCTGTGACAGGTGCTTCGTACGAACGGAAATGCATAGACGGCCGCAGAGTCAGGCGAAGCGGACCTTTGCCGGCCAGCAGGCGGTACGTCACATGGGTGGTGTTGTGGCCGTGCGGCATCAGCACCCGCTTCTCGACTCCGAAGCCGCCGAAGTCGTACACCCAGACCGGCAGGCCGAGATCGAGACGAAACTCGATCAAGTGACCGCCTCGATCCGCGGCGTTCGTTCCGGCAACCTGGCTCTCGTCGCCGAGCCAGCTGACCTGTCCAGTGCCGAACCGCACGCGTTCGAGAAGATGGTTAAGGAGGACCATGCGCCCGAGGGGTGCCGGCAGAGACGATACGAGAAGACCGTGATAGCGGCGAGTGACGACCCCAGCCACC
Source organism: Vicinamibacterales bacterium (assembly GCA_035758845.1). Taxonomy (GTDB): domain Bacteria; phylum Acidobacteriota; class Vicinamibacteria; order Vicinamibacterales; family 2-12-FULL-66-21; genus JALZOC01. The sequence continues at coordinate 62,365 of DASTVZ010000012.1, forward strand.
GTCCCCGATGCGTAGCCACCGAGCCCGTTTGCGACGAGCCATTCGAGCCGCGGCATTGGCGCGTCAGTGTCCCTGTCCTGCGGATTTTCAATTCGGCGCGTCAATTCAAGTGGTGCCATATTCCGTTACAGGCGAGCCGACCAGCAGAACGGCAGCTTCGCCAGGCAGTCTCCATTCCGACTGCTGGTTGAGCGGCGGAGTGCCGTTGCCACCGTAGGCTATCGACTCGCTGCTCCACAGAAGTGACCACCCATCCGGCCCTGGAGGTGCGAGCAGCGGTTCCGGCGCAGGGCTCAATTCCAGATCGCATCCAGGATTCACGATCAGGAGGTAGTGCTCCGCGCGTCCAAAGTATCGAAGTGCCATGACGTTGGTCCGCAGAACCGCGCCATCGACACGTTCGGGATGCGAAATCGTCTTGTGCTCACGCCGTAGCCGCAACAGGTCGCGATGGAGCGCGTACGCCCACGCGTGCGTCGTCCGCTGATTCAAATCGAGCTTGCACTCGAGAAACGTCGCTTCGTCCACTGGTGACGGCAACGCTGGACCGACGGCTGGATCCGACACACTCGCGAACTGTGACAGAAATTCGCGGCGGCCGCTGCGGATTCCCTCGCGGAGCGACTCGCGGTGATCGGCAAAGAACAGAAACGGCGCCGATGACGCGAACTCCTGTCCTTGAAACAAGAGCGGCGTCGCCGGTCCGAGCAAGGTCAGCGCGGTCATCGCGCGATATCGCCCTGGAGATGACAACTGATGCAGACGGCGACCGAATGCCGAGTTCGCGACCTGATCGTGATTCTCGAGGTAAGCGACAAACGCATGAGCAGGAAGATCGAGTGCAGGCGTGCCACGGGTTTTTTTCTGCCACGCGTACCACTGCCCCTGATACAGGTACCCGTACTTCGCGCAGGCGATGAGTTCCGCCGCCGAGCCGGTGTAATCCGTGTAGTAGGCTTCGCGCCGGCCGGTCAAGGCCACGACCGCGGTGTGGTGATAATCGTCATTCCACAACGCGTCGAGTCCATATCCTCCTTCCGCCGGTGGCCGAACCAGCTTCGTTTCCTGCGGTTCGTTTTCAGCAATCAGATAGACGCGCTTCTGTCCGGCCGCTTCGCGGGCTCGACGAACCATGGATTCGATGACGTGCTCGCGCGACGCATCTTTGACGTCCTGTGTGGCATCGAACCGCAACCCGTCAAAATGAAACTCATCGATCCAGTAGCCGGCGTTCTCGACGAAGTAGGCGCGCGCCGGTTCGCTATCTTCAAAGTTGATCGCGCGTCCCCAGTCGTTCTTGTATCGATCGGTGAAGTAGTCCGCGGAGAACTCTTCCAGGTAGTTACCATCAGGACCGAGATGGTTATAAACGACGTCAAGGATCACCCCGAGTCCGGCGACGTGCGCGCGATCGATGAACGCGCGCAGATCGTCTGGTGTACCGTACAGCCGCGTCGGGGCATACAGATTGACACCGTCGTATCCCCAGCCGAAGCGACCGGCGAAGTCACCGACCGGCATCATTTCGATCACGGTGATCCCGAGATCGGCTAACGCGTCGAGTTCGTTTGCCGCGGCAGCCCACGTGCCCTGCGGCGTGAACGTGCCGACGTGCATCTCGTACAGGACCTGACCTTCTGGTTTCACTCCAGCCCACGCCTGATCGGTCCATGTGAAGGCGTCGGGATCGATGACTTCGGATGGCCCGTGCGGTCCGTCCGGCTGAAAACGCGAGACGGGATCCGGCCGGAGTCGGTCGCCGTCCAACCGAAACCAGTACCGGGTGCCGGCGGAAACGCCCGAGACAGTCCGCTCGAACATGCCGTCCTCGCCCCGCGTAAGTTCGTGGCTCTCACCACGATCGATCACGAACTCGACGCGCCTGCACCGAGGCGCCCAGACCCGGACCTCCGCGGTTCGCGAACCTAACAGCTCGACCCCTCCCGACAAGCGACGCTTCGAGGGTGAAATCGGCACCGTTTACGGCCTCGCGCGCCGGCGATCGCGGCGGGCCAAGCGCGCGATTTCCGCGGTGAGCAGAGCCGGTTCCACCGGCTTTGGCAGATCCCGATGAACCTCAGAAATGAGCCGACCCAGACGAGGGTCGCTTCTACCACGCGCCGTCAACGCCAGGGCGGGAATGCGTCCGCCGCGGTCCGAATCGAGCGACTCGACTCTCCCGACGAGCGAATAGGAATCGTGACGCGGCGAGTCCGCATCGCTCACCAGAACGTCCGGATGCCACGCCTCGAGCGATTCGAGTCCCTCCGCGACGGACCCCGCAATCTGCACCTCGGCGCCGCGTTGATGTAAGACCGTCCGCAGCAGCTCGTGTGCTTCAATGTCGTGATCGACGACGAGCACACGCATGCCGTGTAGTGAATCGGTCGCGAATGGACCAACAGTCGATATCTCACGACGCGACTCAAATTCGCGGAGCTCTACCGATTGAGCCGGAAGTCGGATGATGAAGATGGCCCCGGCAGCGTCGTCGCGATTCCGTGCCTCGATCTCACCGCCGTGCAGTTCGACGAGTTGCTTGACGAGCGCAAGGCCGACACCAAGCCCGCCCGACACGCGGGTCAGCGATGAATCGGCCTGAGTGAAACAATCGAAAATGCGCGGCAGAAAACTCGGATCGATGCCCGGACCGCTGTCGGTCACTTTGAGGGTGGCTTCGTCGCCGTGTGTCGCGGCAACCACTGCGACCCTGCCGCCGCGCGGCGTGAACTTGATCGCATTCGATAAGAGGTGCCACACGATTTGACGCAGACGCGCTGGATCACCAAGGACAACGACCGGCGACTTTGGGATGGTCACGTCGAGCGACACCTCTTTCGCTCGGGCGGCAGATTCCGCCGCCGATGCCGCCTGCCGTGCCGCTTCACCGATCGTCGTGGGTTGACATTCAAGCTGCAACTCGCCGGTCAACGCTTTCGATACTTCCAGCAAGTCACCCGTCAGTTGAGCCTGCAGCTTGACGTTGCGTTCGATGGTTTCGAGTCCGCGATCCGACAGATCGCGATCGAGTTTGCCGGTGCGCAGTAGATGGACCCATCCGAGCATCGCATTAAGGGGTGTTCGAAGTTCGTGAGACACGGTCGCGAGAAACTGATCTTTCATCCGGTTTGCCGCCTCGCCTTCTCGGCGGGCCGCCAGGGCCACACGAGTCTGCCGTTCCGCGGAGCGTCGGGCGGCGCGAAGTTCCGAAACGACGGCCGTTAACAGCAGACCTTGCAAAACGAAGAGGGCAAGATGAGTTGCAACCTGCGCGACCGTAGCGGGCTCCCGGGACGCGCCCACCCACCCCAGCGCCGCGCCAAGAATGACCGCGGCCAGCGCCGGGCCTGTCCCGGCAAACCACGCGCTTGCGAGCACTGCCGTTCCGAGAAGAAGGAACTTGCTCACCTCGTCCAGGGCCGTGGCGGTCGTCGCGTCGACGATGAACACGACCGACACCGCTGCCATCGCGATCGCAAAGCGCAGCGGCGCTGGAAAGGTCGGAAACGGGTAGGCGTCAGCCGGTCGACTCATAACGGTTCAGCAGCCGCGTGTTGGCAAATCACTGCTATCCCGTCCGTCGGTCGCAACGGGCATGCCACGCTTGGGTCAGTTCGTTGAGATGCGAGTCGGACGCTCGGAGGCTGCGATCGGCGAGTTATCGAGTGTTTCCGCTGCTTCGAGCGAGGATGTCCCCGATGCCTCCGGCTGCTCGGGGCGCGCTACCTCCGCAGGGCCGAGAACCTCGTCAATCAGCCCATATTCCCTGGCACGAGCGGCATCGAGATAGAGATCGGTGCGCTTGGTGTCTCGGATGATTTGCCGAAGAGGCTTACCGGAACGATCGGCAAGTATTCGATAGATCTGGCTCTGCATCTGTTTGAGGCGATCGAGATGCTGGGCCGCGGCGGAAGTGGATTGCCACCCTGCCCATTTCGCCGGTTCGTGAATCATGATCCACGAATGTGGAAACGCGAACCGCCTTCCCTGGCTGGCCGCCTGCAGGACGATCGATCCCATCGAGTAGGCCATACCCTGAACGACGATGGTGATCTCGTACCCGGTAGAGACGAGATATCTGATGGTGTCGTGGAGTGCCAACCCATCCGTTACATTGCCGCCAGCACTGTTGATATAGATCGTGATCGGTTTGCGGCTTTCGTTCGCGAGTTCACGAAGCCGCTCGATCGCCTGCCGCGCCGTGTCCTTCTCGATGTCGCCGACCAGATAAATGTCACGAAGTCGATCGGAATGTTCTTTTTTGACGAGTTCCCTGACCGCATCGACCAATTCATTGAGCAAACGATCACTGAATTCGCTCATGAGTGTTTTGTTCGCATGAGCCGTGCCGAATTCAGCCAGCTGAGCGGTCACGTATTGGAATGACAAATTTCTCAGCGGTATGCGTCTCCGAAAAACTCACAACCTTCACATCGACGAGGCCTGCTTTCTTTCCCGCCGCCATCACTTCTGACTCGGTGATCGCCGCCGATCCTTTTGGCCTAATCACCCACAGTGCGCCACTCGGTTTCAACGATCGCCTCAACGCACGGAGCCCATCGAGCATGTCACGCCGCGATGCGCCGTAGAAGACCAGGTCGGTCCCTTCGGCGGGAGCGATCCTGACAACGCGCGCGCCGCCCGCCTTTATTTCGCGCACTAAATCCGCATGTCGCTCGCCAGCAATCAGCGCGCTCATGCCTGCCTTCACACCGAGTTTGTCGAGCCTCGACGGGGGACTTGTAATCCGATTCGCCCATCGGCCGGCAACGGCTCCAATATCAAAGATCGCGGTTGTCTTGCCGAACCGCACAACCAACGACCCCTCGTTCGCAACTGCGGACGCGATGCTCTTCAAAGGAATCGCGAGTCGCGTAGGGCCGCGAAAGATCAAATCATGCTGCTCCAGGACCGCTTTTCCTTCAGCAACCTCGCCCCCGAGCCGGAGGGTACACTGTGCCTCGTATCCCATTGATCAACTCCTCGCCTGCGATCCGGCGAGCCGCTTCTCGAGCGAGGCCATGTAGGACCGGATCGTGCCTTCGTACCCAACAATGAATCGAGCCACGAATCGGAACAGCGGGTTATAGATCTCGCCGTCTTCAGTGATGGTGAGTCGGCTGCCTGTCTCCTCCGGCATGATCTCGTAGGTCCACGTGCCGCCGAATGGCAGTTTCGGATCCGCGATCCGTCCGACCAGGACGCGCGGCGGTTCCATGCGCTCCACGGCGAGCCTCATTTTTCCTGATCGTCCCTCCTCGATCCACACGGGATAACCGTTGCGATCCGGGAGCCGTTCGACGCGCGTGACGCCTGCACGCCATGAGGGAAAGCCCTCGACATCCGTGATGGTCGACCAGATCACGTCTGGAGGAACGGGAAAGCTTTTCGTCACCGAGGCACGGTGTGACTGTCCGAGACGCGATCCAATCACTGCGGCGAGCGCGAGCACGAGAGCAAGCGCGACGACGGTTATCAGAACCCACTTCATAGCGGTTGCTCCTTGGTTGGTTGGGTTGGAGGAGCGACGTGCGGTCTGTGCGAGGCCGTCGCGAGAAGCGCGAGGCCGTGAATCGCGGCGGCACGCTCGCCTTCGGTCAATCGCGAGAGAAGCGCCTCGACACGGGACGGATCCAACACCGACGACGCTTCGCGGATGCGCACGCCCGCCGATGTCAGTCGCACGTGCACGCGGCGGCGGTCGGCGCCGTCGCGGGCGCGAGCCACGTAGCCCTTGCGTTCGAGTCGATCGATTGCCAGCGACATCGTGGCAGGCGTGACTCCCATGTGTCGCGCGAGATCGTTGACGGTTGTCGGGTCGAGTTCATCGAGGTGGTCGAGGATGCTCGCCTGGTGCCGGCTCAGGAGCCGCCGGGAGTCGGGATCGCGGACGTGGCGCGTGTGGCAGGCGAAGTAGATCTGCGGATAGAGCGTCAGCACCTGTCGCACGGCGTCGACGATCGAAGTCATGTCAGGCAGGAATAATATATTGTTTTGTCAAAATAAATTAAAATAGTTGCGAAAGTCCTAAACCACAGCGTGGACGATTCCGTCCAATTGCGCGTTAGTTCTGAGTTTACGAGCGCGCGGCTTCTGGGGCAGCTAACACACCAGAGCCAGGAGCTGGCGGCCAAGAGCCAGCAGCCAACAAGCGTAGAATGTGAGTGTTCGTTTCCGGGACGACGGGGTTCGCAAACGGTCATCCTTCAGCCATCGAGGCCTCCGGGTCAGGCCAATAACTATCGGATATTCAGAGTGTTAGTCATGACGTCCGCAGTGGCACTCGATTTGGACTAACTGTGCACACTCGTCCGCCTTCGCGCTAGACGCGCTTGCGCGCGCTAACGGCGAGACGGCTCCAGGCACAGAGGCAATTAAATGGTCGACATCGCAAGATCACCCGAATTCAAGCGGAAAAAGAAAATCCGTCAAATCCTGTACGGCACCGCCGCGCTCGTTGTCATCATCCTGATTTCAGTTGGCGTGTCGCGGCTCAAGCCGGCGGCACCGTCAGTCGAACGCTCGACGATCTGGATCGGCACGGTCAAGCGCGGCCCGATGATTCGACAGGTTCGCGGATCGGGAACCCTGGTACCGGAAGAGATCCGGTGGATCCCCGCGACCACGTCGGGACGGGTGGAAACGATTCTGCTGCGACCAGGGGCGCAGGTGAAGCCGGACACGGTCATCCTCGAGATGAGCAATCCCGACCTTCAGCAACAGGTCAGAGAAGCACAGCTGGCCTATCAGTCGGCGCAAGCCGCGTTTGTCAACCGCAAGGCCGAGCTCCAAAGTTCGTTACTGAGCCAACAGAGCGACGTGGCGAGCATCAAGGCGGCGGCTACCAAGGCAGCCCTGACGCTCGAGGCGCAGGACAAGCTCTACAAAGATGGTCTCGTCTCAGAGATCCAGTTCAAGCAATCGAAGAGCGATAAGGAAGAACTGGAGAACCGGCTGAAGATTGCCGAGAACCGCCTCGTAATCTCGACCGAAGGGATGCAGTCGCAGCTCGCGCCGCAGGAAGCGGACGTCGATCAAAAGCGCGCGGCCTACGAGCTGCGCATACGCCAGCTCGATGACCTGAAGGTGAAGGCGGGGATGAGCGGCGTCCTGCAGGAAGTGCCGGTCGAGCGCGGCGCCCAAGTACAGGCCGGCGCTCCCCTCGCGCGCGTCGCCGATCCTACGACCTTGAAGGCCGAGGTGCGCATCGCAGAAACACAGACCAAGGACATTCGCATCGGGCAGTACGCCGAGGTCGACACCCGGAACGGAACCGTGAAGGGCAGGGTCGCTCGAATGGACCCGAAGTCTACGGGCGGCACCGTCGGCGTGGACATCACCCTCGAGGGAGAGCTCCCGTCTGGCGCCCGGCCCGATCTGAGCGTCGACGGCACGATTCAACTCGAAAAGCTCGATAACGTCGTCTTCGTCGAGCGGCCCGCGTTCGGTCAGGAGAACAGCACGGTCGGTCTGTTCAAACTGACCGGCGACGGCGAAGCCATCCGGACCAACGTGAAGCTTGGCCGCACGTCTGTCAGTCAGGTTGAAATCCTCGAGGGATTGCAACCGGGCGATCAGGTCGTTCTGTCGGACATGTCCGCGCAGGACTCATTCGATCGGATTCGGATTTCCGGGTAAGAAAGCACAACGTCGCCCGCCGGCCTCCGCCGGCGCGTGAGAAAAGGAGCCACGATGAACACGTCCGCGCCCACGCTGATCCATCTTGACGGCGTCACCAAGGTTTTTTTCACCGACGAAGTCGAGACGCACGCGCTTGCCGGAATCCACCTGGAGATCAAGACCGGCGAGTACATTGCGATTGCCGGGCCATCGGGCTGCGGCAAGTCCACGCTGCTGTCGATCCTGGGCCTGCTCGATTCACCGACGGAGGGCAAGTACACGTTGAACGGCAAGCCCGTCGCGGACCTCCCGCTCTCGGAACGCGCGCGTGTGCGCAACCGCGAGATCGGGTTCATCTTCCAGAGCTTCAACCTGATTGGCGATTTGAATGTCTACGAGAACGTCGAGCTTCCGCTGACGTATCGAGGCATGAAGTCCGCCGAACGCAAGGAACGCGTGATGGCCGCGCTCGAGAAAGTCGGCATGGCGCATCGCGCCAAACACCTGCCCAGCCAGCTCTCTGGCGGTCAGCAGCAGCGGGTCGCGGTGGCGCGCGCGGTCGCCGGTTCCCCATCGATTCTGCTCGCCGACGAGCCGACCGGAAACCTGGACTCGAAGAACGGCGAGGCGGTGATGGAACTGCTGCGCGAACTGCACCGTGAAGGCGCCACCATCTGCATGGTGACCCACGACCCGCGTTATGCGCGCCATGCCGATCGATCGATTCATCTCTTCGACGGCCGTGTCGTCGAGGAAGACGGCAGCAGGCATCGGGGCGAGAAGGAGCTCGAAGAGAGCGGCTTCGACGTGACCCACTGAGGTAAAGCCTTCAGCTCTCAGCTTTCAGCCAACAGCTCTCGCGGGCTGATGGCTGAGCGCTGACCGCTGATTGCTGACTATGCTCATCACCGACCATCTTCGCAGTCCCCGCAACGAATCGGTTGAAACCGTCCGGCACCCTGTGCGGCCGAGTGAGCCGCGGGTGTTGATCGCCGACGACCAGGCCGACGTCCTGGAAGCGCTCCGCCTGCTGCTGAAGGCAGAGGGCTTTCAGCTCGAAACCGCGTCGTCGCCCGCCGGCGTGCTTGCGGCGGTGGAAGCGCGCGAGTTCGACGTCGCGCTCATCGATCTCAATTACGCGCGCGACACCACCTCTGGCGAAGAAGGACTCAACCTGCTGTCGCGCATCCAGAGCATCGATCCGACGCTGCCGGTCGTGGTCATGACCGCCTGGGGCAGCGTCGAAGTCGCGGTCGAGGCGATGCGGCGCGGGGCGCGCGACTTCGTGCAAAAACCGTGGGACAACGCGCGGCTGCTGGCGATCATTCGCACGCAAATCGAACTGAGCCAGGCGCTCCGCAAGGGGCAGCGTCTCGAGGCCGAGAACTCGCTGTTACGTGGCGAGGGCATGCCGAAGCTAATCGCCGAGTCGTCGGCGATGCAGAACGTGCTGCAGGTCATCTCGCGCGTCGGCCCGTCGGACGCCAACGTGCTGATCCTCGGCGAGAACGGCACCGGCAAGGGAGTCGTGGCCCGTGCCCTCCACGCGGTCTCGAGCCGCGCGTCACGGCCGATGGTGGTCGTCAATTCAGGCGGCGTCTCGGAAGGCGTGTTCGAAAGCGAGTTGTTCGGGCACGTGCGCGGCGCGTTTACCGATGCGAAGAGCGATCGCGTCGGCCGCTTCGAACTGGCCGATCAAGGCACGCTCTTTCTCGACGAGATCGCGAACGTGCCACTGAGCCAGCAGGCCAAGCTTCTGCGCGTGATCGAGACCGGCGAGTTCGAGCGTCTGGGTTCCTCACGGACGCGGCGTGTCGACACACGGATCATTTCGGCGACCAACGCCAATCTCGTCGACGAGGTCAGCGCGGGACGATTTCGACAGGACCTGCTCTTCCGGTTGAACACGATCGAGATCAGGCTGCCTCCGCTGCGGGATCGTCGCGAGGACATCCCGCTGCTGGCGCAACACTTCCTGCGCCAGCACGCACAGCGGTATCGCAAACGGCTGACCGGCTTCGAGAGCGGCGCGATGCAGATCCTGCTCGAACATCCGTGGCCGGGAAACGTGCGCGAACTCGATCATGCGATCGAGCGCGCCGTGCTGATGGCGCCGGGGCCGCTGGTGAAAGCCGCGGACCTGGGCCTGCGCGCGGCTCGTGAAGGAGGCGGACGGCTGGAGGACATGAGCCTCGAAGACGTCGAATGCTTCCTGATCAAAAAGGCCATGACCCGCTTCGACGGCAACGTGAGCCAGGCGGCCAAGGCCTTGGGCCTGAGCCGCAGCGCGCTGTACCGCCGACTGCAGCGGTACGGACTCTAGAAAGGGAAAGCGCCTGCGGCCCGAGCGAGGCGCCGGAGGGAAGCGACGCGAAGCGGCGCCGCCGAGCGAGAGCGAGCGGGGGTGGGGCCCCGCGAGCAATAAAAATGCGGACAGCCGCCTCACAGGGTAAATTTGTCGCTCGCAGATGGCCACACCGAAGCGTGAACCCCGCCTAAGTCACGACCGCCGCATCCTCCTGATGGCGCTCGCCTCGGCACTTCCCGGGGCCGCGATCTCACTCATCTTTCTCTGGACCGGCGACTACACGCCGAAGGTCCAGTGGACGCTCTCGGTTCTCATCATCACGTTCTGTCTCGGCTTCGCGTTTGCGCTTCGCGAGCGTGTCGTCCTGCCGTTGCAGACGCTGTCGAATCTGCTCGCCGCCCTGGGGGAAGGAGACTTCTCCATTCGCGCGCGCGGCGCGCGCGGCGGCGATCCGCTCGGCGAGGTGATGATCGAAGTGAACGCGCTGGTTGAGACACTTCGCCATCAGCGCCTCGATGCGCTCGAGGCGACGACGCTCTTGCGGAAGGTGATGGCGGAGATCGATGTCGCCGTGTTCACTTTCGATGAAGATCAGGAGTTGACGTTCGTCAATCGCGCCGGCGCACGGTTATTGAGCCAGGCGGCCGAGCGCCTGCTCGGTCGGCACGCGGAGGATCTCGACCTCGGCGACTACCTGACCGGCGAAGCGCCACGCGTCATCAACACGGCATTTCCCGGCGGCGTGGGCCGCTGGGAAATCCGCCGCAGTCAGTTTCGCCAGGGCGGCCGCCCGCACGAGCTGCTGGTGCTATCGGATCTGAGCCAACCGCTTCGCGAGGAGGAGCGGCAAGCGTGGCAGCGACTGATACGCGTCATCGGACACGAAATGAACAACTCGCTGGCGCCAATCAAGTCGATTGCCGGCAGCCTGGCGACGATCGTCGAACGCGAACCCCCGCCGGCCGACTGGCGCGACGACGTGCAACGCGGACTTGGGGTCATCGCCTCGCGGTCGGAGGCCTTGAGCCGGTTCATGAACGCGTACGCGCGGCTGGCGAAACTTCCTCCGCCCAAGCTCGCGCCGCTGGATGTCGGGACCTTTGTCGATCGCGTGGTGACACTCGAAAAGGCGCATCACATTTCCGTTGCGATCGGCCCACGGCTGACGATCCAAGGCGATGGCGATCAGCTCGAGCAACTGCTCATCAATCTCATTCGCAACGCTGTCGATGCTGTTCGCGAGACCGGCGGTGGCGTGATCGTCGGGTGGCAACGCCTGGGTGGTTCGTACCCGCCGGCGATGGAGTTGTGGGTCGAGGATGAAGGCCCCGGACTGTCCAATACCGGCAATCTTTTCGTACCGTTCTTCACGACAAAGCCAGGCGGTTCGGGCATCGGCCTCGTCCTGAGTCGCCAAATCGCCGAAGCACACGGCGGAAGCCTGGTGCTCGAGAATCGCGCGGATCGTCAAGGCTGCCGCGCCAGCCTGCGACTGCCGTTGCACGCCTTCGCGCAGCTGCGTGCTGATAACCTGGCCCACACCGCGTCGTAGCGAAGGGGCGGCATCGGTCAACCACGCGCAACGCTGACAATCGCGCCGGTTCGACGATCGATTTCGAAGATTCGAGTCTCGAAGAGTTCAGGTGGCTGTCCGGGCAGACGACCGCGGATCGTCACCCGCCACACTCGTTGTCCTGCCGCTGAAGCTTTGACCGCTTCGACGCTCGATGGCGCGAACGTCACCTGTGATCGTGCGATGTCAACCGCACGCTCGCGGGTGATCTCCGTCATCGTCGAGCGCGCGCATCCTGCCAGGAGCAGTGCGCTCACGACAAGCCATGCAATCGACCGTAAGCGTGGCATAAAAGGCCGGACGCTCGGAGCGTCCGGCTTCACATCTATCGGCCCTACTGATGGTCGCGTTCCGGATCGGCCCAGAACACATGAGTGATGATCTTGTGGCCGCGCCCGAAATCGAGTTCAAAGGTTTGTGCGCGTCCATTCCGGCTGGAGCTTACGAGACGGCCCCACTGACCGGGGCCATCAACGCTCAGATCCGACATCGCAGCCGGCGCGCCCTGTGGCAGTAAAGCTCCAATGGTCGTGGTGGTGTCGCGATGGGAGTAGATCTCGACGATCTCATCGTAATCATGCTGGTCCGGATGTTCGTTGCTCGGACCGTAGGTACCGCCACCTGCCGGCTCGTTCGTGTAGTCCATGCACGATCCAAGATTCGTGTTCGCGAAGTTTTCATCCTGGTGATCGAGTCCAAGGTCGTGGGCGATTTCCTGGCAGGTGACGAGACGCCGCCACGCGTCCGTGTCGTACCGTGGCATGTTGAAGTAATAGTCGTTCAGCTTCGTGACGCCCTGAGTGATGTGGGTGCCACCGGTGATCCAGATCTGCGCAATCCCCAGCCAGCCGGTATTGCCGTACCGCGAGTTGCACACTTCTATCCTTCCTGCGGTCGGACGGCAGTTCTTGGGGTTCGCCAGTCCTGCAACTTTTTGCAGGTCGAGGACCGCCGACTGGCTCCAGTCGGCGATCGCCTCGTCGAGAAACGCATCCCACTGACTGCTGACGTTATCGCCGGCCTTCAATGTGAACGTGTCCGTTGTGCGAGCCCAGTGATAACCGTTCCAGGAATGATTTGCCGAGAGAGTCGCTCCAGCCAGCATTGCGACGAACACACCGATACCGAGGCGGACAGAAGGACTGGGCATTAGGCATACCTCCAAGGGAGACTGAAGCGTTCCGTGGGGAGTGCCCGTTAGTATACGCGAAGATGTGACAGACTGCAGGTCCAATATCGCATCGCGGTTGAGCTCCGCTGAAATTACAAAGCTGGAATTACAAGAATGTGGAGACGATTTTTCGACGGGACTGTTCACCCTCGAGCGCTGTTCATTGCTCTTGCAGCAACGCTGGTTGCTGCCTGGATTGTATCCAGGCTTGCGCGACGGCTGGCGACGGCGGGCCTGCGCGCCATGCTGCACGACACGGTCGCAACATCGAGTCCGCACGTCCGCACGCCACTGAGAATCATTTCGGCCACCGCGTTCGCACTCGCCGCTGCCGTGTTGCTCTTTCCGGCATTTGAACTGGTCGGCTTGAGACCGCGGACCGGCGTGCATCTCCGCGCCCTCTCCGATTGGACCTTTGGTGCGGGCCTGAGAATCGTCCTGATCGTGCTCCTCGCCTACGCGGTCGTCAGAATGACGGCGCTCGTCGTTCGCCGCTTCGAGCACGAGATGAGCCTTGGCACGGATCTCGACGCGCTGGAGCGCGGCAAGCGCGCCCGGACGCTCGGCTCGGTCATTCAAAACGTCACGACAGCCCTGGTCGTCGGGATCGCGCTCCTGATGGTCCTGCATCTGCTCGAGCTGGACATCACGCCCGTCCTGACCGGAGCCGGCATCGCTGGACTTGCCGTGGGGTTCGGCGCGCAGACCCTCGTGCGCGACATCATCAGCGGGTTTTTTCTCATTCTCGAAGATCAGATCCGGGTTGGCGATGCGGCGTCCATCAACGGCGCGGATGGAATCGTCGAAGCCATCAACCTGCGCACCGTCGTTTTGCGCGATGCCGAGGGCACCGTGCACGTTTATCCGAACGGCGCGATCAACAACCTCGCAAATCGCAGCAAAGACTTCTCCTATTACATGATCGATCTCTCGATGTCCTATTACGACGATCCGGATCGGGTCGCCGCTGTCTTGCACGAGATTGGCGCTCAGATGCAGGCCGACCCGACGTTCGGACCGTCGATTCTCGAGCCGATCGAAGTGCTCGGCGTGGATTCGTTCGGTGACTGGTCGGTGAAATTGAAGGCGCGGATCAAGACCGTGCCGCTCAAGCAGTGGTACGTCGGCCGCGAGTTCCGGAAGCGCGTGGTCAAGGCATTTGTGCACCACGGGTTCGCGATTCCGTTCCCGGTTCCGTCAACCGCCACGCCCCCGTCTTCACCTGAGACGCTTCAGTAGCCGCTGCCAGGCGCCGTCGCAGGCTTCTGCCCGCGCGACTCCTGAACGATCTTGACGCCGGCGCTGGCGCCGACGCGGCTCGCCCCGGCGGCAACCATGGCCTTGAGGCCCTCGAGATCGCGGACCCCGCCAGCAGCCTTGACGCCCATGTCTGCCCCGACGACGCGTCGCATCAGCGCGACATCGGCGGCGGTTGCGCCGCCCGACGCAAATCCGGTCGAGGTTTTCACGAAGTCCGCAGCCGCCGCCTTCGCCAGCGTGCACGCGGTGATCTTTTCGTCGTCGGTCAGGAGCGCGGCTTCGATGATCACTTTGCTCGTCACGCCGCACTGCCGGCACGGCTCGACGACCGCTTCGATATCGCGTTCGACCGTGCGAAGATCGCCCGATTTCAACGCGCCGATGTTGATCACCATGTCGATTTCGGTGGCGCCATCGAAGATCGCGCGACGCGTTTCGTAGTTCTTCGCGTCGGCGGGTGTCGCGCCGAGCGGAAAGCCGACAACGGAACAGACGCCAACGCCGCTGCCGCGCAGGAGCCGAGCCGCGGTCGCGACCCAGGTGGGATTCACGCACACGGTGGCAAAGTGAAACTCCGCCGCTTCACGGCATAACCGCTCAATGTCCGCCCGGGTGGCATCGGGCTTCAACAATGTGTGGTCGATCATGCCCGAGACGCCGGCGGCGCCGCCGGCCGCGTGCACGCCGAAACGTGTCGCGCCGGCATCAATGACATCGCGAAGTCTCTCCGGGCAGCAGTCGAGAAGCACCGAATGGCAGGCGCATCGCGAGGCTCCCGCTTTCGACGAACGCTGTGCCGCGATCACCTCTTCGGTGATGATCTCGATCAGCCGCTGGAGGTCCTGCGGGTTCAACACATCAGTCCTTGGAGAAACGTTCCTCGAGCCGCCGGATTTTTATCAAGCGCCGGATGTGGCGCGGCTCGCGCATCGGAGTGCCGAGCCAGACGTCGACAATACGCATCGCAGCATCCGGCCCATCGATGAGCGATGTTCCAAGGGTCAATACGTTGGCGCCGTTGTGTTCGCGGGAATATCGAGCGATGGTTTCGGTCGGACACATCGCCGCGCGCACGCCGCGCACCTTGTTGGCCGCGATCGCGGACCCGATCCCTGCCCCATCGATCGCGATCCCGGCGTCGGACTCACCTCTCGCGACGCTGCGCGCGACCTCGCCCGCGATATCGGGATAGTCGACGGTCTCGGCGGTATTCGTTCCAACATCGATCACGGCAAGGCCGCGGCCGCGGAGGTGTTCGACGAGCGCCCGTTTCATTGCGATCCCGTTGTGATCGTTTCCGATGACCACACGCCGGATGTCGTTGGTCGGCGCAAGATTGCCTGGCAACCCTTCGTCGCTCGAACCGGAGCGAACGACCGTCACTCGACGGGCGGCCAGTGTATCGCGCGCCAGCGGCGTCACATGCCCGGTCGGCGAGAGCTCGACGGTGGCGCCGATATCGAGCGTCCGCGCGTCGGCTTCAGTGATGATGTCGAATTTCTTCATCCCGGAGCTAGCTTTCGTCGTCGAGGACCGCGATGTACGGGAGATTGCGAAATTGCTCGGCAAAGTCGAGACCGTACCCGACAACAAAGTGATCTTCGATCGTAAATCCGATGTATTCGACGGTCACCGCGACCTGGCGTCGCGAGGGCTTGCTCAGCAAACATGCCGTGCGAAGCGTCTTCGGTGACCGTGCTCGCAAGATCTCCTGGAGATACGTCAGCGTCAGACCCGTATCGACAATATCTTCGACGATGACGATGTGCCGTCCGTGCAACCCCGAGTCGAGATCCTTGAGCAGTCGAACTTCGCCGGACGATTTCGTGCTCTTGGCATAACTCGATACCGCAATGAAGTCGAGCGTCACGCGTGTGCTCATCGCGCGCACCAGGTCGGCCGTGAACATAAAGCCGCCTTTCAGCACGCAGACGAGATGTATTTCCTCGCCCGCCGGGTAGTCGCGCTCGATCTGTCCAGCCAGCTCTCGAATCCGGGACTGAATGGTCGCGGCATCGAGCAAAACGTTCATCGAACTGCTACCTTCACTTTCTCAGCCAGGGCCCTGGCGTCCGCCAACACGCGCCTTTCGTCGAGTGTCGTCACTTTTCGATCGCGCATCAGAATACGGCCGTTGACGATCGTCGTCTTCACATCGTCGCCGCGCGTCACGTAGACGAGGTGTGACAACGGATCGTACATCGGTGTCTGACGCGCGGCGGTCATCGAGACGGCAATGGCGTCCGCACGTTTGCCGGCTTCGAGCGATCCGATCAGGTTCTCCAGTCCGAGCGCTCGAGCGCCGTCGATCGTTGCCATTTCGAGCGCCTTGCGCGCAGGAACGGCGCGTGGATCGTTGGTCTGCAGTTTCGCGAGGAACGCGGCTTGACGCATCGCCTCGAACATGTCGAGGTCGTTATTGCTCGCCGCTCCATCCGTTCCGAGACCCACGACAAGCCCGCTGCGCTGCATGTCCGACACCTTGGCCGCGCCGCTCGCAAGCTTCATGTTGCTTTCGGGATTGTGCGACACGGACACGTGATGCCGCGCCAGGATCGTCATGTCGGCCGGCGACAACCAGACGCCATGGGCGGCAATCGTCCGCGGGCCCCAGAATCCAAGACCGTCGAGATACGCCGCCGGCGACGCCTGGTGCGCCTCGGCAGACGTTTTCATCTCGTCGGACGTCTCGGAAAGATGAATGAGGACGGGGACGCGCGCGCGGTCGGCGAGCGCGCGCGCCGCCTTCAACGTGCCGCTGTCGAGCGTGTACATCGAATGAGGCGCAACCGCGGGCACAATCAGGTCGTCGTTTGCAAACTCCTGGATGAACAGCTCGGTGCGCGCCAGCCCCTCCTTTGGCGTCTTCGCGTCAGGCGACGGAAACTGGATGATCGTCTCCCCCAGCACGCCGCGCAGACCGGCATCCCGGGTGACCCGCGCGATCTCTTCTTCGAAGTAATACATGTCGGCGTAGGTGGTCGTCCCGGACTCGATCATCTCGAGCGCCGCCAGGCGCGTGCCTGCCCGGACAAAATCAGGCGTAACGGTCTTTGCCTCCGCTGGAAAAATGTACTTCTGCAACCAGTCCATCAACGCGAGATCGTCGGCCAGCCCGCGATACAGCACCATGGGAGCATGCGTGTGCGTGTTGATCAGGCCGGGCATGACCACCTGCCCCGAAGTATCGATCACCGTCTGGCTGGAGTAGCGGGACGCGATCGCGTCAGGAGTGTCAACAGCCGCGATGTTCCGTCCATCGATCGCCACCGCACCGGGCGACACGACGCGGCCTGACGGATCCATAGTCACGACGATTCCGCCGGTCAGGATGAGTGAAACCGTCTGACGCTGCTGATTCGGTGCAAGAACGATCGCCGCGGCGAAAAGAAGTAAAACAGGCGCGCGTAGGAGCATGAACGAGGAATTGTATCAAGGGCAGTCAGCTTCCTTTAATGCGGCGCTTTCCCTTTTGCCTTTTGCCTTTTCCCTTTTGCCTTTTATAGTCATCCTGTGCCCGTTCATCTCGTTTCACATCCGCTCGTGCATGACGCCCTCGCGACGCTGCGAGACCGATCCACGCCGCCCGAGATCTTCCGCCGGATGGCGGTGCGCATCAGTCTTCTGCTCGCCGCCGAGGCGACCCGTGACGTACCCGCAGTCGACGTAACTGTCGAATCACCACTCGGGCCCGCGGCCGGGCGTCGCATCACACGTGATGTCGTGGTTGTTCCCGTCCTTCGTGCCGGGCTCGGGATGCTCGATGCCGTGCTCGAACTGATTCCGACGGCCCGGGTCGGGCACATCGGCCTGCAGCGCGACGAGCTCACGGCCGTGGCTTCGCAGTATTATTCGAAGCTGCCGTCGGATCTCAGCCGCAGTTTCGTGCTGATGATCGATCCGATGCTCGCCACTGGCGGCAGCGCCGTCGCCGCGCTCGATTTACTCAGGACGGCCGGCGCCCACGACGTGCGGATGATCTGTATCGTCGCGGCGCCAGAAGGCGTGGCGCTCGTCGAGCGGCATCACCCCGACGTGCAGGTCTTCACGCCGGTCGTCGACAGCGGCCTGAATGCGCACAAGTTCATCCTGCCAGGACTCGGTGATTTCGGTGATCGACTCTACGGAACCGAGTAAGATGGGACCCGGATCCCGAGCACGAAAGAACACGGATAGATACGGACACGGATGAACACGGATAATCACGGACACATTCGACAGGTGACGGCTCGTCGCCGCAACGCGGAGGCGCTATGAAACCGACGCGGAAGACAGTTACCGTCGAACGTCGCGCACAGCCGCGTGTCGCTGACGGCAAGTGGCGAACCGCGCTGACCAGCATCACGCCGAACAAGATTCTCGTCCGCGGATATCCGCTCGACGAGATCATGGGCCGCCTCACCTTCGGCGAGGCGATTTACCTGCTCCTTCTCGGCGAGTGTCCGTCGCCGGGCATCGGCCGGCTGATGGAAGCGATCCTGGTGTCGTTCATCGACCATGGGGCAACGCCGCCTTCGACGCTCGCCGCCCGCAACACGGCGACGACTGGAGCCTCGCTGCGAGCCTGCGTGGCCGCGGGGGTCCTCGGCTTCGGCCGCTATCACGGCGGCGACATCGAGAGCTGCATGGAGTTCCTCGATGCCGGACTTGCGCTCGTCCGCAGCGGTTCGTCGTACACCGACGCCGCGGCACAGATCGTCGAACGATGGAAACAGACCGGCGATGCGCTGCCGGGATTCGGTCACCGATTCCACACACGGGATCCGCGTGCCGCTCGTCTCTTCCAGATGGCTCTCGAACTCGAGGTCGAAGGCACGCACATCCAGATGATTCGCGCGGTCGAGATGTGGCTTCACACGAACCACGAGCCGGATGAACCCGCGATGCCCATCAACATCGATGGCGCAATTGCCGCGGTGTGCAGCGATCTCGGCATGCCTCCGACCGTCGCCAACGCGCTGTTCATCATTTCGCGGGTACCGGGAATCGCCGCCCAGGCGCAGGAGGAGATGAACCGCGAGCATCCGATGCGGCAGATCGATCCGAAGGACTACATCTACGATGGCCCATTGGAGCGGCGGTTACCGGAGAGGAGAAAGTAGGAGCTGAAAGTGCAATTTTCAGTATTTCGTCTGGGACGGATCGACCTTATCGATCCACGCCAGAATCCCACCCTTGAGGTTGCTGACGCGGGTGAACCCGCGTTCCTGGAGCAACGACACGGCCTTCGCGCTTCGTCCACCCATCTTGCAATGCACGATCATCTCTCGGTTGCGATCGAGCTCACCCGTGCGCTGCGCCAGCTCACCGAGCGGGATGAGCTTCGAGCCTTCGATCCGGCAGATCTGGTATTCGTTTGGCTCGCGCACGTCCAGCAGGAAGAAATCCTCGCCGCGGTCCCTCTTCGCCTTCATCTCCTCGACAGTGACCTCCGGCACACCAGCCGATGCCGGCTGCGCGTGCGCTGGGACGACGCCGCAGAACTGGTCGTAGTCGATGAGCGCGTGGATGCTGGGATGATCGCCGCAGATCGGGCACTCGGGATCGCGCCGAAGTTTCAGCTCGCGGAACCGCATCTGCAGGGCGTCGTACAGCAAAAGACGGCCGATGAGCGGCTGACCACTCCCGAGAATCAGCTTGATCGCTTCGGTCGCTTGAATCACGCCAATCACGCCGGGAAGCACGCCGAGCACGCCACCTTCAGCGCAGCTCGGAACCAGACCTGGAGGCGGCGGCTCGGGATACAGGCACCGGTAGCACGGGCCACCCTTGACCGCGAACACTGACGCCTGTCCGTCAAACCGGAAGATGCTGCCGTAGGCGTTCGGCTTTCCGAGCAGCACGCACGCGTCGTTCACCAGATATCGCGTCTGAAAGTTATCCGTGCCGTCGAGGATGACGTCGTAGTCCTTCAGCACGTCGAGCGCGTTCTTCGAGGTCAGCGCGAGTTCGTGCATCACGACCTTGACTGACGGATTCATCGCCGTCAATCGATCGCCCGCCGCTTCCAGCTTCCGCTTGCCGACGTCTGTCGTGTCGTAGATCACCTGGCGGTGCAGGTTGCTCGCGTCGACGGCGTCGAAATCGACGAGACCAAGCGTGCCAACTCCGGCGGCGGCGAGATACATCGAGGCTGGCGCGCCCAGCCCTCCCGCGCCGACGCACAGGACCCGGGCCGCCTTCAACTTGCGCTGCCCGTCAACACCGACCTCCGGCATGATCAAGTGCCGGCTGTAGCGCTGCACCTCTTCACGCGTGAGTTCGGGCGCGTCGACGGCGGCCCCCGACCCTCCGGCAACCGAAGGGACAATGCTGATCGTGTCGCCGGCGCTCAGCGGGGTCTGCTCGCGGTCGAGGTGACGAATGTCTTCGTCGTTCACATAAATGTTCACGAAGCTGCGGAGACGACCGTCCTCGTTGTAGAGGTGCCGTCGCAGGTCACCGTATTGGCCGACGAGACGTTGCAGCGCGTCACCGACGGTCCTGCCTTCAACTTCGACGAACTCCTGCTTCCCGGCGAACGGACGAAGCGGCGTCGGAATCAGAATGCGATGGGGCATGTGAAAACTGTCCTTTTGTTGAATTACACCTGCGGCAACGCCGCCGCCTGATCCCCCGATCGGAGGTACGCTTCGAAATCCTCGAGCGATCGCCCGATTTCGACCCTCGGCGCGACGCGCGGACCGGTCGTCTCCGCCGCGGTCTTGTAACCGTTCCCGGTAATGCACACCACGACCGACTCGTTCGATGGTATGACGCCCGCGCGGACCAGTTGGATCGCGCCTGCCAGTGTCGCACCGCCCGCCGGTTCGGTGAACACGCCTTCGGTCTCCGCCAAAAGCTCCATCGCCTGCAGAATTTCGTCGTCACTCGACGCCACACCAGTGCCGCCGGTTGATTTGACCGTCCGAACGACCTGGAAGCCGTCAGCAGGATTTCCGATCGCAATCGACTTCGCAATCGTGGCCGGTTTTACCGGTTCAGGAAATTCGAGATCCTGCTGGAGCGCGCGCACGACCGGTGCGCATCCCGCCGCCTGAGCCGCATGAATCTTCGGCAACTCGCCATCGACGAGGCCGATCTCACGCAACTCGCGGAAGCCGCGAAGGATGCGCGGAAGCAGTGTTCCTCCCGCAACCGGCGAGACCAGATGCTGCGGAAATCGCCAGCCTAGTTGTTCGGCGACCTCGAATCCTACGGTCTTGGCCCCTTCGGCGTAGTAACTCCGCAGGTTGATGTTTGCGAATCCCCATCCGAGCCTGTCCGCGATCTGCGTACAGAGCCGGTTCACATCGTCGTAGTTTCCGCGCACGCCGATGAGATGTGGCCGGAAGACGGCGGAACCGAGCACCTTGCCAAGTTCGAGGTCGTGGGGAATGAAAACGTAGCACTCGAGACCAAGTCGGGCGGCATGCGCCGAGACGCTGTTGCCGAGATTACCAGTGGAAGCGCAACCAAACACGGTGAATCCGAGTTCCACCGCGCGCGTCGCAGCCATCGACACAACGCGATCCTTGTAGGACAGCGTCGGATGATTCACCGAATCATCTTTGATATACAGCTCCTGCAATCCAAGCCGCTTCGCCAGCCGATCCGCGCGAATGAGCGGCGTGTACCCCGAATGAAACCCGGTTCGCGGCTCGCCGGTGATCGGCAGCAGCTCCTTGAAGCGCCACACGTTCCTGGCGCGCCGCTCGATGAGATCGCGCGTCACGGCACCACGAACGGCATCGTAATCGTAGGCAACCTCCAGCGGGCCGAGACACTGATCGCAGACCCACAGTGCTTCGGCGGGGAACTTCGTCCCGCACAAGTGGCACTGCAGCCCTGTCATGAACGTCATGCGTGACCTTTCCGATGCACTCGCACGGTTCGCACCGTGCAGGCTATCCGTTCCTTTCGATACGCCTCGCGAAGCATTCGTTCAGCTGCCGTGGTCCTGCCGGTTGTAAACGCCGCAATCGACGGCCCAGCCCCGCTCAGGCAGAACCCGATCACATCAGGATGCCGCACACTGAGCACTCGACGCAAACCCGGCACAAGCCGCTCGCGATACGGCTGATGCACGCGATCCCCGAGCGCCTCCCGAAAACCCTCGACGTTGCCGGTGCCGAGCGACCCCAACAGCAATGCGAGATGCTGCAGATTGAACACCGCATCGGGAAGCGGTAGTCGCCGCGGCAACACTCGGCGCGAAACTGACGTCCGCAACTCCGCATCGGGCGTCGCGACGACGATTCGCCATTTCGCGGGCCATGGCCATTGTGTCACGGCTATGGACCCGTCGTTCGCAACGCAACAACTCGTAAATCCGCCGAAGAGCGCCGGCGCCGCGTTATCCGGGTGCCCTTCAATCTCGGTCGCCAAACGCAGGATGTCGTCGGCGGGCCGTCGTCCGTTGACCAGCTCGCCGAGTCGTAGACCGGCAATGGCGGCCGCCGCGCTGCTGCCAAGCCCGCTTCGAAGTGGAATTTCGCTCTTTACATCCACGACGAGCGACGGAGTCCGAGCCCGCGTCCGCGACGACGGAAAGTTCCGAAACGCCTCTTCGATTCGATTCGGACCACCGAGGGGTCCATTCGCGAAGCGGCACTCGAGCCGGCCGCGCCCGTCAGCGATCACTGCCGCGACCCGCACTCGAAGATACAAACTGACGGCAACGCCAAGCGTGTCGAATCCGGGGCCAAGATTGGAGATCGACGCGGGAACGACGATCTCCTGTCCTGTCGCGCCGTCGCTCCGGCGAGAACGGAGCGCAGGCGCACCCGGTCCTACGCGCTGCATTCGCCGTCCATGACCTCCGGGTTGAACGCATGATCCTCGCCGGGATCGATAAAGTCGGCCGGCAGGGCATCCTCAGGCGTCATCTGCTCGAGATCCGCAAGCGCCGCGCGGGCCCGTGCCGTATCGACGCGCTGGAAGAATGCGGGGGCCGTCTCACCGGTGTTGTGCTCATCCTGATAGAGACGCAGCAATCGCTCGACCGCTTCAGGGACGCGACGGGCAGGTATCTTCGCCGTCAGCCGTCCAAAGCTCGCCGCCTGCTGACCAGCGCCGCCGCCGAGCATCACGAAGTACTGCGGCACGACACGATCGCCAAGTTTTCGGATGCTCCCCTGGAATCCAATCGTCGCAATGTGATGCTGCCCGCACCCGTTCGGACATCCGCTGATCTTGATCTTTGCCTCCGACGCTTCGCGCAACAGCTTCGCCGGCTGCCTCTCCAAGTTGTCGCCGATCAATCGCGCGAGGCCTCGCGATTGCGTGACCGCGAGACGGCATGATTCCGCCCCCGGGCAACTCGTCACATCGGTGATTGTGCTCGCACCCGAGAGACCGAGGCCAGCCGCGGCAAGCCGGCGATACAGACCGGGCACCTGTCCGCTTCGCACCCAGCGCATCACCACATTCTGATCGACGGTCACCCGCACCATGCCGTCGCTATACGCTCTCGAGAGCAGCGCCAGCGCGCGCATCTGCCCGGCGGTGATGTCGCCGAGCACGAGCGACACGATCACCTCGCAGTACTCTCCCTGCTTCTGCGGCCGCAGATTCGTCTGCAGCCATTCCGTCCGCTCACGTCCGGGGCTGCCGTCGGTCGGGTGAACCTCCGGGACGATGCCTGGCCCTTTCACGGGACCAGCAGTCACGAGCGCCGTGATGTCAGCAATCGCAGGTTGCGGCAGCCGCTCGCCGTCGGGCGGCCCCTCAACTGGCGGATGCTCAGGATCGAACGGCAACTCCGCGCCACCGTTCGCGCGCAAATCCTCGAGCTCATGATGGAACGCCGCGTGCCATGCGTCCCACCCCATCGACTTGACGAGGAACTTCAGCCGGTTGCGTTGCTTGTGCTCGTAGTCGCCATGTTTATGGAACACGCGCAGCACTGCTTCCGCGACCATCAAAATGTCGCAGGCGGGCAGGAACTCGTACAGCGACGCGCCTGAGCGGCACATGATCGCGGTGCCGCCCGCGACCTGTACGCGGAACCCACGTCGACCGGAACCGTCCGGCGCCATCATGGCGCGCCATCCGATGTCGTTAATCGAGGTGACGGCGTGGTCCTCGGACGCGCAGCCTTCGAATCCAATCTTGAATTTCCGCGGCAGCACGGAGCTGAGTGGATGACGCAGTAAATACCGCGACATAGCTTCGGCGTAGGGTGTGACGTCGAACACTTCGTCGCGGGCAACGCCGGCGTGTGGACAGGCCGTGATGTTTCGCACCGAGTTCCCGCACGCCTCGCGCGTCGTCAGGCCAGCCTCGGCGAGATGGCGCATCGCCGGCTCGGCATCGTGCAGGCGCACAAAGTGCAGCTGCATGTTCTGCCGTGTGGATATGTGACCGAATCCGCGCGAGTAGCGCTCCGCCACATCAGCGAGCGCTTCCAGCTGCGAGGCGTCGAGCACGCCTTGCGGGATCTTGACGCGCAACATCTGCGCGTCCATGTCCTGCCGCTGCCCGTACGTGCCGCGGAGCAACCGGAACTTCCGCCACTCCTCGGGAGAGATCTCGCCGCGCTCGAACTTGTCGAGCATCTGTACGAACGAATCGATGTCCGCCGTGTCAGCGAAAGTCAGCCGACTGCGGCCGTACGTGCGGGGGTCGTCTAAAACAGCCATTGCTCTTATCCCAGCAACGCAGACGTACGAGCGGAGGTCTGCTCGCGCTCCTGCGCCGCGATGATTACGGCGAGCGCGGTCACAGCGCCCACCACGATGATGCCCGGCAGATTCTCCTGATCTTCGATTGCCGCCGAATGGATCGCGTCGAGCGTGCCGTGCCAGGACTGCTCACCCTCGTGAGAGATCCCAATCAGCACCGCAGCCGGGGTATTCGGCGCCCATCCGGCAGCGAGCAACTCGTTGGCAATTGCCGCACGGTTTGCCATTCCCATCAATACGACGACCGTCGCGCTCGCCGGCGCGAGCGAACGCAGAACCGGCGCATACGCCGATTCTGCATGTCCCGAGACGACAACAAAGCCCGACGCGAGGCCGCGATGTGTCACTGGGATTCCGGCGAGCAGCGGGGCCGCTATGGCGCTGGAGATCCCGGGAACGATCTCGCATTCAATCCCGGCGGCAGCCAGCGCGAGTGCTTCTTCCCCGCCGCGCCCGAACACAAACGGATCGCCGCATTTCAAGCGGACGACCTGATGACCGCGGCGCGCTTCGCGGATCATCAGCCGGTTGATCGCATCCTGCGTGATCGCGGGACGGCCGGCCCGCTTACCGACGAAAAACCGCCGCGCGCGCGGTGCGAACTGCAGCGTGTCGGAATCGATTAACGCATCATAGAGCACCAGATCCGCCTTTTCGAGGCGCCTGATCGCCCTGAGCGTCAGAAGTTCGGGATCTCCCGGACCGGCGCCGACGAGTGATACGCGTCCTGTCATTGCACGAACTCCGGATCGCGACCTGTCGTTCGATCGCGATCGTGCGATGACGCGCGTGACTCGTACAGCGCATTCAGTGCGTCGAGAAGTTGCGGACGCCGCGCGGCCATCGGAACACCTCGAGCCCGCCATGACTCGCGAATCTCGCGTGCACGTGCGTTCCACTGACTCAGCGTCAGATCATCGGGGAGCATGTAATCGATCGCTTCGCGAAGAAGACCCGCGAGTGCCGGTGCTGCGCCGTCGGTGGAGATGGCCAGCGTTACACCGGGACGTCTGACGACGCCCCCGAGATAGACCGTCGCGTTGGAGGGATCGTCGACCGCATTGACGAACACCTGACGCCGTTCCGCTTCGTGCGCAACAGATCGGTTGACGTCGGACGGAGCCGCCGCGACGACGAACCATGCCCCATCAAGGTCAGTCGGCTCGAACGCCCTCTGAATGATGTCGACGCCGGCGGCTCGGATCGCATTGCACACGTCGGGCGCGACGACCACGACGTGGGCGCCTGCTGCCTGGAGGGCGGCGAGCTTCGATGCGGCAACCGGCCCACCGCCGACCACCACCACGCGACGACCCTGGAGCTTCAGGAACGCGGGAAACAACGCGATGACGACATCTCCTTTTCTCGACTTGGTCCGTGTTAATCCGTGGCTTGGTCCGTGTTCTTCCGTGTTAATCCGTGGCTTGGTCCGTGTTCTTCCGGGTTAATCCGTGGCTTAAATAAAAAAGCCCGGAAGGCTTTGGCCTCCCGGGCTTCGGTTACATCTCGTTGCGCTGGATGTTGTTTCAGGACATCAACGCGTGGACCGAAGGCAGGGAAGCCCTACGAGCTGCATACAGCAGCAACAAATACACGCGCAGGTATTCCCTGAAAACATTCGGTCAGTTATAACGTTCACTCGTCCGTAAAGTCAAGCCGGACGCCCGGATATGGCCGTTTCACGCGGGGATTGCGAGGTCCAACCTTGATCCGGGGGGCTTCGCCTCCAGCGGGCGCGCCCGTGGCGCGCCTTGCCGCATCACGCCGGAATCGCGAGATCGAGGCGGCGGCGGATCTGATCGTAATCGTTGGGCAGCTCAATAGGGCGATTGGCCTGAGTAGTGGCGATTCCGGGGAGCTTCCCGGCGTGATAATCGGCCTTGAAATCGGTGAATTTCAGGCCGCTTGCCGTCGAAATGACGACGACCCGCTCGTCCCGCTTGATTTCGCCACGCTTGGCCAGTTTGATGAGCGCGGCGAGGGCGACCCCCGTGTGCGGACATGCGAACATCCCGGTCCGGTCCGCTCGTGCGACCGCGTCGGCAAGCTCCTGTTCGCTCGCCTGCTCCACCAATCCGTTGCAGCGTTGAAGGGCGCCAATAGCTTTCTGGATTGAAACAGGATTCCCGATCTGTATGGCTGAGGCCATTGTCGGTTTCGCCACCACCGGCTCGAATCGCCAGCCGTTTCGTGACGCGAGATACAACGGGTTCGCCGCTTCCGCCTGAGCAGCGATCAGGCGTGGCACGCGCGCGACCAGACCCAGATCGCGCATCATTTCGAATCCAGCGGCGAACGCGCCGATGTTTCCGAGGTTACCGCTCGGAACAACCACGACGTCCGGTACTTGCCAATCGAACTGTTGCGCAATCTCGATCGAGGCGGTCTTCTGTCCTTCGAGCCGCAGGCTGTTCATCGAGTTTGCCAGGTAAAGGCCTTCCTCTTCAGCCAGCTTCTTGATGATCGCCATGCAACCGTCGAAGTCCGTGTCGATCGACAGAACAGTCGCACCGTTGGCGAGCGGTTGAACAAGTTGCGCGACGGTGACCTTGCCTCGAGGAAGTACGACGATCGCTGGAATTCCTGCCGCCGCCGCGTACGCGGCGAGTGAGGCCGATGTGTCACCAGTGGATGCACAGCCGACGGCGCGGATCTGATGCCCGTTCGCGATCATCTGCCGCACCATCGAGACGAGCACCGTCATCCCGAGGTCCTTGAAGGAACCGGTATGCGAGTTGCCGCACAACTTCACCCAGACTTCTTCGATTCCGATGCCGCGTCCGAAAGCCTCGGCGAGGAAGAGATTCGTGCCCCCCTCATCCATCGAGACGACGTTGTTGTCGTCGATTTGCGGGCAGACCCATTCCTTCTTGCCCCAGACGCTGGACCCGTACGGCCATGTGGTTCGCTTGTAACGCTCGTCGAACAACCGCATCCACGCCGCGGCGCTCCGATCGCGTAGGGCTTCCAGATCGTGTGCGACCTCGAGCAGGCCTCCGCACGTCGGGCAGCGATAGATGATGGTGTCGAGCGCGTACGACCCCGGGCATCCGGCAATACAACGAAATGCAGCTCGGTAGCTCATCTCAACCCTAATCGCTAGTCGCTGATTACTAATCTAGAAGGGTCAAAACTCCAGGGTTTGACCCTCTTTCATTTAAACGGTCGCGACCGGAGCGGCCACGGAGGCCGGCAGCGCTTCTCGCGACAACACCGGCAGCGCGACCGGCGCTTCTCCATGAAACTCGAACGCTGAAAGATCCTTCATCGCGCGCTCGATCGACGAAACGGGCGACGGCTCGAGGCTGACGACAAACGGCCGGCGGCCGACTGGAAAGCCTGGCTCCTGCAGGATGGCGTCGATGTTGATCGAATGACGAGCGAACGCCGACGCCAGCGACGCGATGATGCCAGGCCGGTCGGCAACCGTGAAACGTACATAGTACGCGCTTGTGAACTCCGGCGACACGTCCGCGTGGAGCACCCCGGAGCGGAGCCCGTATGGCACCTCGTCCCTGGCGATTGCCAGCAAGTCCGAGACAACGGCGACGGCGGTCGGTTCTCCGCCTGCGCCTGGGCCACCAAACGTCGTTTCTCCGCCAAACCGGCCCTGCAGGGTCACGATGTTTTCACTTCCACGAACGCGCGCGAGCGGCGACTCGAGCGGCACCAGCGCCGGTCCCACCGCGGCGCGAACCAGGCTTGAATCGCTCGTCCGCTCCGCCCACGCAACCTGCCGAATGGTACACCCCATCTGACGCGCGTAGACGAAATCCACGGCGTCAATCGCGTCGATCCCGCGGGTCTGAATCGCGTCCGGCGTCACGTCGACGGCGAGAGCAATCTGCGACAGGATCGCGAGCTTGGCCTGGGCATCGATGCCGTCGATATCCTGCGACGGATCTGCCTCGGCCAGTCCCAGCGTTTGCGCGTCAGCCAATGCCTCGCGGAACGGCAGGTGCTCGCGTTCCATTCGACTGAGGATGTAATTGCAGGTGCCGTTCAGGATTCCTGTCACGCGCGTCAGGCTGTCGCCCGCGAGTCCATGCTCGATCGCGCGAACCACCGGCACACCACCGGCAACCGCTGCTTCAAATCTCAGATGCCGTTCCAGTCGCGATGCCTCGGCGAGGAGCTCGGGGCCGCGATGCGCGATCACTTGTTTGTTTGCGGTGACCACCGACTTGCCCGCTTGGAGCGCCTTGCGAATCCAACACTCGGCCGGTGAACGTCCGCCGATCAACTCCACGAAGACATCGACATCATCGGCAAGCGCGTCGTCGATCGACTCGGTCCAGCGAACCCTGGGATCGATCCAGGGGACGCGTTTCCGTTCGATCCCGCGATTGACGATCACGGTCAGGCGCAGCTCGGGAGGGGCGAGTTCCTGAAGCAGCCTGGCAACGGAGCGTCCGACGGTTCCGAAGCCGGCAATTGCGACACGTGTGGGTCTGTTAGCGCGCGTCATACAGCAACCTCACTGCGCGTGGGGCCCCACCCCCACGCGCTCTCGCTGGGCGGCGCCGCTTCACGCCGGAGCCTTCGGCGTAGGCGGACGCAGGCGCTCTTTCAAAAAAAAACCCGCCGGCGTTTTCAAGCCGGCGGGTTTGGTCGAGCGCGATTTCTTTGTGAACTCAGATTGCGTTCGCCAACCGACCACCGGCATGAGACGTTCGCGGCGTGCGAATTCGCATGCACATCGGGCACGTGATGGTGATCGTCGCAAACATGCAGTCTCGAGGGCACGATCTTCAGACCGTGCCGAAACAGCGAGTATAGAAGTCGGGCAATGCGAACGTCAAGTCGACAGCGTTCACCGTCACGCTGAAACGTTACCGCCGGTTACGTCGAAGGTACGAAGAAGCGAAGGTGTCGTTCGCATGCAGTTCTCGGACATCCTGACGCGCGAAGCGCGTGGCGGCGGACGCCTTGTCTCTGCCCGGCTGGCGCACTGGGCTCCAGCCGGGGTCATCTTGTCATTTCAGACATTTAGCTGTTCTTCGATTCTTCAATTCTTCGCCGTAAGACCAGTGGGTACGTCTCAGCTCGACAGTGGGCGCTTCTTTGCTATTAGCGTACTTTATGATGTTGAAAACATTATAAATTTGACTTCATTGCCATGACCGGTCAGGATAAACCCATGCGCTTTCGCGTACCTGCCGTCGTCGGTGTCGTAGGCCGGATTAGCGGCCGGCCGGAGACCGCTCCAGGCGAGTGAACGGCGCCACAATTCAGTAAAGAGACACCAGGGGCCGTCACTCGAACCAGAGGCGACGGCCCTTTCCTTTAGGGGCGGGCCCGACGGTCCGTCGCGGTGAGGAGGAAGGGTCAGCGTGCGAGTCGCGTATCAAGGGGAACCAGGCGCTTTCAGTGAAGCCGCCGTGCTGCGGCTGCTGCCGGATGCTGAGCCGCGCCCATACCCGACCTTCGACGAGGTGTTCGATGCCGTCTCAAACGGGTCGGTCAACCTCGGTGTGGTGCCGATCGAAAACTCCATCGGCGGATCGATTCACCGCAATTACGACCTGCTGGTGCAGCGCGAGCTCTCAATCGTCGGCGAAGTGCAGGTGCCGGTGGTGCACAACCTGCTCGCGCTCCCCGGAGTGCGCCTCGAGGAAGTTCGCCGAGTGCTGTCGCATCCTCAGGCGTTGGCCCAGTGCGCGGCGTTCCTGCGCGGGCTCGAACACGTCGAGGCGATTGCGACCTACGACACCGCGGGCAGCGCAAAGATGGTGCGCGACGAACAGCGTCGCGACACGGCGGCCATCGCGTCCGAGCGTGCCGGCACCCTCTTCGGGCTGGAATCGCTGCGCGCCGGCATTCAGGACTACGACGACAACATCACACGCTTTCTCGCCATCTCGCGTCAGCGCGTGCCGCTCGGCACACCGGACAAGACCAGCCTCGTCTTCACACTGAAGAGTGCTCCAGGAGCGCTGTTCAAAGCGTTGAGCGTGTTTGCGCTCCGCGACATCGATCTGTCCAAGCTTGAATCCCGTCCCGTGCCTGGACGTCCGTGGGAATACCTGTTCTATCTCGACGTCGCCGCCGCGCGAGAGGATCTGCAGTGCGCCCGCGCCATGGTGCACCTCGCTGAATTTGCGCCATCGCTTCGTACCCTGGGGTCGTACCCGCGATGGCGCGAGCCGGAGGCGAACGCGGAAAACGTTCCGGCGCAGGAAGGAGCGCGCCGTGGCTGACGACACCGCGCGACCACTGAAGTGGCAAAGCGGCGGAATCACTGACGGTCCAAGTCGCGCGCCCGCGCGCGCCATGCTGCACGCATCCGGATTCACCGCTGCGGATCTCAATCGTCCGCTTGTGGGTGTCGCGAACACCTGGATCGAGATAGGCCCGTGTAACTATCACCTGCGAGATCTCGCCGCGTCGGTGAAGAGCGGCATCCGCGCGGCGGGCGGGACGCCGATGGAGTTCAACACGGTCTCGATTTCCGACGGGATCACGATGGGCTCAGCCGGCATGCGGACGTCGCTGGTGAGCCGCGAAGTGATCGCGGATTCGATCGAACTGGTGGCGCGCGGCAACCTCTTCGACGCGATCGTCGTCCTCGTTGGCTGCGACAAGACGATTCCCGGCGGAGCGATGGCGCTCGCCCGGCTCAACATTCCCGGTTTGATCCTCTACGGCGGGTCGATTGCGCCGGGCCGGTTCGCCGGTCACGACGTCACGATCCAGGACGTGTTCGAGGCAGTCGGCGCGCACGCCGCCGGACGCATGACCGATGCCGATCTTCGCGACATCGAGACGCACGCATGCCCTGGCGCCGGGGCATGCGGCGGTCAGTTCACCGCAAACACAATGGCCACGGCGTGTGAATTCCTCGGGCTCGCACCCATGGGAAGCGGCGATGTGCCGGCCGTCGATGCCTCGAAGAGTTCCGTCGCAGAACGGACCGGCGCCATGGTGATGGACGTCCTGAAACGCGGCGTCCGTCCGTCACACGTCGTTACCCGCGAATCACTCGAGAACGCGATTGCGGCAGTGGCCGCTACCGGCGGTTCCACCAATGCGGTGCTTCACCTGATGGCGATCGCGCGCGAAGCTGGCGTCAAACTGGCGCTCGAGGATTTCGATCGGATCAGCGCGCGCGTGCCATTGCTGGCGGATCTGAAACCGGGCGGACGGTTTGTCGCCGTCGATCTCCATCGCGCAGGTGGTACGCGTCTGGTCGCGCAGCGCCTGCAGGCGGCAGGAGCGCTGCACGCGAGCGCAATGACCGTCACCGGCAAGACGATCGGTGAAGAGGCCGCGCAGGCAAAGGAAACACCTGGACAGGAAGTCGTTCGCCCCGTGTCGTCGCCGCTGAAACCGACAGGTGGTCTGGTTATTCTCCGCGGCAACCTCGCTCCCGACGGCTGCGTCGTCAAGGTTGCCGGACACGATTTCGGAATTCATCGCGGACCGGCACGTGTGTTCGAAGGCGAAGAAGCCGCCTTCGCAGCGGTGCAGGCCGGTCGCATCAAAGCCGGCGACGTCGTCGTCATCCGCCATGAAGGCCCGAAAGGCGGACCTGGGATGCGCGAAATGCTTGGCGTCACCGGGGCCATTGTCGGCGCCGGCCTGGGGGAGTCGGTCGCGCTGGTGACCGACGGACGCTTCTCTGGCGCCACGCATGGCCTGATGGCCGGCCATGTTGCCCCCGAAGCCGCGGCAGGCGGACCGATCGCGGCGGTTCACGAGGGGGACATGATCACGCTCGATCTGCCGGCGAGAGGCATTCACGTCGATATTTCTGATAGCGAGATGGCCGAGCGCTTGCGCCAGTATCGGCCGCAACCGCCGCGGTTCACCAGCGGTGTGATGGCGAAATACGCACGGCTTGTATCATCCGCTGCTGAGGGCGCTGTAACGAGTGCGTAGCTGTCAGTTTTGGGCTTTTGGTTTTGCGTTCTAGGTTTTGCGTTCTCGGTTCTGGTTTTCGTTTTGGTTTGCGGGTCCGTGCGGGATTTTGGCTTTCCGCTGGAACTCACAACCAGGAACGACAACCAAGAACGAAAACGAAGAACGGAGAACGCAAAACTAAAAACAGGTAAGGGACACAAATGAAGTTAACAGGTGCACAAATCCTTTGGGAATGCCTGGTTCGCGAGGGCGTGACGGATATCTTCGGATATCCGGGCGGCGCGATCCTGCCGGCCTACGACGCAATGCTGGACTATCCGATCCGGCACGTGCTCGTGCGGCACGAACAAGGAGCGACGCACATGGCCGACGGCTACGCGCGCGCGAGTGGCGGCGTCGGTGTCGCGATTGCCACATCAGGCCCGGGCGCGACCAACATGGTCACCGGTATTGCCACCGCGATGCTGGACTCCTCGCCCATCGTCTGCATCACCGGGCAAGTTGGCAGCCGTTTGATCGGCAGCGACGCCTTCCAGGAAATCGACATCACCGGCATCACGCTGCCGGTAACGAAGCACAACTACCTGGTCACGCGCGCGGAGGATATTGCCAAGGCTGTGCGCGAAGCATTCGTCATCGCGAAGTCGGGCAGGCCGGGACCGGTCCTCATCGACATCACGAAGGATGCGCAGCAGTCGTCGTGCGAGTTCGACTGGGACGCGGCCGCGCCCTCAGTGCCTGGGTGGCGATCCGCCCCCGAAACCCCCGACACGTCCCTGGCCCATGCCGCAGCCATCCTGAACGCGGCCGAACGCCCGGTCATTCTCGCGGGTCACGGAGTGATGATCTCTGGCGCCATGGACGAACTGCGCGCCCTCGCCGAACGCGCGCAGATCCCCGTGGCGATGACGCTGCTCGGGATTGGCTGCATGCCGGCGTCGCATCAGCTCAACATCGGGATGATGGGCATGCACGGCGAAGCGTGGGTCAATCACGCAATCCAGGAAGCCGATCTTCTGATCGCTGCCGGCATGCGCTTCGATGACCGGGTGACCGGAAACCTCAAGACCTACGCACCCCACGCCAAGAAGATTCACATCGAGATCGACCCCTCGGAAATCAACAAGAACGTTGCGGTGGACGCAGCACTCATCGGTGATCTCCGATCGGTCCTGAAACGCCTGTTACCGTCTATCGCGCAGGGTAATCGCGAGAAATGGGTTGGGCACATCAACGAACTCAAGGGGGACTCCGCCGTGCGCGACATTCAGTCGCTGCCCGATGATGGGCATCTCTACGCGGCGCATGTGATCAACGACCTCTGGCGGGCGACGCGGAGCACGGAAACGATCGTGGTCACCGACGTCGGCCAGCACCAGATGTGGGAAGCGCAGTACTACCACCACGAGGCGCCGCGATCGCTGATCACCTCGGGTGGACTGGGGACGATGGGATTTGCCGTGCCGGCGGCGATCGGCGCCAAGCGCGCGCGGCCGGACGCCGAAGTCTGGGCAATCGTCGGCGACGGTGGATTCCAGATGACGATGTGCGAGCTGGCCACGGCAGTGCAGGAAGGCATTGCCGTCAAGGTCGGCATCATCAACAACGGTTATCTGGGCATGGTGCGGCAGTGGCAGGAGTTCTTCTACGAGCGTCGCTACGCGGCCACCCCGCTCTCCGGTCCCGACTTCGTCAAGCTGGCTGAAGCATTCGGTATTCGAGGCATTGGCGTCTCCAAGCGCGCGGAAGTCAATCCGGCAGTTGAAGAGGCGCGCAATCATGCAGGTCCCGTGGTCGTCGACTTCCGAGTGGAACAGGAAGATACCGTCTATCCGATGGTGCCGGCCGGCGCCGACCTGCACGCGATGATCCGCCGACCCAATCCGATCGTCGAAACCGGCGCGGACGTGTAACGAGGCCCCCATGAAGATGCATATTTTCACTGTCTACGTCGAGGACCTGCCCGGCGTCCTGAACCGCGTCGCGTCACTGTTCCGCCGGCGCAACTTCAACATCATTTCGCTTGCCGTCGGACACAGCGAGACGCCCGGCGTTTCCCGCATGACCATCGTCGTCCAGACTGATGCTGGCGGCGCGCAGCGCATAGCGGCGCACTTGTACAAGTTGATCAACGTGCTCCGTGTCGAGGACATCACCGACCGTCCTGCCGTCGTTCGCGATCTCGCATTGATTAAAGTGAGCGCGGATCGGGAACACCGTCCTCCGCTCATGCAGCTGGCGGAAGTCTTCGGCGCCCGCGTCGTCGACGTCGCGCCGGAGTCAATCGTGATCGAGATGGCCGGATCCGAGGCAAAGATCGACGGCTTGCTCGAAGTTCTGCGACCGTACGGTGTGCTCGAACTGGTTCGGACTGGTCGCGTCGCCATGTCGCGCGGCGTCGGCAGCGGATCGCCGGCGGCCGGACACGGACCGGCTGTGATTCCCGATACGCAGACGGGAGTGTCGTATTCCGTCTAGAGTGCTCCTGACAACAACCTTCACTGTCACGCAGCATCCCTGTCCTCGAGAAAACAGGAGAAAGGAGAAGAGAGAACAAGAATCTGATTTCCTAAAGACTTAGAATTCTCCTTTCTCCTGTCTCCTGTGATCTCTTAAGACAGGAATGCAGCGTGACAGTGAATACCGAGAGTTAGAACGCGAAACCTGAAACTGCCACAATTCCTGATTTCCCGGAGGCTTCCCAGTGCCCAAGATTTATTACGATGCCGACGCTGATCTCGCGCTGATTCGCGGACGCAAGGTGGCGATTCTCGGCTACGGTTCGCAGGGACATGCGCATGCGTTGAACCTGCGCGACAGCGGCGTCGACGTGCGCGTCGGGCTTCACGCGTCGAGCAAGTCGCGGGCCAAGGCGCAGGCGGATGGCCTGACCGTGAACGAGCCGGCGGCTGCCTGCGCGTCGGCGGACGTCATCATGGTGCTCGTGCCGGACACGGTTCAGGCGGCCCTCTACAAAGAGGCGATTCGTCCAAACCTCTCGGCCGGCAAGACGCTGATGTTCGCGCACGGATTCAACGTGCGATTCGGGACGCTCGACTTGCCAAAGGATATTGACGTCTCCATGATCGCGCCGAAATCCCCCGGACATCGCGTGCGAGAGCTGTATCAGGAAGGCGCCGGGACGCCTGCGCTCCTGGCCGTTCACCAGGACGCAAGCGGCAAGGCCAAGGACGTCGCGCTGTCGTATGCAAAGGCGATCGGCGTGACACGCGCCGGAGTCATCGAGACGACCTTCGCGGAAGAAACGGAGACGGACCTCTTCGGCGAACAGGCGGTCCTCTGCGGCGGCGTCAGCGCGCTCGTCAAAGCGGCGTTTGAAACGCTGGTCGAAGCGGGCTATCAGCCCGAAATCGCCTACTTCGAGTGCATGCACGAACTGAAGCTGATCGTGGATCTGATGTATCAGGGCGGCCTGAATTACATGCGGTATTCGGTCAGTGACACCGCCGAACATGGCGACTACACCGGTGGACCGCGGATCATTACCGACGAGACGCGCAAGGAAATGCGCAAGATGCTTGCCGAGATCCAGGATGGAACCTATGCGAAGAACTGGATCGAAGAGGATCGCAAGGGTCGCCCATGGTTCAACGCACAGCGTGAGCGCGAGCAGAATCAGAAGCTCGAGGAGGTTGGTGCGCGGCTGCGCGATCTGATGCCGTTCCTGAAGCCGGTGAAGCACCGGCAACCTGCGGGAGTGTAATCTGCAGCAATGGATCTGAGACAGCTGGAGATTCTGCGTGCGATTGCCGAGAGCGGCTCGTTCACGGCGGCCGGCGCCCGCCTGAACGTCTCGCAATCGGCAATCAGCCGTCAGATCCTGCTGCTCGAGGAAGAATTCAAGGAGCCGCTCTTTATCCGCTTCGGCCGGCGGATCCAGATCACGCCGACGGGCGAAGTCCTCCTGCAGTTGAGCCATCGCGTCTTCGCCGACATCCGCGACACCTCCGAGAGCATCCTCGACACGAAGAAGAAGCTGTCGGGGACGTTGCGGCTGGTCGGCGGGATGACGGTGTGTCTCTACGTCTTTCCTCCCCTGCTGAAAGAGTTCCGCCGTCGCCACCCCGACGTTGATATCAAGGTGATCACGGGTGGCACGCCACGGCTGCTGCGCAAGCTTCGTTCTGGTGCCGCCGATCTCGGTTTGCTGACGTTGCCGACCGACGACTCGGCGCTGGCGACGGTTCCAGTCATTCACGAGGAGCTGCTTCTCGTTGCGCCTCCGGCGAACCGTCTCGCCAACGGCCGCGCGGTGCCCCCTTCTTCACTGGTGGGCCAGCCATTTATCCTGTTCGAGCAAGGCTCGAACACCCGACGCGTGATCGACGAATTCTTCGTTCGCGCTGAAATCAAGCCCCGCGTGGTTGCCGAAACCGAAAACGTCGAAATCATCAAGTCGATGGTCGCGTCAGGCCTCGGCGTCAGTATCGTGCCCTACCAATCGGTGGCGCGGGAGATTCGCGGCGGCACGCTGTCGTTCGCGCGCATCGAAGGACAGAAACTCGTCCGCGAGACGGGGTGGGTCCACCTCAAAGCCGATCGCGTGCCACGAATGGTTCGCGAAATGATGGACACGCTCACGAGAATTCTTCCGCGCCTGCGGCTTGCTCCGCCGGGCGGACAACGGCGGATCCACGCCCGCGACGCTGAGCCGGTCGCCGCCGACTGACCGACGCCATGCGCCTCACCGAACGCGAAATCGACAAGCTGCTGATCTTCACCGCCGCCGATGTCGCACGCCGCCGGAAAGCGCGCGGTTTGAAACTCAACCATCCTGAAGCGGTCGCGCTCATCACCGCCGAAGTCCTCGAAGGCGTCCGCGACGGCAAGACTGTCGCCGAGTTGATGACGCTCGGCGCCCGGATCCTGACGCGCGACGATGTCATGGAGGGGGTTCCGGAGATGATTCACGAAGTGCAGGTCGAGGGCACCTTTCCCGACGGCACGAAGCTCGTGACCGTTCACGATCCGATCCGGTGACGCATGATCCCCGGCGAATACATCCTTCGCGACGAGCCGATCGAGCTCAATGCCACGGCAGTGCGCGTACGATTGCGCGTCGATAACCACGGCGATCGCCCGATTCAGGTGGGCTCACACACGCATTTCTTCGAGGTGAACCGGTATCTGCGGTTCGATCGCCGCCAGGCCTATGGCTACAGGCTCGACATCCCTGCCGGAACCGCGCTTCGCTTCGAACCTGGGGAAGGACGAGAGGTCGACCTCGTGCCCTTCGCTGGCCGCCGGATCGCATTCGGCATGAACGCGCTCGTCAATGGTCCGCTGGATGCGGCCGCGGACAGCGTGTTCAATCGCGCATCTGAACTGGGATTTACGAAAGGCGTGAAGTGAAGATTCCGCGACGGACCTACGCGGACCTCTATGGACCGACCATCGGCGATCGTGTCCGGCTCGCTGACACGGGTTTGTTGATCGAGATCGAGAAAGACTTTGCGCGATACGGCGAGGAAGTGGTCTTCGGCGGCGGCAAAGTCATTCGCGACGGCCAAGGCCAGTCGCAAGCGAGCCGTGCGTCAGGTGCACCCGATCTCGTCATCACCAACGCGGTTGTGCTCGATCATTGGGGCATTGTCAAAGCCGATGTCGGTGTTCGTGACGGGCGAATTACCGCCATCGGGAAGGCAGGGAACGCCGACATTCAGGACGATGTGACGCCGGGGCTTGAAATCGGTCCCTCTACCGAGATCATCGCTGGCGAGCATCGCATCCTGACTGCGGGTGGTATCGATTCGCACATTCACTTCATCAGTCCGCAACAGGCCTGGGAGGCTCTCTACAGCGGCGTCACCACGATGATTGGCGGCGGGACCGGTCCTGCCGATGGCACGCGCGCAACCACCTGCACGCCCGGTGAGTGGAACATCCATCGCATGCTCGAGGCTGCTGAAGGGCTGCCGCTCAACTTCGGATTTCTCGGCAAAGGGAACGCGACGCGTGCCGAAGCGCTCGTGGAGCAGATCGAAGCCGGCGCGATTGGGTTGAAGCTCCACGAAGACTGGGGTACCACGCCGGCCGCCATCGACACCGCGCTCACCGTCGCGGACGAGCACGACGTGCAGATTGCGATTCACACCGACACGCTGAACGAGTCAGGATTTGTCGAGGACACGCTCGCGGCATTCAAAGGACGGACGATTCACACGTATCACAGCGAGGGCGCTGGCGGCGGCCACGCACCGGACATCCTGAAGGTGTGCGCGCATCCGAACGTTCTTCCTTCCAGCACGAACCCGACGATGCCGTATACGGCGAATACGCTCGATGAGCATCTCGACATGCTGATGGTGTGCCATCACCTGAATTCGCAGGTACCTGAAGATGTCGCATTCGCCGAGTCGCGCATCCGTCCCGAGACGATGGCGGCTGAGGACGTGCTCCACGATCTCGGGGCGATCAGCATGATGTCGTCTGATTCGCAGGCGATGGGGCGGGTCGGCGAAGTGATCACCCGGACATGGCAGACCGCGCATGTGATGAAACAGACTCGCGGCTCCCTTCCGGGAGACACGAGTCAGCACGACAACTTACGCGCTCGCCGTTACGTCGCGAAGTACACAATCAATCCGGCAATCGCGCACGGGATTGCGGATTACGTCGGCTCGATCGCGGTCGGCAAACGCGCCGACCTCACGTTATGGTCGCCCGCGTTCTTCGGCGTGAAGCCGGATTTGATTCTCGTCGGTGGGTTCATTGTCGCCGCACTCATGGGCGATCCGAACGCATCTATTCCGACGCCCGAACCGGTCAGATACCGTCCGATGTTCGGCGCGTTCGGTCGGGCACGCGACTCGGTCGCCGCAACATTCGTGTCGCGCACATCGCTCGATCGTAAGAAGCTGCCGCCCTCATTACGACGAACGCTCTTAGCGGTGCGCAACACACGCGGGATCGGCAAACGTAACATGGTTCTGAACGACGCCATGCCATCGATTGACATCGATCCCGAACGATACACCGTGACCATCGATGGCGAGAGGATCGAGCCGCGGCCGGCGACGTCCCTGCCGCTCGCGCAACGGTATTTCCTCTTTTGATCTCTCCGTTTGCCTGTTCCTTTTGCCCGTTCCTTTTGCCTTTACCTTTTCCCTTTTCCCTTTTACCTTTTCCCTTCATAGCACTATGGCCTCTTCGTCCACCCCAATTCCGGTGCGCGTCCTTCATCCGCATGGTGAG
>DASTVZ010000014.1:0-16415 GCA_035758845.1 Vicinamibacterales bacterium
AGTGGTTTCAAAACCAGATCGACGAACGGTGAACGCGGATCTCACGCAAAGAGCGCCAAGAGCGCAGGGAAGACTGGCGGTGTTTGCCGCAGCTACCGGTCGCGCCAGCGCTTCGCGCTGGCGACGGAGCACGTGGAGGAAACACAAGCGTCGAACTGATTCACGCCTCGCGTGTGTTTTCCTCCACGTGCTCCCTCGCAGACGCCGGCCGAAGGCCGGCGCGCGACCGGTCGGCACCGACGTCTGTTGCTTCGCCGTCCCGCTGCGCCATCATTGACCGACGCACGATTCGAAAAGGATTCGGTGATCGATTCGCGCGCTGGCCGGAGTGAGACAGTCTTCTCGGCGCCCTTTGCGCGCTCTGCGCGAGATCCTTCGGGTCTCGGCAGTGACTAGCGATTCCGTGTCAGTGCGTCTGCAAACTCGACGATTTGCCTCTCGGCCCAATAGCCGTCATCGATGCCGTTGGCATTCGAGACAAACCCGCAGTGTCCACCGTGCCTGGTGACGACGACCTTGATGTGCGGATTCCCGCGGAGCTGAGGGGCGCGAAAGATCTCGACTGGGACAAACGGGTCGTCTTCAGCGGTAATCACCAGCGCAGGGATGCGTATGCGGTCGACGACGCGCATCGCACTTGCCCGAAAGTAGTAGTCGTCGGCATCTTCAAACCCGAAATGCGGCGCCGTGTAGTACTCGTCGAACTGGCGCACGGTCCGGACCATCGGCAGCCGCTCGAGGAGGAATTGTCCTGGATGCGCGGCAGCCTTGCGACGCATCCGAGCCTTGAGTCCGCGAACGAAGTTCCACTGATACACAAAGTTCGCGCGGCGTTCGAGCGCGCCGACGCACTCAGCGAGTTCGATGACGGGAGAGACGGCGCACACCCCCTTCAGTGACGGCGGCGGTGCGCCTCCGTAGTCGCCGGCGAGCTTCAGGGCGAGATTTCCTCCGAGCGAATATCCGGCGACAACGACGCGATCGATCCCTTCGCCGCCGAGTTCGGCGATCACGTGCGCGGCATCGGCGGTGAGACCGGAGTGATAGAGCCCCTTCGACAGCGCTTCTGTGCCGCCGCAGCTACGCTGGTTCAGCAGGACGACATTGAATCCGCGGCCGTACGCCTTCGCCGCGATTCCCCTCATGTAGTGCGCCGCGCTCGATCCCTCGAGTCCGTGCAGCGCGATGAGGGCCGGATGCGCCGCCGGATCGCGTTGCCAGTGGCAATGCGCGAGCACCCGTGTTGCCGGCTCGATCTCGAAGTGCCGGTCGCTCGGCGGCGGCAGCGCAGGGAAGCCTCGCGGCTTTCCCCAGCAGTAGACGGTCATCAGGTGACCGTTCGTCAGGCCGCGCTTCGGCACGTAGTCTTTCATCGCAGCCGATAGACCCGAAGCGGGCCACTCGAAAAGGCCACCGGAAGTTCGAGCGGTTGAACGGTGACGACAAAGTCCATCTGATAACGCGCGCCCAGCGCCATCGCCCGCTCAGGGGTTAGTGTGTCGAAATCGCGCAGCTCGTCAAGGCGGTCGCGGGTGCGGATCGCCACATCCCGTTCGTACATGCCAATGGCGGCGTCTTTGATTCCTTCAACAAAGACGTCGCGTTCACCGGCGACTCTCAGGCTCGTTCCGTATTGCACGGCGTGGCCAGGGTGGGCGAGCCAGGCGGTATCGTGCGGCGTGCTGCGCACCCATGCCATGACCCGTCCCCAGTCGTTGTCGGGGACGCCGACCTCGGCGATTGGCCGATCGGGGAACTTGACGAACTTGATATATGCGCTGCGGGTCGCTGACGCGAGCGCGATCACCAGGCAGGCGATCCGCGCGCGGCGCGCCGACGGTTTGAGATCTTCGGCGATCAGCCATATCAAGTAGGCAATCGCAAGGAAATCCAGCATCCAGAACACACGCGGTACCTGTAGCTGGATCACGAGCGCGAGCCGGGCGGCGTTCAACGGGAGCGCGATCGCGAACACGGCGACAAGCGCGAGGCAACCGCAGACCAGCCCGCGTTCACCGGGTGCGAGGATTCCGGCGGCCGATCGCCGTTTGTAGATATAGAAGATC
This sequence comes from Vicinamibacterales bacterium, assembly GCA_035758845.1. Lineage (GTDB taxonomy): Bacteria > Acidobacteriota > Vicinamibacteria > Vicinamibacterales > 2-12-FULL-66-21 > JALZOC01. Next base: position 2,067 of record DASTVZ010000014.1, read on the forward strand.
GTCGGCGCGTAGATGAGATTGAGGACCCAGGCAGAGAGCGGCCATTCGAGCGGAAACAGGTAATCCTTGGTCTCCAACGTTGCCAGCCATTCCTCGTCCATTGTCACCAATCGGCCGGCGAGAGGCCCGGCCGCGAGCATCCAAGCGCCGGCGATCGCCACCGCCACTGCGGCAACGATCATCGGCAGCCGCCATCGACGATCGTTCACGGAGGCGGCAATCGCAATCCAAATTGAAAACCATAGCGCCGTCGTTGGATGAAGCAAGCCGCCGGCGATCACCAGCGCGGCGCTGATGAGTACGCGCTGATGCAAAAGCGCGACGAGGGAAAGAACACCAAGGCTAAATGCGAGCTGCCGGGGGTGGAAGTAGCCCTCGAGTGTATTCGTTCCTGATTTCGCGATGGCGTGTCGCAGTGTCAATGCGGCAACGAACGCCAGCGCCGCCCACTCGGTTCGATAAAGCATCCGCGCCAGCAGAAGAGCACCGGCGAGCAGCAACGCGAGCGTCGTTGTATACAGCGTTGCGAAGAGAGACGGGAGTCCAAGACCGGTGATTCGCGAAAGCGCCGCAATGGTCTCGTCGATCATCGTCAACCGCGCCTGCGAGGCGATCAATGCGCTGTCACGCGGGAAGAGCGATGGGTCGAGACGTTCCAAAGCTGCGGGAATGTAGAAGGCAAGATCGGACGCGCCGTATCGGTAGCCGGCGGAGTTGAGGGTGGACAGAACCAGGAAAGGGAAAAGGCAAAAGGTAAAAGGTAAAAGGAAAGAACGCTGTCCCAAGACGTTTGCCTTTGCCTTTTCCCTTTTGCCTTTTCCCTTTTGCCTTTTCCTTTTTGCCTTTTATTGTTCGTCGGCGGTTGGACCGTAGACGGAGGGCAACGGTACGTTCTTCAGCCGCAGATATACGGTCAGCTGACCGCGATGATGAATCATGTGATTCATGACGAACGAACGCAGTGCCGCCGCGCGCGGCATCGTGAACACGACCTGGCCGTTGTTTTTGAATGTCCACGGTGCGAGGAACTCCGGGTCGGTCATCGCGACGATTCCGGTTCGGGCGACCCCGACATTCTTGTCGAATTGCGACAGCAGCCAGCCCGTTGACTCCGGCACCCGTGGGCGCGTGTCTTCGGCATCAGCCAGATCGAACACCGTGTTCTGGACGATGGCGGCAACCCAGTGTGGAATATTCGCGACATGTGCGGCCAGCTGACCGAGGCTGAACGACTTTTCGTGGGGCTTCCAGGCAAATTCTGCGTCAGGGACGCGTTCGAGCACGCGGCGGGTCGTGCCCATTTCGTGATCGAATTCCGGGAGCAGCGCATCTTTCAAGGCCATCCTTAGAGAATATGTCGTCCTTCAGCGCCAGTTCAACCGTCACAACGCCTGAAGTATGTTGGTTTCAAGGCCCATCTTGCGCATCGCGTCCCGGATCCCGGACACCGGATCCCGACTGCGAAGCCTCAGGACGGACTGAACCCATCCGGTGACAGTGCCGTCTTGCTTCTGGAGCTTGAATGAATGACTGGGCAGGCGGGTTTTCCGGGACGTTTGTGACCCTGGACGAGGATCTCGAACGGGAGTTCGAGGACCGCCTTCGCGAATCGACAACCCTGGCGTTCCGCGTCGCGTACGGCGTGCTGCGACATCGCCAGGATGCCGAAGACGTCGCGCAAGAAGCATTCGCGAAGGCCTATCGCAGCTTCACACAGCTCCGCGATCGCGAGCGATTTCGTGCCTGGCTCATGCGGATGACGTGGCGGCTGGCTATCGACAGGTGGCGGTCGGATCGTCGCCGCACCGCGCGCGAACAGGCGGTCAAAAGCGGTGAAGAGCCAAGCACCGAGGAAATCGCGGTGTCACGCGAACGCGCCGAGCGGCTCTGGAAAGCGATCGATACGTTACCGGAGAAGCTGCGAATCGTTGTCGTCCTCGGCGCGATCGAGGGGCACGACATCCGAACGCTGGCGCGCCTGCTGAACTTGCCGGAAGGCACGGTGAAGTCGCGGTTATACCTGGCCCGGAAGGGGCTGGCGGAGAGTCTACGATGTCTCGCACCAAGCGATTAACAGAACTGGACGAACGCATCGTGGCGGCGGCGGAAGCGGATCTTCAGCAGTTGCTGTCGATCGAGCCGTCACCGGAGTTTACTGCGAAGGTCCGGGCGCGGATTGACGACAACCGTGAGTCACGTGCATGGAAGCGGTGGGGGTGGATTGGTTTGGCAGTCGCGACCGCGGCGGCGGTCATCCTCGCGGTAGCGCTTCGGCCGGAGCACACCGCGGCGCCACACGGAGGGGTTGCGAACGCGCGACCGGACGATAACTTGCGGGCGCCGTCTCGGACGGACGACACAACAGCTCCGGCACCGAAGACCACACTTCATCCAGTCGCGCGTCATCGAAGCCCAGCACGGGCGGCAGAGCCCGGACCGAATCCGGAAATCATCATCGATCCCGCGATGACCGATGCGATTCGCCGGATGGCGATCGCGCTGCGAAATACGTCGCCTGATGTCTCCGTTGCTGAGAGCTTGCATGTGGAGGAGGGTGACCCGGCAGCCTTGAAAGTTGCCGAACCATTGGACGTCCCCGAGCTTGTAGTGAAACCCGCCGAACAGAATGGCGGGAGCCAGAACCCGCTTTGATTGAGATGAGGAGTAGACCTGTGACGAGAATCTTGAAACCCTTCCTTGTGGTGGCGATCGCGTTCATATCCGCTGTTGGCCTTGCCGCACAGGACGGTCAACAGCCCGCGGCACCATCGAACCGTCCGGCACCTGGGGCACCCACTGCGTTGAAAGTGTCGCTTGTTTTCTCCCGGTATCAGGGGGACAAGAAAATCAGTAGTGTGCCGCACACCCTGTTGGTCACCGCTAACGATGGTAACCGCCCGACAAGCCTGCGGCTTGGGACACAAATCCCGGTGCCGACGACAGTGGTCGGCAAAGAAGGAGAGAAGAGTCAGTCGTACAGTTATCGGGATGTCGGCACGAATATCGACGTGACGGCGAACACATCGTCGATCGAAGGCGCTTACAGGCTGTCGATCACGATCACCGACTCATCGGTGTACTATCCGGATCAATCAGAGCCGGCAGCACGATCGACCGTGGCGTCTACGGGCGCTCCAGCGTTCCGCAATTTCAACTCAACCTTCGTTCTCTTGATTAGGGACGGCCAGACTGTGCAATCGACAGCAGTGACCGATCCGGTTAGCGGGCAGGTGATCAAACTCGACGCGACGGTCAACGTGCAGAAGTAAAGGCGGGTTGTGCCGGGTTCTTCCAGGTTCGACGGGGTTCTGCCGGGTTCAAAGCTCCGAACCTGGTAGAACCCTGCCGAACCTCGTCGAACCTGGCAGAAACCTACTGCAAGAACGTCGAATCCGCTTCAACCACGATCGTCTTCTGACCGATCACCTTGTCGCCGATCATCAGCTTCACGAGATAGGTTCCAGCTGCAACCGGTGGGGCGAGACCTCCGCGCCCACGTCCTCCGCCGCCACCACCTGCAGGTGCTGCCGATGGTGCGGGAGCCGCGCCTCTTCCGCGCGCGCCTTCGTCCGGCGTTGCCGGCGCAGCGGGTTGCGGCGCGGAGGGTTGTTGCCCGCCGGGTTGCGGCGTCGTCTGGGCTCCCGCTTCAGCCGGGGGAGTTGCCTGTGCGGCCCCGCTTCCCTGACCGCGTCCACGGCCGCCGGCTGCACCAGCACGCATGTCCCACTGGACGCGATTCAGTCCGGCATTCTTCGTCCCGATGAGATTGCGAATCTCCCGACCCGTGACATCGCTCACGGTAACGCGCACATCGGATGCCGGTGCGCTCTTGAGCCAGTAACTAATTGCAGAACCCTGCGCGGGATTTTGCGCGCGAAAGGATTTTGCCCCTTCCACCGTAATCGCCTTTTGAATATCGCTCACCCATGAAACCGCCGGACGGATGTCAAACAGAACCGCGTCGGACGAAGTCGTTGAATCTGACAACTGTTGCAGCGCAGAGATGTCATCCATGACGTAGATGCTGCGCCCATGCGTGCCGACAATCAGATCGTTCTCGCGCGGGTGCACCAGGATGTCGTCGATCCGCACAGTCGGCATGCCATTCATGAACCGCTTCCAGTCACGGCCGCCGTTCAGCGATACGTAAAACGCGTACTCGGTTCCGAGATACAACAGGTTCTTGTTCTTCGGATCTTCGCGAATCACGTTGACGTTGCCTTCAGGCAGATTCGATGACATGGATGTCCACGTTTCGCCGAAGTCTGTCGTCTTGAAGACGTACGGCTTGTGATCGTCGGTCCGATGTCCGTCGAACGTCACGTAACACGTGCCGGCATCGTAGTGCGACGGCTCGACCCGGGAGACATGCGTTTCTTTCGGCACGCCCGAGACTTTGTCGACGACGTTCTTCCAGGTGTTGCCGCTGTCGCGGCTGACCTGAAGGTTGCCGTCGTTGGTGCCGACCCAGATGATCCCTGGCACGAGCGGGGATTCACCAATGGTGACGATGTTGCTGTAGGACGCCGCGCCGTCATGCTTTGACGCCATCGGCGCCGATCCTTCAACACCGAGGATCGGACGGTCGTTGCGTCCGATGTTCTTCGTCAGATCGGGCGATGCGACCCACGTGTCGCCGCGATCGTACGACCGGAACAATCGATCGCCGCCGAGATACACCGTTCGTGGATTGTGCGGCGAGAGGATAAACGGCGTGTTCCAGTAGAAGCGGTAGAACGTGCCGGACGGCGGTGTCGGAACGACGTTGGGGTTCTGATTGGCGCCGAATCCGAATTGCGGTGCAGCTTGAGCAGCGGGATCGGGAGTTTCACCAGCCGCCGGGCCACCGCCACCTCGTCCTGTCTGCCCTGGACCACGCGGCCGGATGCTGTTGCTGCGTCCGGTACGTAAATCGAGGCGATTCGTATTTCCGTCCTGCGACTCCGAGTACACGACCGTCCAGTCGGACGCGTCGTTTTGTGTGTAGAACCCATCGCCGCCGCCGACGCGATACCAGTCTGAGTTCAGGATCCCGTTGGCGCTGCGGGTCGCGCTGGGACCGCACCAGCTGCCGTTGTCCTGCAATCCGCCGCAGACGTAATACGGCTTCCGCATATCGGCACTGATGGCGTAGAACTGGGCGACTGGCAGGTTGTTCACGTACTCCCACGTGTCGCCGCGATCGTAGGTGACGTCGAAGCCGCCGTCATTGCCGAGCAGGATGTGTTTGCCGTCGCGCGGATCGATCCAGATCGCGTGGTGATCGCTGTGCGGGATTCCCTGAACGGTGTTCCACGTCTTCCCGCCGTCAGTGCTCTTGAAGAACGGGGCGCCGCCCTGATACGCGATCTCCGGGTTGGTCGGATCGACGCGGATCTGACTGTAGTACATCCATCGATCCCCCTGATTCGAGAGGAAGCGCCAGCTCTTGCCTCCGTCATCGGTCCGCCAGACGCCGCTCTTGCTTGGATCGGGCGGAGGTGCCTGGCCGCGTCCGGCACCGAACCCGCCGCCACCGCCACCACCGCCGCGCTGTCCTGGCGGCACGAGCGTCCCATCTTCGTTGACGCCGGCTCCGGTCCCGCCGCTCGGTCCGACTTCAATCGACGCGTAAATCGTCGATGGTTTCGACCGCGCGATGTCGAGCCCGATGCGTCCGATGATCGGATTGGTCGGCAGTCCATTGGTCAGCTTCGCCCAGGTCTTGCCGCCATCGGTCGTCTTCCAAATCCCGCTGCCCGGTCCTCCGCCGTTGAACCCCCACGGCGCTCGACGCCGCTGATACGACGCGGCGATGAGGACGTTCGGATTGCTCGGATCCATCACTACGTCGGTGAACCCCGTGTGCTCGTCGATGAATTTCGTGTTCGTCCACGTTTTTCCACCGTCCGTCGTTTTATAGAGCCCGCGTTCCTTGTTTGCACCGAAGAGATGTCCGACCGCGGCGACGTAGGCGATGTTGGGATTCTTGGGATGGACGACAATGCGCCCGATCGACTGCGTCTCCTTCAGCCCAGCTTCCTGAAACGTCTTCCCGCCGTCGACCGATTTGTAGACGCCGGCGCCAAACGACGAACTTTGCCGATTGTTCGGCTCACCGGTGCCAACGTAAATGATGTCGGGGTTTGAGGGCGCGATCGCGATATCACCGATTGACGAGACAGGATACGTATCGAAGATCGGCATCCACGTCGTCCCGTTGTTCGTGCTCTTCCAGATTCCACCGGTGGCAAAGCCAAGATAGATCGTGCTCGGATCGCTTTCGACGACGGCAATGTCGTCGACGCGGCCACCCATGTTCGCGGGGCCGATCGGCCGCCAGACGAACGGCTTCAGGATCGGATCGTCCGACTGATTGATTGGCGGCGGCAGCGGCGGGGCCTGAGGCGGCCCCTGGGCGACCAGCGCCCGCCCGGCGACGAGACACAAGCCGATGCCGAGCCATGCGAGGACACGCACGCGCAGAATCTGTGGCTTCACACTTCACTCCTTACGCAATCGCGTTTGTGTGAATTATTTACCGAAGTCGACTTTCGGGGCTTGTTTCGCCTCTGGTGGGACTTCCCAGTATGGATGTTCCTTGAAGCCGAACATCTTTGCCGTGACGTTCGACGGGAACTTTCGCCGCTGCGTGTTGTAGGCCTGCACCGCTTCGTTGTACCGCATGCGCGCCACCGTTAGCCGGTTCTCGGTGGCAGACAACTCGTCCATCAGGCGGTTGAACTGTGCGTCCGCTTTCAGCTGCGGATAGTTCTCCACCACTGCGAGCAGCCGGCCAAGCGCAGATGTCTGCTGATTAGCCGCCTGAATCGTTTCCTCCGGACTCTTTGCCGCAAGCAGCCGCGAGCGCGCGTCCGCGATGGCTTGGAACACGCTCGCCTCGTGTGCGGCGTAGCCTTTGACGGTATTGACCAGGTTCGGAATGAGGTCGGTTCTACGCTGCAACTGGTTCTGCACTTCCGCCCACTGCGCGTTGATCGCTTCTTCCTGAGTGGAGAACTTGTTATAGGAGCAGCCGGAAACCGAAACGGTCACCGCAATAATCGCAATAGTCGTCGTCAACCGATTTAGTTTGTGCATTTGGTTCTCATTTCTCACTTGCGCGTGGGGCCCCACCCCCACGCGCTCGCGCTCGGCGACTTCGCGCCTCGCGCTGGCCGCAGGCGCTTACCAGCCCCCCGAAGCTCCTCCGCCACCGCTGCGGCCGCCGCCAAATCCGCCGAAGCCTCCACCGCCTCCGCCGCCGCCGAATCCACCGCCGCCGAAGCCGCCAAAACCGCCACCGAAGCCGCCGCCGCCGAACGGTCCGATGCCACTGTTCCAGCCGCTCCACGGTCCGCCGCCCCACATCCGGCGCCGCCGTCGTCTGCGGTTGCTCGCGACGACGATGATGATCCAGAGAATGATGATCCACCACGGAAAGCCCGAGCCGGTGGTTCGACGAGGCGCTGGAGGTGGCGGGACGTCTTGCAGGGTGACGCCGCGCCCTTGCGCGATACGATTGACGATGACGGTCGTGCCGGCGAGCAGTCCGGCGCCGTAGTTGCCGTTACGGAATTCCGGCGTGATGACGTCGCGAATCGTTTCCCCGGCGAACCCATCTGTGACGAACTGCTCGAGATCGTATCCGACTTCGATTCGGATCTTGCGATCCTCGACGGCGACGACGATGAGCAGTCCGTTGTCTTTCCCTTTGTCCCCGACTCCGCGGCCGCCGTTCTCGAACATCTCTACCGCGTACTCATCGATGTCGGCGGACGGTTTGTACGAGGGAACGGTTGCGACGACAACCACGTCGCCGCTCGCGGCCTTGAGCGCGCGAATCTGCCGGTCGATCTCTCGCTCCGAGCTGTCGCCGATGACGTTGGCGAAGTCGTTGACCGGTGCCGTCAGCTGCGGAATGGCTTGCGCGTGCGTGGGTGTTGTGGCCCCGACGAAGAGAAGCCACGCCAGCACCAGGTGAACGACGAGAGTCCGGGCGCAGCGCATCAGGCGTGCGCCCGCCACATATCGACGTATTCCCAGACTCGCTCGGATGCGGCGACGTAGCGCGAGAGAAGCGCCGTTGGCTCGGCGATGGCGCTGCGCGTGCCAGCACCTGTGCTCATGACCTCGCGTACGAGATCTGCCGGGATTCGAATCTGACGTTCGGCGGTTCCTGCGACGTCGGACGGGTCATCGTCTGTGAGCAGCGCAATATTGCGAAGGAGTGCGACAAACGCAGGCGCCGACCGAGCAATCAGCATGACAACCGCGTCCGGCTGGCCGCCAGTTTCGAGAAACCCCTCACGCAGGTGAATCAGGTGACTCTTGGCGCTCAGTTCACACGCCCGCCGCCGATCCGCCGGGGCCACACGGGCGGTGGCAAACGGATTCGTTCCTGAGATGAGCACGTGATGCGCGATGATGTCCCCGTACTCGAGAGGAAAGACATCGAGCGTGCGCAGGAATTCCTCCAATTCCAGAATCAGCGGGATGGCGAGCGATCGACGTCGCCAATCTGGCACATAGGGAAGGCATTTGAGGAGATCCTCGAACGCAAGTCGATCGACGAGCGCTAACCCGTGAAGAAGCTTGGGAGTCGCCGGCGTATCAAGCCCGTAAGCGACGACCGATCGCAGTCGGACGCCGAATACGCGGCCGAGGTCCGATGCGAGACTGTTCAGCACAGATCGTTCGTCTGCGGATAACGGCACAGAATCCATGCACGTGATTATCTACGATGGCGGGATCCGTTGTCCGGTCCTGCGGGATCCGTTGGCCGGGATCCGGGATCCGAAAGCGAGTGGCTGATCGTGCCCGAAGGTTTGCTTCGAGATTGAGAGCGTTCGAGATTGGAGGGCCGGGTCTTAAGCCCCCGCCTGCGCGTACGGGAACCTGACACTGTCATAATCCGGAGATTCATGGAGCTACGTCCACTGAACATCGGGTGCTTCGGCGGCGGCACGGGGTTGCCCAGTCTGCTCGGTGGACTGAAGAACAATCCCTGGCTCCACGTCAACGCGGTCGTCACGATGTTCGACAGCGGTGGCAGTTCCGGGCAGCTGCGCGACGAACTCGGAGTGTTGCCGCCCGGCGACGTGCTGAAGTGCGCACTTGCGCTCGCGCGGAATGAACGCGAGGCACGCCGTGTCCTGCTGTCGCGCCTGCCAATGCTCGAGCACTCGCGACTGCGTGGACATACCGGCGGCAACCTGCTTCTCTCGATGATGGAGCAGTACGCCGGCGATTTCCTTGCAGCGGTCGACGGATTGCGGGCATTACTGGGATGCACGGGACGTGTCTGGCCCGTCAGTATCGAGAAGGCGAGCATCTGCGCCGAATACGGCGACGGCACGAAGTCGCGCGAAGAAGTAGCAGTGGATGCAGGGCAGACGGCGGGAAGCGCGATCGTCCGACTGTGGCTCGAGCCCGAAGTGCGGCTGCACCCGGCCGTTGCCGAGGAGATACCACGATTCAACGCGGCGATCATCGGCCCCGGCAGCTTTTATACGAGCCTGCGGCCAATCTTTCTGGTGAAGGGCGCGGCCGAAGCGATTCAGCAGGTCAACGGCCCGGTGATACTCGTCACCAATCTGCTCACCGAGGGGCGCGGGATGTCGAACTTCACCGCCGGCAACGCGGTGCGTGAGATGAGCGCGGCGATTGGACGGCCGATCGACGTGGTGCTCGTCAACACGGCACGGCCGTCGGAAGAAACGCTGGCGCGCTATCTCGCCGAGCACAAGCAGCCGCTCGAGGCTGGCGACATCCCCTCATCGTGTGAAATCGTGCGCGGGGATTTCTGGTGCGGCGAGATTGCTCGTCACGATAGGCGTCGGCTCGCGCAGGCCGTGTGGGCGGTGCTGGCGCGCAGATTGTTGTGACTCAATCCGGTCGGCTCGTGGGGGCGCTTCGCATTCGACAAATGCGCGCACCGCAGTCCACAATCAGCAACTGCGCTCGTGCCTCTCCTCACTCTCGACTCGGTCGCCCTCGCGTTCGGCCATCTTCCGCTCCTTACCTCGGCCGACTTTCGGATTGACTCCGGCGAGCGCATCGCGCTCATCGGACGCAATGGGGCGGGGAAGTCGAGCCTCTTGCGAGTGATTTCCGGGGAAACACCGCCGGATTCGGGTTCGGTCTCCCGTGCGCCCGCGCTCCGCGTCGCCCGCCTCGAGCAGGACGTGCTGGCCTACTCCGAGGCTCTGACAGATTCTGGAAGTCGAACGGTGTTCGATGAGGTGGCCAGCGGTCTTGGAGCGTTAACCAGGGTCGTGACGGCCTACCACCACGCCGCCACGCGCGTGGCTGAACGAGGCGACGACGCTTCCATCGCCCGCCTCGGCGATCTCCAGCATCAGCTCGAGGAACGCGACGGTTGGCGACTCGAACAGAAAGTCGAACTCGTCGTTTCGCGCCTGTCGTTGCCCGCCGAAAAGCCGATGCGTGAGTTATCAGGCGGGTGGCGGCGTCGCGCGCTCCTCGGCAAGGCGCTCGTCTCGGAACCAGATCTCTTGTTGCTCGACGAGCCTACCAATCATCTCGACATCGACGCGATTCGCTGGCTGGAAGACTATCTCGCGGGATTTTCTGGCGCACTCCTTTTTGTCACTCACGATCGCGCATTCCTCTCGAACCTCGCGACACGGATTGTCGAGCTCGATCGCGGCCGACTCGTGTCGTGGCCAGGGAGTTATCCTCTCTATCTCGAGAAAAAGGCCGAGGCCTTGAACGCCGAGGCGCTCGCCCTCGAGCGGCTCGACAAGAAGCTCGAGAAGGAGGAAGCCTGGCTTCGTCAGGGTGTCAAGGCGCGGCGCACCCGCAACGAAGGACGCGTGCGCGAGCTCATGAAGCTGCGTGCCGAGCGTGCCGCCCATCGCAGCGAAAGTGGATCGGTCCGCATGTCGGTCGACGGCGATGCGTCCGGCCAGCTGGTATTCGAAGCGAGGCATGTCAGCAAGACGTATGGCGATACACCAGTCATCCGCGATTACTCGCAGCGGATCCTCCGGGGCGATCGCATCGGCCTGATCGGTCCCAACGGGTCAGGCAAGACCACGTTGCTGCGATTGCTCGTGGGCGACCTCGAGCCGGACGCGGGAACCATCCGCCACGGGAGTCGGCTGCAGATCGCGTACTACGATCAACAGCGCAGCGAGCTCGATCCCGATCGTTCTGTCGCCGACACGGTCAACGACGGAAACGATACGGTTGTGATCAACGGCGAGTCGCGGCACGTGATCGGCTATCTTGCCGACTTCCTCTTTCCACGGGAGCGGGCCGTCTCCCCGGTGCGGCTGTTGTCTGGCGGCGAGCGGAACCGCCTGCTGCTCGCGCGTCTCTTCGCGCGCCCGACGAACGTGTTGGTGATGGATGAACCGACCAACGATCTCGACATCGAGACGCTCGAATTGCTCGAGGAGCGCCTGGCCACCTTCGACGGGACCATTCTGCTCGTCAGCCACGACCGCGTGTTCCTCGATCACATCGTGACCAGCACGGTGGCATTCGAGGGGAATGGCCGTGTCACTGAATATGTCGGTGGCTATGAAGATTATCTGAGACAGTCCGGATCCGGGATCCGTGATCCGGGATCCGCGACGCCTCGCATGAACGTTCTGAATCGCAAGTCTTCAGTGCGGCCTGAGGACGACTCGACTCCCGCCGGATCCCGGATCCCGGACCCCGGACCCCGGCATCGCAAAAAGCTCAGCTTCAACGAATCCCGCGAGCTCGAGTCGCTGCCGAGGCGCATCGAAGCGCTGGAAGAGGAGCAGTCACGGCTGCGGGCCGAGGCGGCGTCGGAGGATTTTTACAAGCAGTCTGCCGAACACATTCGTGCCGTACTTGCGAGGATCGACGCGATTGCCCCCGAACTGGATGCCGTGCTGACGCGGTGGATGGAGCTGGAGGAGAGGCAGTGAGAGCCGCTTCGAGACACTACATCGGACTGGCGCACAGAAGGACCCGCGAAGGAGCCAGTTCCGCGAGGAGCCGAACCTTGTAGTCTTGTGTCTCGAACCACGCGTTTACCTGGAACACGGCGCTCGCACAGTGTGTCTCGACGATCATCGTTGCGCGACCACTCTTCATCGTCTCGGCAGCGCCGCGCAGGACGAGTAGCTCAGCGCCCTCGACATCGATCTTGACGACATTCGGCCGCGGCAGGCGGTCCCGGCCAAAGGCGTCCGCGGTTCGCACTGGCACGACGATTCGGTCCCAGCGAGCAGACGTGGCTGGATCGACCGACGAGGCGGTGCCTTCGAGAAAACTCATGCTGCTCGCTCCCGAATCGATATCGTGACTGAGTGCGAACACACAATCGCCCTCTCGATCGGACAAAGCGCAGCGATGAATCTCGATGCGCGCCGCCAGATCAGGATTCTTTTCGAGGTTCAGCTGCAACCGTTCACAATTTGATGGATTCGGCTCGAAGCCCACGACCCGCCCGGCGGGCCCGACGAGGGCGGCGAAGCCCAGCGTGTGAAATCCGATATGCGCCCCGACGTCCCAGACGATCCCGCCGCGAGCGGGCAACGCCTGCCCGATCGCGTCATAGATCGCCGCATCGAACCGGCCTGCAAGCATGTCTTCCCATGCCCCGCTGCCGCGGCGATCGATGAGGATCTCTCGTCCTGCGAGCGGTCCGGCAACCACGCGCTCCCAGCAAGGTTGGCTGGCGTGTGGAGATGAAAAGCCGAAGCACCGTCCGATCCATCTTCCGGCTGTGCGGGGGGATGCGTTCAGCAGCCGGTTGAACAGAGAAGGGTTCACAGCTCCGGTGCGCGGCATCTATTGTTCAAACGACTTGGTAAAGAGATCCTCAATCGCGCGCTTCCCGTTGTCGCGGATCTGACGCGTGCCCGTTCCGGTGAAGTGTGGGTGGGTGATCGTGGGGGGCGTTTCTCCGAGCGCTGACCAGTCGCTGCCGGTCCAGCGAAACCAGCCGTCCCTGTCCTGGTCGAACACGAAGAGCGGCTTGTTGCAAAGCTTCGCGAACTCTGCGCCCCAACCGGTTCCCCCGCGAACGGTCCTGTCTTCCTGGATTCTGCCGACGATGTAGATCTCCTGACCGTGATTCACCTGGTACCACAGCGTCTGAAGGATCTTCCGGATCGTTGGACTGTCCACGTAACGGCGGTTCATGAGGCGGGACACGTATTCAAGGCTCACGTCCCCGGCCTGCAGCTCTTCATGATTGAGCACGCGGATGCCGCGCCGGCGGGCTTCGGTGTGGCCATCGAACGTAAAGTTCACTTCTTCAATGCCGTGACGTTCGGCGCACGCGCCGAACTCCGCCTCGGCGCCAGGAGCGGCGCCGCTGAAAAGAATGAAATCGGTCTTGTTCATGGTTTGGTTCTACGAGCTCTCGTCTTTGGTTGGGTCTTTTTGCTAGCTTTCTTTACTGCTCGCGGGGCCCCACCCCCGCTCGCGTCGCGCGCCGGCGCTTGCGTCTCTTCAGGTTCGCTCTCTCCCGCCTTTAGCCGCGCCGCGCGCTCGATGATCTTGGCCAGCATCTCTCCCGCTTCGCCGCCTTTCGCCGGACGGTGCGATTTCCAGACGTCGGGCTGATCTGCCGCGAGAATGTCTTCGAAGTCGCCGTCACTTTTCACGCTCTTTGGCGCGAACTCGACGATGTCGACATCACCAGCCCAGTCATCACGATGCTTGATGAGGAGCCAGCTGCGGCCGTCGCCGCTCCCCCAGCGGCCACCGGTGCGCACCAGCACCCACGACCCCTTCAACTTATAGCCGTCCAGTGTAAATTTCAGGTCACCCTTGTTGAGCGCCGCATCCACGTCTGCTGATTCAGGCTTCCACGTTCCCTGATCCCACAACATGACGATGCCGGCGCCGTAGCCCTCGGGGATGACGCCTTCGAACGTTCCGTACTCAATCGGGTGATCCTCGACGTGCATCGCGAGCCGTTTCGTTTTCGGATCCAGTGAGGGTCCTTTCGGTACAGCCCACGACAAGAGGACGCCCTTCCATTCGAGCCGGAAATCGTAGTGCAAGTGGCTCGCGAGATGTTTCTGCACGCAGAAAAAGAGCCCCTGCTCCGGTTTGGCCTTCTTCGCGCGTTCTTCGGCGACCTTGACGTCGCCCGATGGCTCGGGCGTCGATTTGAAGTTGCGTTTCTGTTTGTATTTTTCGAGGACCATGCTTAACTCTGGCTGCTGGCTGCTGGCTGCTGGCTGCTGGCTGCTGGCTGCTGGGCTGCCGGCTAATCGCCACTCCGCAATCACAATCGCCACTCCGCAATCACAATCGGCAATCCGCAATCACAATCGGCAATCCGCAATCACAATCGGCAATCCGCAATCACAATCGGCAATCCGCAATCACAATCGGCAATCCGCAATCACA
>DASTVZ010000060.1:0-18748 GCA_035758845.1 Vicinamibacterales bacterium
TGCACTTTCCCGTCGCGATTCCCCGGATCCCGCGACTCTACCAGGGGCATATGGCAATCCGAGCACGACGAGGTCTTCGGCGGATAGTAGAACGACCGCGCACCCTGCCCCGAAACCCCGCTCGCCTGCCAGTTGTCGTAATCGTTGAACCCGCGGAACCAGCGATACGAATTCACCGGCACATCGAGATGAACCTTGTGACAGCTCGAGCAGAACTCGGGCGTCTGTTCGCGATGGAACGGCTTCAGGAAGATGTCCTTGTGCGGCTTCGGATCGATGTACGTCAACTGATCGTGAACGAAGCGGAGCACCGCGTGGTTGCTCGCCGCCAGGTCGTGGAGCGGCGGATACTCGATCTCGAAATCCCCCTGTCCCATCGTGCTTCTCACGTGCGTGATCGAATGACATGACGTGCACGCCAGCCCGGCCTGCGCCTCTGGCGTATCGATCTGTTCCTTGATCGGCCGATCGAAGCGGCCGTTGAAGAAGACCGCGTGATCGTGGCATCCGGCGCACCACTTCGATGGCTTCGTGCCGACGGTGTCCTGCATGTACTCAATCGATTTGCGATACCACTGGTTGTTGAAAGAGGAGAAATGATGCGTCGACGATTTCCATTGTTCGTAGATATCGGTGTGGCACCGCCCGCAGCTGTCGCTGGTCATGAAGAAGTTCGCTGGAATGGTCCGATGCACGTTGGTGTCGCCCGACGACGGAAAGAACGGGCTCGATGGTCCCGCCCCTTCCTCGTTCATCGACGCCGGAACGATTGACGGATTGCGAATGATGTTCGTGTTCTTCGCCCGCGGAGACGTCATCGTCGCGGCCACTGGTGCGGCGATCGCTGCGATGACGGCGATCGCACAGGCTGTGGCAACCGGCGCGCGTTCACCTGGTGCACCGCGACGCAGGATCGAAAGTGCGCCCGCAATGGCGAGCGGTACGCCGCCGGCAAGCGACAGTGCGATATGAACGGGCAACAGCCATCGCCATCGTCCTGCGGCCCCGACCACAGTAATAAGGAGGCCGAAAGCGATGCCGCTGGCCAAAAGCATGTACCCGATCGTGTAGGGCAGGGTCTTGAGACCCTGCCAGCTGACCCCGCTCTTAGGACCACGGCCCCGTAGCCAAGCCACGACGAGCCCGACCCCTCCAACAATGTGGAGCACGACGTTGCCGTAATAGAAGATGGTTGGGCTCGCGGTTGCTGCGAGATAGGCGGTGTTCAGCGCGTATGCGGATAGAAGGAGCGGCACCCACCAGGATCGCGTGCTCCGAAGCGTCTTCATTGGCTTTAACTCCCGATCCGAAGAGCCTAGGCCGGGTGTCCTGAGGGGTCAATAATAGGAACAGGGCATTGACATTACTGGACGAGCCGGTGGTCCAGCGGTAGTATTTGCACCGCCGTGCACATCCAGGGATCCAAGGCCATCCTGATTGCGGCGTTCCTCAGCGCTGTGGCTTCTAGTGTGGCTGCCCAGGAACGATCCGCGGCTAACCTGCCGGTTCTAAGCACCATCAAGGACATCCGGGCGCTTTCACAGTCCGACGGAGAGCGTGGCTATCCCGTCCATATCCGCGCGACTGTTACCCACTTTGACGAGAATCTCGTGACGACTCTCATCGTCCACGACGGCGACCTCGGGCAGTTCGTCCAACCACCGCCGGAAGCCCAGATGTCGGCGGTCGGCGACTGGAAGATGTTGAAGGCAGGTGATCTCGTCGAGATCGAGGGATACACGATTCATGGTGGATTTGCGCCTGACGTCATGCCGACGCGGATCCGGAAGATAGGCCGTGGTGTGATGCCCGTCGCGAAGAGCATCGCCTTTTCGCAAATGCTGACCGGGCGCTATGACTGCGATTACGTCGAAGTTGCAGGCGTCATCCAGCGAACCTGGCCTGCGGGCAGCGAGCGCTCGCGAGTGATGTATGCCGACGTGGCAATCGAGGACGGACTGGTCCGTGCGGCATTCTGGGATTCGTCGGCGGAGGATCTGTCACGGTTCATCGATGCTCGGGTCAAGCTGCGGGGGAATATCGGCACCATCTTTGGAAACACCGGGCAGCTTCGCGGCGTGTCGCTGTTTGCGGGCCGGATCCGCGACATCGTGATGCTCGAGTCTCCTCCGGATCCTTTCTCACTGCCCGAGCGATCGATTCAAAAAATCTACAACTACTCGTCGGCAGGCGAAGTCAATCGCCGAATTCGTGTCCATGGCGTTGTCACTGCGCGAATTGCCATGCCTCCGATTGCGATGCAGGACTTCACGACGCGGGCCACATTTCAATATGTGGTGAACGCCCTCTATCTGAAGGATGCAAGCGGCGACGTGCGAATTGAAACGGAGGCGCCGCCGCACGTGCAGCTCGGCGACATCGTCGAAGCGGCGGGATTCCCCGCGGTGACGCCCGGCCGGCCGATGTTACGCAATGGCGTGTTCCGTGTGGTTGGGAACGGCACGGAACCGGCGCCGGTCAACATCGAGCTCACCAATGTGCTGACTCCAGATCACGACGCTCAGCTGGTGCGGATGAACGCACAGCTGCTGAGCGTGATCCCGAACCCGATTGAGCGTGTGCTCGTGCTCAGAGCCGGCGATACCGTTTTCGAGGCTCGGCTCGAAGCGACTCACGATGCGTTGCGGATCGATGACATTCGTGCCGGTAGCACGCTGATGCTCACGGGTGTGTATTCGTACCAAAGTGGACCGCCGCCTTCGTTCCGTCTGTTTCTTCGCACGCCGAGAGACGTTAGTGTGTTGAGGGCTGCGCCGTGGTGGACGCTGCGCCACACGGCGGTGATGGTCACGATTCTGGCGTTTGTTGCGGGCGTCGGTGCGTGGCGCATGCGCGCGCTCACCGCGCGTAAACGACGTGAGTATCAGGCGGTCCTGAACGAGCGTTCACGTGTCGCGCGAGAACTCCACGATACGGTCGAGCAGGGATTGGCCGGAATCGCGCTGCAGCTGGAAGCGGTAGACGGATCGTTCAAGACCGCGCCGGAAGCCGCGCGCGAGTCGTTGAAGGTCGCGCGACAGATGTTGCGTTACAGCCTGGAAGAAACGAGACGATCGGTCATGGATCTTCGATCCCAGGCGCTCGAACGAAGCGATCTCGCCGGCGCCCTCGAAACGCTGGCACATCAGATGACGCTCAATACGCCGGCGCAGGCGTCGGTGCACGTCAGCGGTCCGGTCCAGAGGTTGGATGCGGCGAGGGAACATCATCTGCTGCGCATCGGACTCGAAGCGTTAACCAACGCGCTCAAGCACGGGCGCGCGACGCGGATCGATATCGAGTTGTCGTTCAGGCCCGACTCGACGCGCCTCATCGTCACCGACGACGGTGAGGGCCTCGAGTCGGCGGAGCGTGGGTCGGGCGGCGCACATTTCGGCCTTCAGGGTGTGAGAGAACGTGTCGACAAGCTGGGTGGCGTGCTCGAAATCGACAGCTCCCCTGGCGCCGGCACGAGACTGTCGGTGATGATTCCCGCGCTGCTCGAAAGTCGATCGCTTTCGCATGCGCAGTTGAGTGAGATATGAGCAACACATTGAAGATCATGCTCGTGGACGATCACTATCTCGTCCGTATGGGGCTGGCGAGCATTATCGCGCTCGAGTCGGACATGACCGTCTGCGCCGAGGCGGCCACCGGCGAGCAGGCGCTCACGTTATTCCGGGTGCACAATCCGGACGTCACGTTGATCGATCAACGCTTGCCTGGCATGACGGGATCTGAAACGACACAAAAAATCCGTGCGGAGTTTCCTGGTGCGAGAATCCTCGTGGTCTCGACCTACGCGTGCGACGAGGAGATTTATCGCGCACTCCAGTGCGGGGCGATGGGATATCTCTCAAAATCGGTGCAGCGCGAGGAACTGACGGACGCAATTCGCAAGGCGGCGAGCGGCCGCCGTCACATTACGCCTGAGGTTGCGGCGCTGCTCGCCGAGGGCATGTCGCGATCGCGACTTTCATCTCGTGAACTCGACGTTCTGCGGCTACTCGTCGGCGGAAAGCGCAATCGAGAGATCGCATCGACTCTGGATATCACCGAGGGGACAGTGAAACTGCACGTCAGCAGCATTCTCGGCAAGCTGGCGGTCGCGGATCGGACCGAGGCTGTCACCGTTGCGCTCCAGCGGGGAATTGTTCAACTTTAGCGGCGCTTCTCGCTCTTGGCTTCTCGCTTCTGGCTTCGCCTCGCTACTCGCTTCGCTGGTCAGTTCCAAACGGCATTGCCAGCCAGTACAAACTCAGTCAGCACCATCGCTATGCGTGCGCCAGCGAGGCCCGAGCTCGAGCAAGCATGGCGTTTTGTCGAACTCACGCAGGCGTGGTATGCCTTTCGACATAGTCGTCGATACACCTTCAGCCACTTGCCAACCACTTACGGCCGCACTAGTGTCTAGCCGCTGCACATAGTCTATAAACACTACTGACGCGCGCGGCACGCACTTTGGGGGCCTCAATGATTTCCTGTCAGGTGCTACGGGTTGTGACGCGCACCGTTATGGCACTCGTCATAGGGCTGGCACTCACGGTCGTTTCGCCTTCTGCCCAGACCCTCTTTGGAACCATTTCCGGGACTGTTGTCGACGAGCAGGGAGGTGCGCTGCCGGGCGCGAGCGTCACCCTCACGAACCAGACGTCACAGGCGGTCCAACAGACCACCTCGAACGCCGACGGTGTGTTTGTGTTCGCCGCGGTGCCGGCCGGAACCTACAACGTCAAAATCGAGCTGCAGAATTTCAATTCCTGGGAAGCCACCGACATCGTGTTGCGCCTCGGAGAGCGTCGCACCCTGGCGAGCGTCAAAATGCGTCTCGGCGCTTTGCAGGAGACAGTGTCCGTGACCGCTCGCCCGGAGATCGCCTCCCTCACGTCCGGCGAGAAGAGTGCCCGTCTCACATCTGAGCAGATCCAAAACGTCCCGATGGTCGGCCGCTCAACCGCGGAGCTTCTCAAGTTGCTCCCCGGTATGACCCCCATATCGTCTGGCACCAGCAACAGTCCGGGATTCAATGGGGAGATCATTGGAATCAACGGCAACGGCGACGGCGGTAAACAGAGCGCGGTAGGCAATTTCTCTGGCAACGGCACGCGCGCCGACGCGCTCGATATCGTGATCGACGGCGCCCATGCCTCGGATCCGGGCTGCAACTGCGCCACCTCCGTCAACCCGAACCCGGACATGGTCGGCGAATTCAAGGTGCTGCAGGCGAACTATGGAGCCGAACACGCAAAGGGCCCGATTACGATCGATGCGGTCAGTAAAGCTGGCGGCCGGAACTTTCACGGCATGGGCTATGTCTACATGCGTGACTACCGGCTCAACTCGAACGAGTGGCTGCTCAACAGGTTTAGCACAGAGCCCGGGCCGGAGAACAAACCCAAAAACCAGTTCACCTACCCGGGTTTCAATATCGGCGGCCCACTTCTTATTCCTGGCACGAACTTCAACAAGGACCGCGATCGGGTCTTTTTCTTCACGGGATACGAGTTTTATCGACAGCGGCTCGATACGGGAACGTTGCAGTCCTGGGTGCCAACTCAGGCGATGCGCGAAGGGGACTTCAGTAATACCGCGTCCTACGCGAACCTCGGCAACGGGTATGTCAGCGCGGTACCGACCAATCTTGTGAACGGCCGGGTTCCAGCGAATCTGATCGATCCAAACGGTCGCCGGATTCTTGACCTCTTTCCTATGCCGAACTCGGATCCCGCAGTCACCGATGGCTATAACTACGTGCAGAACGTTCCGATCAACCAGAACATGCATCAGTGGCTGTCTCGGGTCGATGTGAACGTGAGCAACAACACGCGGTTGTTCGCGCGCTACAACCTGCAGGCGGAAGAACAGAACTTCCCGGTCGGGCTCTGGTGGCGCAACGCTGCTCAGGTTCCATATCCCACGGAGGTCACCGCTCCCAATCGTTCTCACTCGGGTACGCTGAGTCTGACGAAGATCTTCGGATCGTCGATCACGACTGAATCCACGTTTGCGACGACGTATATCAATTTCCCGAACCAGTTCCGTGATCCAAGCCGCGTCTCGCGTTCCGCACTCGGGTATACAAACAGCGGGATTTACGATAACGGTCTCGATCAGATTCCCTCAGCTCTGGCTTGGGGAAACGGACCCACGCTTTATAACCCAGGCGGATTCGATCCGGTGCTTTTCGCCAAGAAGTGGCTGGTCTCCGGCGCGCAAAGCGTCACCAAGGTCGCCGGCGAGCACACGATGAAGGCGGGTGCGTATTACGAATGGGTGAACAACAGTCAGCCCGGTAATGGCGACTCGAACGGACGACTGGTCCTCGGCAATTGGGCAACCGGATCAAGCGGCAATTATTTCTCGGATCTTCTCACCGGAACCCTCGCGGAATATGGCGAGCAGTCGCCCAACATCGTCCGCGACATGTCCTACAACGTCTTCGAGGTGTACGCGCAGGACAGCTGGAAGGCGAAAGACCGCTTGACCCTCGAGTACGGTCTGCGCCTGTCGCACCTCGGCGGCTGGACCGAACGAAACGGGGCCGGCATGGCGGTATTCGATCCGGCTCTGTACTCCAGCGCTCCCGCCGGGACGCCGTTCCCGGGGGTGACGTGGACGGCGCGCAACAGTGACGTTCCGCGATCCGGCGTCGACGTACAACCGCTCTTCTGGGCGCCTCGGGTTGGAGCGGCGTATGACCTGTTCGGCACCGGTAAGACACTGCTCCGGGGTGGCTTCGGCGTGTTCAACTTCCATGACGCGCAGGGCCCCTACTCGCAGTTCATCGATTTGCCGTACGGTGTGACGTTCACGAATGCGGTCAACGTGCCGTTGTCACAAGTCTCGACGGTCGATCCCAACGCACAGCCTGGATTGAC
Source organism: Vicinamibacterales bacterium (assembly GCA_035758845.1). Taxonomy (GTDB): domain Bacteria; phylum Acidobacteriota; class Vicinamibacteria; order Vicinamibacterales; family 2-12-FULL-66-21; genus JALZOC01. Next base: position 6,879 of record DASTVZ010000060.1, read on the forward strand.
CGGTGCGATCTTCGTTGATGACAACAAGCAGCCGCGCACGCAGAGCTGGAGCATGACCATCCAGCAGCGCATCCCATTTCGAATGATGGTGGAGGCGGCCTACGTCGGCAGCAAGAGCGACCACCTGCTGAACGATGGGATCAACAACGCGAACAGTGTCCCATTCGGAGCCATGCTGAGCAACCCGAACGGGGATCCGAACGCGTATCGACCGCTTTCCGCGTACGGCGACCTGCCGGTTACCCGCCATACGCATTATCAGAATTACAACGCACTGCAGACGCTGCTGAGCCGCCAGGGGACCCGTTTCAGTTTCACGTCGGCATACACCTGGTCAAAGGCTCTTGGCATTCGCGGCGGCGGCCAAGGCTCAACGACTCAGCCACCAGGCGATATCCGAGATTCCGCATATGGCGTCCTCGGTTACGATCGCCGTCACGTCGTGAACATCGGGTACAGCTGGCTGCTTCCCGACGTCAAGAAGAACGCAGTCTTGAGCGCAATCGCCGGCGGCTGGCAGTTCACGGGCGTGTCGACATGGATCAGCGGCGCACCGCTCCAACCCCTCGCTGGCACCGGGGTGAATTTCGGCCTGACTGGCACGCTTGCTGATGGAACGGCGATCAGCAATCCCGTCATCACCGGCTCACCATCGATCGCGGCAATGCCGATCATCACCTGCGATCCGACCAGCGGTACATCAGGAGAGCAGATTTTCAATCCGAGCTGCTTCGGGCTTCCTTCTCCGGGGAAGAACGGCAGCTATATTATGCCGGACCTGCGGGGACCGTCGTACATGAACCATGACTTCGGGCTGTTCAAGAATTTCGTCTTCAATGACACCCGCAAGTTCCAGTTCAGAGCTTCCCTGACCAACGTGTTCAATCACCCGCAGCGGTTCCTCGATGACAACGCGAACTTGAAACTCAACTACGAGAACGGCGTGATGACCAACGCCGATTTTGGTGTCCTTCCCACGAATCGAAAGTACGGCCGCCGAATCGTTCAGCTCGCGTTCAAGCTTTACTTTTAAGGGAAGCTGGGTCCGACGGTGCCCGCCGAGAGAACGGCGATCAGCTATCATTGGCCGCGTCATGCTGACCCGGTGGACGTTGCCGCTTGTCGTCGCCGCGATCACGCTGGCTGGTGTTCCTCATTCGGCCGCGCAGGATCTGTCCGCATTCAACAACGCAGCAGCGCTGCAGAATTCTGGAAAACTCGAAGACGCAGCGGCCGAATACCGCCGCTTCCTTGAAACGCATCCAGATAACGTCGAAGCACGTTCGAATCTCGGGGTCGTGCTCATGCGGCTGGGCCGGTACGAGGACGCGATTGCCGCGTACCGCGCTGCACTGTCGATTGCACCGTCTAATGTCACCGTCCGGTTGAATCTGGGACTTGCGTTCTACAAATCCGACCAACTGGTCGAGGCGGTCGCGGAGTTCACGCAGGTTCTGGCTGCGCAGCCTGACAATCCGCAGGCGAGATATCTCGCTGCTGATTGCCAGCTGCGCCTGGACCATCCTGCGGAGGTCATCGAACTGCTCGCGCCGCTGGAGAAATCGGCGTCCGACGATCCGATGCTGTCTTACCTGCTCGGCATGGCGTACCTGAGCACCAAACAGACAGAAAAAGGTCAATTGCTGATCGATCGCATTCTGCGCCACGGCGACTCGGCTGAGGCGCAGGTGATGATGGGCGTCGCGAAACGAGGCGCCGGAGATTTAAAGGGAGCCGCGGCGGACCTGAAGCGGGCGGTTGAGATCAATCCGGATCTTCCGGGCGTACGCGTTATGTATGCTCAGGCGCTGCTTGAAGCCGGCAATCCTGACTTGGCGCGCGGTGAGTTCGAGGCCGAGTTGAAACGCAACCCGCTGGACTTCGACGCAAACCTCTACATGGGTCTCCTGCTCAAAACCGATCAGGACTACGACGGCGCGCTGCGCCACTTCAACCGTGCGCTGGGTGTGCGGCCGGGTGACCTGCGCACCCGCAACCAGATCGCCAGCGTGGCGCTCGCCCGCCGTGAAAACGCGACGGCGATCGAGATGCTCGAGGCCATCGTCAAAGAAGCGCCATCCTACATCGAGGCTCACGTCGCACTTGCCACCGCCTACTATCGCCTGCAGCGCAAAGCGGAAGGGGATAGCGAGCGGGCGATTGTCGAGCGACTGAACCAAGAAAAAGAGGCAAGGGAGCGGACACGCACGCCGCGCTGAACCGCGCCAGGGATGAGGTCATGTTGCGGACATATGTGAGGCGTTATGGCGTCGCAGCTGACGGCCTGCCCATCGCCGCCATTGTCCTGGCCCTCGGCTCGCTGTCCGGACCAGGACTCGCATCCGGTGCCGGCGCTCAATCTAACAGATCGTCTCAAGATGCGGCACCGCAGGATCCCTCCTTTCGAGCCGGGGTAAGCGCGGTTGTCCTCGACGTGGTGATCCGCGACAAGCGCGGCCGTCCGGTACGTGACGTGAAGCCCGGAGAAGTGACGGTTTTAGAAGATGGCGTCGCGCGAGAGATTCGTTCGTTCCGGCTGGTCGAGCGTACGGCGGCATCGACGACGTCCGACCCGACGACGACCGCGGCGCAAACCGGTATCGAGAATGTTCCCGACGCAGTGCGCTATCCAACGCTGGTCACGATCGTTTTCGATCATCTGACTCAGAACTCACGCACGCTGGCACGGCGGGCCGCGCTGCAATTCGTCGCGCACGAGCTGCCGGCCGATCAATGGGTGGCGGTCTACGCGCTCGAACAGCGGCTGCGACTCACGCAAACGTTCACCCGCGATCCGAACGCGCTGAGAAGCGCGATCGAACGTGCCACGGCGGCGCCGGCTACTGAAAGCCGGGATCGACTTGCGCAACCACAGGTGGATCGCAATCAATCAGAGCGATCGGTTGATGCGGCCGTGGCCGCAGTTGCCGCAGCTCAATCGACTGGTGACTCGACCAACATCGGTGCGGCCGTAACCAAAGTACGCGTGGCCGAGGTCACCGCCCGCATGGAGCGGATGGTGGAGACTGCCGACATTCAACAGCGCGGCCAGTCGACACTGTTCCCTCTAATGGCGTTGATGAAAGCGCAAGGAACTCTCGCCGGGAGAAAGGCGCTGCTTTTCTTCTCGGAGGGACTGCCGATCCCGCCGAGTCTCGAAGAGGCCTACCGCTCCGCGATCAGCGAAGCGAATCGGGCGAACGTCAGTGTGTATGCGGTGGACGCACGAGGTCTCGATACCAGTCGATCGCTGGAACAGTCCCGTCAGATGCTCGATCGCTCTGGACGTAACAGCCAGTCGCAACAGGCGTACGGCGCCAGCTCTCGACCGGTCACGATGGACGACGTCATGAATTCGGAAACCGCGGAAAGCGCCTTGCGCGCCGACACGCAGAACGCGCTGCGGGTGCTTGCGGAAGAAACGAGCGGCACGCTGATCGGGAACACAAACGATCTCGGCCCCCGCCTCGTGGACCGTGTGACCTCCGATCTCGATAGCTACTATGAGATTGGGTACGTGCCGCCGCTTGCGGCCGACGGCCACTTTCGTTCCGTTGCGGTCAAGCTTTCGCGATCAGGACTCACTGTCCATTCGCGCAGCGGCTACTTTGCCTTACCCGATACTGATACAACGCCCGTGATGCCGTCCGAGCTGCCAATGCTGGCCGCCCTCGCCGCCGAACCGCCGCCGCATCCATTTGACTATTCGCTTGCCGCATTCAGATTCGACCAGTCAGCCAGGGGCGTTCAGCACACACTGATCGTCGAGGTGCCATTGAACCGGCTCACGTTCCAGGAAAATCGCCGCGCCCGCACGTACACTCTTCGCTTCACGGCGATGGCGGTTATAAAGGATCCCACCGGTCGTGTCGTTCAGCGCTTCAGTGAGTCGTACCCGCTCGAGGGACCGCTTGAACGAGTGCCGGCGCTCCAGCGCGGTCGTATCAGGTTCAAGCGCCAGTTCTGGCTTCCACCGGGCGATTACACGCTATGGACAATTGCCCGGGATCAGTCGGCGGAACAATCGAGTGTCAAGTCGTTGTCACTCGTCGTGCCTGAACCATCGGATGGCATTCGCGTCAGCGAACTGTCCCTGATTCGCAGCGTGGATCAGGCAGGCGATAGTCCTGAAGTCGTCGACGATCCTTTTCGAACCGGTTCGTTACGTGTCACACCAGACCTCGATCTGCGCATCTCAAAAGCGGCCAACGCGCAGATATCGGCTTACGTCACGGTATATCCTGGCGCTCGCAGCGGCGGCGTTCCTGCTCTGACCTTCGAGTTCACTCGCGACGGCAAAGTGATCGGCCGTTCCGGTGTCACCCTTCCGGAGCCGGACGAGGGAGGTCGCATCAAATATGTCGCGTCCTTTCCGACTGAGATTTTCGCCGCTGGCGAATACGGTTTGCGGGCGACAGCCACTCAGGGATCGGCGAGTGCCAGTTCCGAGACGCGTTTCGTGCTCATTCCATGACCGGACGTCTTGCGTTGGTCTTCGTTTTGGCAGTGCTGGCGTCCGCGACGCCGCGCGCAGCACTGCCCCGACTTGCGTCCGATCTCTCGCGCGTTGCGGTGACGGCATCGGACGAAGCTGGGAGTTCCGGTGGGGACAGCGGGCAGGACGTCGCACCCCAGACATCACTGTTTCGGTCCGAATCCGAACTGGTAACGGTTGACGTCGTAGTCCTGGACAAGCACGGGAATCCGGTGCGCGATCTCGCACAAACGGACTTCACTATCGAGGAGGATGGACGTTCGCAAGTCGTACGATTCTTTCAACCGGTTGTCACGAGGGCAGCGGAGCAACAGCCAGCGCGAAGCGGCGAGCGCAGTTACGGCTACTCGACCAACGTCGGCGCTCAGGCACGTCCCGAGCGCTCGTTCGTCATGTTTTTCGATGATGTACATCTGACCGAGGAGCAGGGTGAGCGCGCCAAGACCGCCATTGAGCGGTTTCTACACGACGAAGCTGGGGCGGGGGATCTGGTGTCGCTCGTTGCTCCAGGCCGCGGCCTGCGATGGCACGCGCGACTTCCCGACGGCCGGGCAGAGTTGATCAAGGTCCTCGCCTCCCTGCACGGCAGTGTCCGGCCGGAACCGGCGCAAGAGTACATCAGTGATTACGAGGCGTACCGCATCCATGTAATGCAGGACGAATTGATGGCCGAGCGGGTCGGCCGTCGATTCAGCAATTACCATGTGTTCGGTCGCGATCAAGTAAACACCCAGACGGACCAGGGGCCAAGGCCTGAATTGAAGGGAGGAACCGCCGGGCTGATCGAGCCGCTCGTGCAGTCTCGGGCAGCTGAGGCGTACGCCCGCGCCACGATACAGAATCGCGCGACCCTCGGGGCACTCACGTCAACCTTCGAATCCATGGCGCCGGTGCGCGGCCGCAAAAGCATCGTCCTCTTTTCTCGTGGATTCATCCTCGACCAGGAACTGCCGCTGTTCCGGCAGGTGGAAGATGCTGCGCGGCGCGCAAACATTGCGATGTACTTCATCGATGCGCGAGGGTTGGAAGTTCAATCCGTCTTTGGGTCAGCGGAGTACGGATCGCCGCTCGACTCACGCGATGTCGGCGCAGCCAATGCAGATGCGACGCTCCAGGCCGAGGGGGCTGTCTCGCTTGCCGAAGCGAGTGGCGGGTTCGCGGTGCAGAACAGGAACGACCTCGCGGCCAGTCTTCGTCGCATCGGAGAGGAATCGCGGGTCTACTATCTGCTGGCGTACATGCCGGCCGACGTTCGCGGCGAGGGAAAGTTCCGGCGTATATCGGTCCACGTCCGGAGGCCCGACGTCCAGGTGCGCGCCCGAAAGGGATACTACGCGGGTGCCGTTTCATCGAAGTCCGCCGATTCCCGTGCGACAGCAGACGCACTCGACACTGCGCTGAATTCTCCCTATGACCTTGACGGTGTTCCCGTTCGCGCAGCCGCGTACGTGTTCGGGAACCTCAGCACAACCACGTCGTCGGTTTTGCTGGCTGCGGAAACAGACCTTCGAGGATTTCAAATGAAGGAACACGACGGCGGCTTTAGCGACGTGCTCGACCTGCGGTGGCTTGTCACCGACCTGGCGGGTGGGGAAGCGAAGCGATACGAGCGCGCGGTCGAAATGAGCCTGCGGCGTGTACCAACTTTCGAAACGTCCGCTTGGTACCCGCTGTCCCAGTCCTTCGAGCTTGCTCCCGGTCGGTACCAAGCCCGTCTGGTCGTGCGCGATCGCAATAGTGGTCGTCTGGGATCGGTGACACACGATTTCGATGTGCCAGTGCGGACCGGGATGAGCCTGTCGTCTTTGATCGTGACCGACACCGTCGAGATGCCGGAGCCCGGTTCGGCGGATCCACCGAGACCCGTCTTGATTGTCCGGCGGCTTCTCACTGCCGGTGCGACGCTTTATTATCAATATTCGGTGTTCAATCCGAGTCAAACCGTCGACGGTGCGACGCGGGTCAGGGCCGGGCATATTGTTCGTCGCGCCGACGGAACTATCGTGAAGGAATTGAAGCCGACACCGCTGTTGTCTGTGTCGGGCGCCTTGAATCGCTTTGCCGGCGTTTCTCTTGCCGGAATGCCAGCGGGTGACTACGAACTCATCATCAACGTCAAAGACGAGGTGAGCGGCGAGGCTGTGACGGTTCGCGAGCCTTTCGCGCTCGCGCAGCCGCAGTGGCCGTTCTAGCGCAGTGATGAGACTCTCGCCATTTCTCACCAACGGAAGATCACTAAATCAACACGTGATGAGAAACCTGCGCGTGGCGCTCCGCTTTGTGCCTGCGCACATCACCGCGGCGTCGGTCATCGCGGCCCTGATGCTGAACGGATTACACGTGCACGCATTTCAGAATGCGCCGCCAAGTGATCTAGTCGCTCGCGCCGCCGCCGCCCGCGATGCCGGGCGGCTCGAGGAGGCACTGACTCTGTATCGAAGCGCGTTGGCGGAACGACCGGAGTTCAACGAGGGCCGCTGGTACGTCGGAACGCTCCTATATGAGCTCGATCGATACAGCGAAGCGAAAGAGACGTTTTCTGAAGTTCTTCGCCGCGAACCAGCGCACGCGGGTGCGCTCGGCATGAAGGGCCTGTGCGAGTTCGAATTGCGCGAATACGACGCCGCCCTCGCTGATCTCCTGCAGGCGCGCAAGATGGGCGTCGCCCGATCTCCTGGGATTGCCAGCGTCGTTCGCTATCATGCGGCGATTTTGCTGACCCGGGCCGGCGAGTTCGAGGTGGCGAATCAAATACTGATCGATTTCGTTGCCGACGGAACCGAGACGCCTGCGGTGATTGAAGCCATCGGTTTGAATGTGCTGCGCATGCCGATGCTGCCATCCGAGGCTCCGCCGGAGGCACGCGACCGCATCCTGCTTGCGGGCCGTGCGGGGTATGCGATGGTGGCGCGCCACGCGGCCGACGCCCATGCCGCACTCGACGAGCTCGTCAGACGTTATCCGCAGATCCCGCATGCCCACTACGCTCGTGGCGTCTTCTTCCTCGTCGAGAATGCCGACCGGGCCCTGGAAGACTTCCAGCGCGAGCTGACGATCTCGCCTTCGCACGTGCCAGCGCGGCTACAAATCGCGTTCGAGTATCTAAAGCGAGGGGAACCGGAGCGAGCATTGCCGGGCGCCCGCGAGGCCGTGCAACTCGCACCCGATCACTTTGCCACGCGCCTGGCGCTCGGGCAGGTCTTGCTCGAGATGGGCGACGTTCAGGCCGCCATCCCTGAACTGGAGAAGGCGGTGGCACTGGCGCCCACTAGCCCCCAGACGCACTTCATACTTGCGCGCGCCTACGCACGCGTCGGACGGACGGCCGAAGCCGAGCGCGCCAGGGCCGAGTTCACGCGGCTCGACCAGATCGTTCGAGCAACGCACCAAGGGCCGCAGGCGGTCGGCGGCATCCCCAGCGCCGGTCCCGGCACCGACCCGAAACGCTGAGAGCTCTCATCGATTCGTCAGCTGATTCACCCAGACGTCGATCCACGCGGAGGATGGGCTGTCGATTGACATATTACCGACAACGATATCGACATCGCCGTCGCCGTCAATGTCGCCGGTGTCGAGCGTCGCATGGCGCGGAACACCGAGCTCGATCGTGTGCCGCACGAATACGCCACGCCTGGTCTGCTCCAGCCAGACGAGAGCCGGCAGCGTCTTCTCATCGACGTCAGATCCGCCGGCGAGCAGGGCGCACGCGATTATGTCGAGATCTCCGTCGCCGTCGAGATCGGCCGCCTTGGCGCGGTGTACCCCGGGCATCTGAGCGAGTGTGTGCTCGACGAACGGGTAACGGCCCGTATTCTCGAGCCATTGAATACCATGATATGGCTTGACGATCTGGTCGTCGAATGTATCGCCATGCGTGAGGAGGACGTCGACATCCCCGTCCTTGTCCAGATCGATTAGCTCTATGCCGGAAGATCCCCAGTTTGGATGCGGCGCCGCGTAAATCACTTTCCGATCGAACGAAAAATCATTCGCTCCTGTATTCACGTAAGCCAGCACGGTCTCGTGTTCCTGTGCGAGCAACGTCACGAAATCGATTTTGCCGTCGTGATTCAAGTCAGCCGGGATGATGTGAATCCCCCCTGGCCGCGGGTCGATCACGTGGTCGATTAATATTGGCTGCGAGACATTCGTCGTTCGGTTCTCCAGGATCGAAATGCGTCCCGTCTTCCGCCATCCGAAGGCTGCGACGGCGAGGTCATTACTGCCATCGCCGTTGAAGTCGGCAATTTCCACGTCGGACACGCGCGGCCAGCCGTCTAGCGAGAGTGTGGCGAATTTTCCGTTGCTGAGGCCTCTCAGCCAGAACACCGCGCCCTTGGAGTGATCCGCCGGTAAAAACTCGCCGAGATCGGCGACGAGGAGATCGGGCGTGCCGTCACGATCGACGTCCGTCAACGTCACGTGAGATGGGTGCGGAATGTTCGCGAGGATCGTGAGCGCGCTGCCGGCCGCGGCGGGCCTGCCGGTAAAGACGAATCCCTGCCGCATATCGGTGCCGAGGACGTCGAGCCGCTTGTCTCCGTCGACGTCGACGAGTTGGACGTTCGAAATCCCGGGTAGCTGCGGCATGTCGGGAAGGGTCAGGTTGTGGCGGACGAATCGGACAGGGGACTGGCCAACCGCCGGCCAGGGCTCAGGCCTTGGCAAATGCTCGGGTGCACGGCTGAGGAAGAACGACAGCGCCTCTTCCATGTCGGGCGGAAGACGCAGGGCCCGGTATGTCGCCGTTGTGCGATTGGTCGGGGATTGTCGATTCTCCCGGATGAGCATCATCTGGACGAACTCTTCTCGCCACAGGTCGCGCGGGAGAATATCCGGTGGAGGAAACAGGTGGCACCCGCTGCACGTGACGCGCGCTTGTTGCTCAGCGGCTTGCGCTGTTGGTGCCGACTGGGATCGCAGCGCTGGCGGGATGGCGCGTGACGTGCCCTCCATCGCCATCGTCAGCGAGGCCGCCCACAGCAGCGACGCTCCCGCCGCCGCACGCTCGATGGAGGGGAACATTCTCTCGATGCTAGCATTAGTAACCACGCCAGTTAGCCGCTACTGCGTTGGTCGACCATCCATCTGCTCGCCGGCCTCCGCGTTCTTGGGCAGCCGGACGTCACGGACACTACGGGATCTGACGATGTCGGATGTCCGACAAAGATCACACCTTGTCGCATGTACGTGCCAAGTATGTCGAGCCCGGATACACACTGCGCGTGTGCCGAGCGTGACGATATCCGACGATGGGATGGGAAGCGACGAGGACAGTTAGGAAGCCGGCGGCCAGCAACCGATGAGCACGGATGCGCACGGATGTCTGATCCCAACGTGTCATCCGTGTTCTAAGGAATCAACTCCAACCCTGGTATATCTGCGAAGTCCCGGGGGTTTAAAGTCCAGAGTGCCGCGTGCTGAACGATGGCGCATGCAGCGACAGCGAGGTCGATCTCGCGATGGCGACGTCGTTTCAGTCGCCGATAGATGTCGGCTGCGAGCGCCGCTTCGGTGATGCCGAAGTGACATGCGCTTCGGGCAGGCAGGAGGGCCTCCTGCGCGGAAAGCTCGTCTGTTGTTCGCGGGCCGCGCCACCACTCATAGAGAACAATCGACGACACACCAAGGCGGTCACCGTCGACGACGAATGCGCGAAGCATGGGGGCATGAGAGCGAGGGCCCGTCAAGGCGGCGACAAGAGCCGACGTGTCGAGGTGAATCATTCCGGTCGATGCTTGCGGCCACCCTGTTGACGCGCAGCGCGCACCGCGCGAATCTCGGCAGCGACTTCCTGGCTGTTACGTAATGCCGGCCTTCGCATCAGGGCGTCGATTGTGCCCAGCATCCGTCGGCGTTCAGCATCGGTCAGCCGGCCGGCATGCGCGGCATATTCGGCGACCGCTTCGCGCACGACGAGGCTCTGAGACTTCCGAAGACGGGCCGCCGTCGCCCGCAGCGCCCTCGCCGTCGCTTCGTCGAACACGAACGTAAATTTTGCCATACCAATGCCATACTACCATATAGATCGATTGCTGATTGCTGAATGACGATTGCTGATTTGCCGGACTGCTGATTGGATGATTGAGACTGTTGATTTTCGATTGAATTGCCGGTTTCGAGCTACTATGTCGCGGCACCAGAGAGGAGACCGTCGATGATGAACCGCCGAACGTTCTTGACTGCGGCTTCAGGATTGGCGCTGACCGCTCGCATGGCGCGGGCGAGCGTGCAAGGGGCCAACAATCGGATTCGCATCGGCATCATTGGCACAGGGGGTCGTGCGCGCGGACTGATGAACCTGCTGAAGCGCCTGCCCGGCAACGAGATGGTCGCGATTTGCGACGTCTACGAGCCGCGCCTGCTCCAGGCCGCCGAGATTGCCACGACGGCGACGACGAAGATCTCCGACTATCGCCGCATTCTCGACAATCGTGAGATCGACGCCGTGCTGATCGGGACACCCGACCATTGGCACAAGAAGATTACGCTCGATGCCGTGACCGCTGGAAAGGATGTCTACGTCGAGAAGCCAATGTCGCACACGCTCGATGAAGGGGTCGAGATGGTCAAGGCCGTCGAAGCGTCAAAGCAAATCGTACAAACCGGAACGCAGCAGCGCAGCTGGGATCACTGGGTGCTCGGAAAACAAATCATCGACTCCGGCCGACTTGGACAGATCACGTTCGTCCAGACGTACTGGTACCAGCATGCCACCGCCGGCAACTATCCCGCCGTCTCGATGGACAAGCTCGATTGGAAATCATGGCTCGGGTCGGCGGCGGATCGGCCGTTTCAACCGGAGCGGTTCTTTCAGTGGCGTCACTTCTGGGATTACGGCGGCGGACAAATCACCGACCTCATGACCCACTGGATTGACGTCGTCCATTGGTACATGGACGTGGATGCGCCATTGACAGCGGCGGCAACCGGGCGCAATTACAATCTCAAAACCTGGGAAGCGCCGGACACCGTCAATGCCACGATCGAGTTTCCGAAAAGTTTCATGGCCGTCTACCTCGGCACCTACGTCAGCAAGGTTGATGATGGTGGCCTCGAGTTCCGCGGTGATCGCGGGACGCTGAAGATCGATCGCACGCACCTCGCCGTCTACCGTGATGATGCACCCTATGCCGCGGGAACGCTCACGCCGGAACCTGACATCTACGTTCGTTCGAGTGGCGATGGCACCCTGACACATCTGCAGAATTGGCTCGATTGCATCCGGAGCCGGAAGACGCCAAACGCGAATGTTCGTGTCGCTCATCAGGCTGCACGAACGTCGCATCTCACCAACATGGCGCTTCGGTCGGGGAAGACAGTCCGTTGGAACAACTCCGCGGGCCGCGTCGAAACATAAGCCGCGGAAGAACAC
>DASTVZ010000159.1:0-8547 GCA_035758845.1 Vicinamibacterales bacterium
GAGCCAGCAGGCACCAGCATGTCCGGTACGATTGTGAGTTCGTTCATCCCAACACGGACCTTGTCTGCCGGCAACAGCAATGGATAGGACCCGACTCGGCCGGGAGTCCACGTCAGAATCAACGTGGCGAGCAGCTGCCGATTCAACAGCACCACGGCTCGACGTTGCCGTTCTGGCGCAACCGGATCGAGTCGCAGCACGATTTGATACGACCGTTGTTCCGGCAGTGGAATTCGGACCACCGCGCGTTCAGCGCGCGATACCCGGAAGGTGAGCCCGTCGGCGTAGGGACCGGACCAGCCTGCACCGAAGAACGTCGCGTCACGCCCGCCGGCTGCGACGCTCACGTCGGTTCGCGCCGCAATCGTCTCGCGCACGACAAACCACGGCAGCGCCAGGTAGATGGCAGTCACCACAGCAATGGCGGCGGCGAGCGAGCCAAGACGGAGCAGCTTTCCGCGCGGGATGATGAATTCGCGCCGCTGTGCCCGTCGCGAGACATCGCGCGCGAGCTGCCAGCAGAATACTGCGCCCGACATCGACGCGGTCAAATAGAGCGGGTACGTGTGCATCGTGAAACGCCACTCACCGCCGCCCGCGACGTTCCAGGTCAGCGCGTATGGAACGAGCGATCCGATCAGGATGATCAGCAGCATTCGGCCTTCAGGGAGAACAATCCATCGCAGCATGCCGATGATCGAGAGCCACGACAGGACGGCCCTCGAGCCGCGGATCCACCCGTCCAGTCCCGTCCATTTGACCCTGAACGGCTGGACGAACAGCCCGGTGATCGCTGTATCCAGTGCGGTTATCGGACGAGCGTGGATTTTTGCGTTCATGTACGCCACCGCACTCATCGGCTTCTCTGCGGGCAGCCCCTCGCCATACCGGTAATAGACGGTGTGATAGTTGATGGCGTAGAGCGGATCTCCGGTCGCGATCGCACAGTTGACGAGATAGGGCGCGACGATGACGGCGCAAATGAGCGCGGCGGCGATCGCCATGCGCGCTCGCTGAACGCGGCTTTGCCCGCCGCGATCGATCATCAGCCACGCGAACGCGGGGACAGCAAACGACAGTGCGGTAATTCGCGTCAGGCAGGCTGCGGCTGTCGTGACGCCGAGTACCGCCGCATTCCCGCGTGAGGGATCGCGTTGACAACGCACGAATGCCCACGCCGAGAACGTCACGGTCGCCATGAATACGTCATCGCGCCATCCATCCACCGACCATGAGATCAGCTCGTATTCCAACGCGACGAGAACCGCCAGCACGGCTCCAGCGGTGCGGGACAGCACGACGGTGCCCAGCAGGTACGCGGCGATGATCGTGAGAACCGATCCGGTTATCGATGCGAAGCTCACCGCGACATCCTGGCCGTCGAGAAGCCAAAGATAGATGCGTGTCAATGCGAGAAAGATCGGTTCACGCACGTGTGCCTGATAGAAGCTGCGCATCTCGCGCGCGTACTTGATGTAGTTAATGGGATCGCCGCCGACGTAAGGTTGCGCAACGTGATGCCAGCGATAAACTGAGGGGTGAAGCGTGGCCACGAGGGGCACAGCATCCTTGGTGAGGACCTTCGCCCATTGTGGCTGGTCCAGTGCGCCGTATCGCTCGACAAAAACTTCGAACCGCAGCAGAGTGCCATACGCCATGATCACCAAGAGCACGACCGGGATCATGGGAATGCGCCGCACGGTCTTCCATTTCTGCGGCTGTCGCCAGGGACTGCCGTCCACAGGTAAGCCAGTCACTAACTTTCCGGTATTGGTCGGCCGACCATCAGCACGCCGCCGCTGTCACTAGGTGCGATATCGAGCATCCGAAGGTCACCCATTACACGCGCTTCCAGATCGACGCGCGCGAATCGCGTCTTCGATCGTCTCAGCAGATTCAACCGAACGGTCTTCTCACCTTCCTCCGTTCCCAGGGTTACTCGATTGGCTTCGACTCCGTCGAGGTAGATCGTGACTTCAATCGGCCCCGGCGCGAGCGGTCCGATTCGAAGCGGAATTCGAATCGACCGTGCCGCGGGCGACACATAAAAAGTGGCGCGTCCACCCGCCCACCGATATCGCAATCCATCCGCCTGCTGTTGCCATTTTGAAAACCCGACGCTCGAGTGCTCTACGTCCGCCTCTCGCGCTGCCGCGAACATTCGCAACGGCAGTGTCGCCGCGATGATCACAACCGCCGCAGTCGCAAGTCGTTTAAGTGCCGTCCTCGAGGACGCGGGTGATCCAAGGGACGCAGCCAGTCCGAGCGCGATCCAGAACGGGTACGCTGCCCCGCCGATCAGCAACGGGTGGCCGGTGAGACACGTCAGGAGATAGGCGATGAGTCCGAGGCACAATCCCCAAGCTGGCCACGACTGTCGCGCCAAGTCCCAGGCGCAGCGAAGGGCGGAAGCGGTAATCAGGAGGAACAGTGCCAAGGCCGGAAGCCCGAGCTCGGCCGCGATCTGAAGATAATTGTTGTGCGCGTTATCAGCGACGCCAGACATGGCGGAGAAGTTTCCGGGCCCAACGCCGGACACGGGATGTGCCGCAATGAGACTAATCGCGGCCTTTCCCCTGGTGATCCGGTACGACACCGCACCCGTGCTGTCGAGATTTCGTCCCTGCGGATACAATTTCCACGTTAACACCGCCACCAGCGCCAGGCCGCCAAGTAGCGCGCAGGACGCCAGGACACGACGACGGCCGATGCCCGGTCTGACGAATAAGCCTGCCGCGACCACCCCGATCGCGGCCGCGAGCGCGGTTCTCGACCCGGCAATCCAAATGCCCGACGCGATGGCCAAGGATGCCACCGCCCCGGTCACGGGCGACGAGCGCATCAAGCCCAGAGCAATGAACAGCATCAGGGCGAAATACGAGCCGGCCGCGTTCAGATCCGGAAAATGCATGTTCGTGCGTACGGTCGCGAATTGGATGAGGAACGATATCCCGGGGTGTGGCTGTGCCAATGCGGAATTCATGATCCTCAGGACGTTCATCAACGCGGCTGCGGCCCCACTCACCATCAGCATGCGCATCACACGAACGCTGCGGCCGGGATTTGCACCGCACGCGTCTGCCGTCATGATCATCAGCGCGAGACTCTCGATAAACAGCATGCTCGCCGCAAATGGGTTCGATCCGATGAGGTAATTCCGGATACCAATCATTCGAAGCAGCTCAGTCGCGGTCACGTCGGGGCGCTCGACACGGAGAACGACAGCCGCGATGAACAGAGACGCAACTGCGAGCGCGGCGAGGACAGCCGTTGCGGCACCGAATCGCGTCGGCACAGCCATCGGCTTGGGATTGGTGGCGCGCCGGACTGCAGCACCAACGAGAAACGAGAGTAGCAACGCCTCGGCATAATTGAGTGGCGCTGAACCCGTGCGCGTCAGCGCAAAGATCGTCGCGGCAAAGGGACCGAGGCCAGCAAGGACGAGCAGGCCGTTAAAAGGACTCCACGCCGCGACGAGGACCAGTGCTACAGCCCAGAGTCGCGGTCCCCATCCGACAGGTTGATAAAAGATCGAAAGAAGCGGAGCCGCCGCGAGCAGGGCCGCCAGAATCCAGCCGGTGCGCGCCATCCATTGTGGTGGTCGACGATCGACACTCATCCCCTCGTTCATTTTAACGGGAGGAAAGACAAAGACGCCGTGGATCACTGAGGCTGGCCTAACGATTGAATCTTGCCATCCGCGTAGAAAAAGAAAAGGTCCCTTTCTCGCTGGGCCGCGGACGCGAGCCGCAGGACCACTCGCGCTCCGCCGCCCACGGCGTCCGCCGTAACGCGGCCGAGCGGCGTATCGATGCTGACCGGCTTGCCGCGACGGAGTGGAATATCGAACTCGCGTAGATCATGTGAGAGCACGAAATTGTCCTGATAGTTAGGCGCAGTAATTACAATCTGATTCGGTCCGTCCCAGCTCACGCGAATCGGCGTGTCCACGCGCACGACGCGAACGACGATCTGAAACAACTCGGGCATGCAGCCGCGCGGCACTTCAAACGTTTCGTAATAGAAGTGCGAGTACACGCCGCGCATGCCAACCGGGCTGGTGAGAAAGACGACGTGACCTGTCCCGCATGCGGGCGCAAGTGTGGAGTCGACGAGTTGTGCGCCCGCGGCAGTCATCCGGCCCGCCCAACGCCAGTCTTGAACCCTTGCGATGATTTGCACTGCTGATACCGCGAGCACCACGGCAGCGACCGACAGTGCAACGCGGCGTGCGCGTCCGTGCAATTCGACGATGAACGTCGCCACGATCAGCGACATGGCGACCGACGGGAGATACAAGTAGCGCTTGCCTTCAGTGAGCGCGGATATTGGCAACAGCGTTGCGATGAGCAACGTGTCGAAAAACCAATACCGATCATCGTCAAGCAGTCGCCAGAGAAGGAGGATCAGCGCGGCAACCCCTACGAGGGTTATTGCGCCGAAGATCCACACTGGGAGGGCCGTCGAATCGCTCAAAATGGATTCGCCGGGGGCGAGAAGCGGAGAGCTAAGATAGAACGTCGCGAATCCTGCGACCGCCAGCTTCTCCCGTGCGAGCGCGCCAACCCGGCCGTGCGAGAGCACCGCAATTACAACCAGCGCCGCGATCGCCGCAAACATCAGAACCGCGCACTGCGTTCGTTTTCCCTTCAGCCACTTACGTACGTACAGCCATCGGTTCGACGAGAGAGCGACCACGCTGGCGAGGCAGATGATGAAAGCCGCGAGTTTGGGAGCTCTCGAGGCGCCGCCAACCGCGGAGATGCCGCCGCCGAGTTGCCGTAATGCGCTGTACGCCGCGAGCGCGACGAGCCAGGGCACCACCGACATCACCGTCCGGCTGGTCGGCGCGCGCAGCCGGAACGTGCCCCATCCGGCTACGGCAATCGGCAGAGCCACCACCGATTCCTTTGAAAGCAGTGCACAGAAGAACAGAACGGGGGCGGAAATCTGTCCAGCAATTCCGCCACGCATCACGCAAACCAGCGCGGCAAGCCCGAAACAGGTCGCGAGCAGATCGAACCGTGCCGACATCCAAACGACGGCTTCGTTGTTGGAGGCGTGCAGCGCGAACAGCGCTGCGGCAAGAAGCCCGCCAAGCGGACGAGGGGACAGCTTGAGACCTATGAGCAGGACGAGGATCGTGTTGATGACGTGGATCGCCAGGTTCGTGAGGTGAAACTCACGTGGATCCTGTCCCGCGATTGCCCAATCAATCGCGTGCGACACGAAACCGAGCGGCCGGTAATACTCGAAGAACTCACCGCGAAAGAATCGACTCACGTCGGTCGCATGTTCGATCGGACGCAGCCGGTGGAGGATCATGAAATCGTCGCCCAGAAACCCGGCTCCGAGTGCCGGCCAGTAGACGGCAACCGTGGCGGCAATCATGAGTGCCGCAGCGATCGTCAGCAGTCGCTGCTCGTGCGATGCCGGCGTAGCCGTAATGCCGGAGGTTTCCTGCTTTGCGGAGAGCGCCCGGCCTGGTTTCTTGAACGGCGGCATGAGCGACGATCAGCCACCGGACAGCAAGAAGCCACGGATCAACACGGACCAAGCTAGCCACGGAACAACACGGATTAACACGGAACAAAAACTAGCGATCAAAAACACGGAAGGCACCCAGGTTTTATCCACGCTATTCCGTGATGTTTATCCGTGTTCATCCGTGTTGTTCCGTGGCCCTTCATCCGTGTTCTTCCGTGGCATCATTCCGCGGCTTTGTCTCCAATCACCGCGTAGTCGAGATACGTGAACATGCGGGCGTTCAGCTTCTCGACGTTCGCGTTGAATGCTTCTGCGAGATCGGCGAGGGTCGGCGCGCCGGTCGCCGGCGCGGCAAACGCCTGAAGCTTATCCTCCTCGCGGACGGGCGATCGATATTCGATCTGTGCGCCGCTGAACCCGCTGGCCACGACGAGGTATTTGAGCGTCTCTGGATGGAGCGGCCACACGTGCGTGATATCGCGGATGTAGCTGTCGAAGAAGGCAACCCAGCACGCAGGATTCAGGGTCTCGAGCACCACCCGTCCACCGGGCCGGAGCTTGTGAAACGACAGCTCGAGAAAGCGCAGCAGATACGAGGGGTCGAGGTGCTCGACGACCTGGGCGGAAAAGATGCCGCCGAGAGAGCCATCGTCCAGGGTTGAGAGATACCCGACGGCGTCCGCTTCGGTGACCTCGAGGCCGCGCGCGCGGCACGTCTCCGCCATTTCGTGATTGAGGTCGATTCCGCGCGCCGCAATGTGACTGGCGTTGAGCAAATCAAGAAACTCTCCGCGACCGCAGCCGACGTCCAGCACCGGCGATCGATTTTCGAACAGCGGCACGTACGATTCGAACCGTTCGCGGATGGCTTGTTGCGAGCCGCGGAAACGGTCCTCGAAGCCGAGATACTTGTACGCGTCCAGAGCGGGCGCGAATACGGCTGGAGATGCCGCTGGTCGACTGTCGGGATCCGATGTGCGGGATCCGGGATCCGGGTCCCGCGGTCCAGAATGAATCGGCGCGGAGCCAACTGCTGCCATCCGCTCCATCTCGCGCTTGATGGTCATCAAACCCTGCTGCAGCGTGCCAATCGTGCCGCGCAGATCCTCATGCGCCGCGGTGAGCGTGTCCATACGGCCGCTGACCCGCTGCTCGCGCACCGACGTTGATTCCCATCGCTTGGCGACGCTGTCGGCGAGACCGCTGAGCGACGCGTTCAGTACCAGTGCCCCGCCGGCAGAGTCGCGATCCTTCGTGTCGACGTAGGCGGTGATCTGTTGAAAGTACTGCACGAGCCGCGTCTCGAACTGTGCGAGCGCCGCGAGGTGATCTCTCAGCGCATCGGCTGTTTGCTCGGCAACCCGGTGAGCGTTACGTGCCGCGTTGGCATTGCGGTTGATGTGGTCGACGACGAGCGAGTTGAACGTCAGCTGCCGTTGCAGGTAAGGACCGATGACGCCCCAGACGAAACCGGCAATCCGTCGGCGAAAACCGGATGCCGACGGTGCCGCGGGAATGATGTTCCAGGCGTCGTTGAGTGCGGCGATCTGATGATCGTCAAGACTCGCGGTCGGTTGCGGGATTGCGGGCGGTGCGTGAAGCGCGCGATCGACCGCGGTCAACGCATCGTTATATCGGGCATCAGCCTCGTCGCGCTCTTTTTTCAGGCGTCGCAGTACCGCCTCGAGCGGTTCGGCGTCGTGATCGGCCATCAGGCGCCGGCGCGACTCCCGGCGGCCGCCGTCGCATTTGCGATCCGCCCATCCACGGGACTGCTCGCCGACGCATACATTCGCTTCGGGATTCGCCCCGCTCGATACGCCAACCGCCCGGCCTCGACAGCCAGCTTCATCGCGGTCGCCATCGCGACCGGATCTTCAGCCAATGCAATCGCGGTATTCATCAGCACGCCGTCGGCGCCGAGCTCCATGGCGATCGCCGCGTCCGATGCCGTGCCGACTCCGGCATCGACGATGACGGGTACGCGCGCTTGATCCTTGATGATCCGGATGTTGTTCGGATTCTGAATGCCGAGGCCCGAGCCGATCGGTGCACCGAGAGGCATGACCGCCGCCGCTCCTGCCTCCTCGAGTTTCCGGCAGACGATCGGGTCGTCGTTGGTGTAGGGCAGCACGACGAATCCTTCACTGACCAGGACGCGTGTGGCCTCGAGGAGCGCGATGTTATCGGGAAACAGCGTGCGCTCGTCGCCGATGACCTCGAGCTTCACCCAGTTCGACAGTCCGACTTCGCGGCCAAGCCGCGCCGTTCGGATGGCATCATCCGCGGTGTAACAGCCGGCTGTGTTCGGAAGAATGAAGATGCGCTCACGATCGATGTAATCGATCAGCGATTCCTTCGACTTATCGGTGAGGTTCACCCGGCGTACGGCGACGGTCACCATCTCCGTGCCGGAGGCGACGTGTGCGCCGGCCATGACCGTGTTCGAAGGATACTTGCCGGTGCCGACGACCAACCGCGAACTGAACGTACGGCCGGCAATGACGAGAGGATCAGAAGACATTTTTCATCCGGGGGGCTTCGCCCCCGCGGACCCCCCACGCCTTCGCTCGCGGGGCCCCATCGCCCCGCTCCGCTCCGGCGGGCGCGCCAGTGGCGCGCCGGAAAAGAATGAAATCAGCCGCCGCCGACGAATCGGACGATTTCAACCTCGTCGCCATCATTGACGATCGTGTGGTCGTAACGCTGACGCTTCACGACCACGACGTTGTGCTCGACCGCGACGATACGAGGATCGAGATTGAGCGCGGCGAGCAGCGCGCTGATGCTGACAGGGCCGGCGATGTCGTACGGCTCGCCGTTCAATCGTATGGTCAAAATCTTACTCCAAATCAGGTCCATACCGGCCCGAGCCCGAATTCGGAGAGCACCTCGTTCAGTACGCGTTCGCCATTGTTGACGAGGTGTTCCGGCAGCGTGACACTGGGCGCGGGCAGCGCTGCAGCCGCCACCAGGGCTCGTTCGTAGTCTTCAACCATCCGCGGCATCGAATGCTCGCGCTCCCAATATCGTTGCCCCGTGGCTCCAAGAGAGGCCCGC